>JBQGCL010000158.1:0-13014 GCA_052038485.1 Thermoleophilaceae bacterium | reverse complement strand
TTGGCGCGCGACGGCCTCGGCCAGCTCCGAGTGGCCGGGCGTGCGCTCCTGCTCGGCGACGTGCACGCGCCGGACGGTCTCGGCGTAGCGGCGCGCGTAGGCCTCGTCCTGGTAGGCCACCAGCTCGGGTACCCGGATCTCCACCAGCCGGCGCAGCTCGCCCCGGTCGCCGTTGACCGCGAGGCCGACGAGCTCGCGCTCGGCCTCGGTCAGCTCGCGCTCCGGCACCGCCGGCGGGCGCGTGGCGCGCTCGACCTCGTCCGGGGCCGCCACGACGGCCCGGCCCCAGGCGAACGCGGCCAGGTTCTTATCGACGGCCGCGCCGTTCAGCCGGATCGCCTGCTCTAGCGCCTCGCGCGAGACCGGCAGCATGCCGCGCTGGTAGGCCGCGCCGAGGGCGAGCGTGTTGCTCATCATGTGGTCGCCGAACAGGCGCTCCGAGAGCTCCTGCGCGTCGAGGTAGAGGTTGTGCTCGGACTTGGTGACGAGGTCGATGCGGTCGAGCTGGTCGGACAGCTGCGGGAAGCGCTCGTTGACGTCGATCACCATGCGGCCTGTCGGCACCGCGCTCGTGGAGACGACCGCGACCGTGCGGTCGGGCGCGGCCGTGATCAGGTTCTTGTCGCTGGCGGCGCCCAGCAGGTCGAAGCCGAGATAGAGGTCGATCGAGCCGGCCGGCGCCTTCGGCGCGGCGGCGAGCGGCGCGCTCGAGATGCGCAGGTCCGACACCACGGGGCCGCCCTTCTGGGAGAGGCCGGTCTGGTCGAGCCCCGAGACGTGCAGGCCGTCCATCAGCCCCGCCATGCCGAGCACCTGGTTGACGGTGACGACGCCGGTCCCGCCGATGCCCATCATGCGGACGGCGAAATCGGACTCGCCCACGAGCCGCCGCGGCTCGGGCAGCTCGACCGCCAGCTCCGGCGTCTCGTGCCGGGCACGCTTGCCGGGCACGACGGTGAGGAAAGAGGGGCAGTCCCCCTCGAGGCAGGAGTAGTCCTTGTTGCAGGAGGCCTGGTGGATCTGGGTCTTGCGCCCGAACTCGGTCTCGACCGGCTGCACGGACAGGCAGCTGGACTTCTCACCGCAGTCGCCGCAGCCCTCGCAGACGCGCTCGTTGATCCAGATCCGCTCGGCCGGCTCGGCCTGCTTGCCGCGCTTGCGGGCGCGCCGCTTCTCGGCGGCGCACTCCTGGTCGTGGATCAGGACGGTGACGCCCTCGACCCCCGCCAGCTCCTGCTGGGCGGGCAGCAGCTGCGAGCGGTCGCGCAGCTCTGCGATCGAGGCGAGCTCGACGCCCTTGTAGCGGCTCGTGTCCTCGGCCGTGACGATGATCCGGCGCACGCCCTCGAGCTCCAGCCAGCGAGTCAGGTCGGGTACCGACATCTGGCCCTCGATCTGCTGGCCACCGGTCATCGCGACGTGCTCGTTGTAGAGCAGCTTGTAGGTGATGTTCACGCCGGCGGCCACGGCCGCGCGGACCGCCAGCGAGCCGGAGTGGTGGAAGGTGCCGTCGCCGAGGTTCTGGACGAGGTGCCGGTCGTCGGTGAACGGCGCCTGGCCGATCCACTGCGCGCCCTCGCCGCCCATCTGCGTGATGCCGGTGATCTCGCCCTTGCCCTCCGGGTTGAGCAGGACCATCGTGTGGCAGCCGATGCCGGCGCCGACGAGCGTGCCCTCGGGCGCCTTGATCGACGAGTTGTGCGGGCAGCCCGAGCAGAAGAACGGGGCGCGCTGGGCCATCGGCAGCTCGGCCGGGCGGCCGGACAGCTCGTCGAGCCGCGCGATCGCGGCCTCGACCGACTCGACGCTCACGCCGCGCTCGCGCAGGCGCGCGGCGATCGCGCGGGCGATCAGGTCGGCGTCGAGATCGAGCTCGACCGGCAGCAGCGTGTTGCCCTCGTGGTCGCGCGTGCCGACGATGCGCGGGGCGTTGGGGGTCCCGTAGAGGGCCTCCTTGAGCTGACTCTCGATGAACGGCCCCTTCTCCTCGACCACGAGGACCTCGTCGAGCCCCTGAGCGAACTCGCGCACGGTCTGGGTCTCGAGCGGCCAGATCATGCCGAGCTTGAGCAGCCGGATGCCGGACAGGTCGCTCAGCCCGAGGTTGCGCAGCGCGTGCCTGACGTCGTAGTAGGACTTGCCGGCGGCGACGATGCCGAGCCTGGCGTCGCGGTCGCCCTCGATGGGGTTGACGTCGTTCTCGCGGGCATAGGCGAGCGCGAGCTCGGTGCGGACGCCGAGCAGCGTGCGCTCGAGGTCGAGCGAGGCGGGCGGCAGCAGGTTGCCGTTCGGGACGTGCTCGTAGCCGAGGTCCGGCATGACCGGGGAGACGCGGTCGGGGCCCACGGTCGCGGTGCCGACCGCGTCGGCCACGCTTGTGACGATCTTGAAGCCCGCCCACAGTCCGGAGGCGCGCGAGCACGCGTAGGCGTGCAGGCCGAGCTCGATGGTCTCGGCCGGCGTGCCGGGGAAGAAGACCGGCATGTGCAGGCTCGCGAGCAGCGACTCCGACGCGCTCGGGATCGTGGACGACTTGGAGGCCGGGTCGTCGCCCACGACGGCGAGCCCGCCGCCGGTGCGTGAGACGCCGACGTAGTTGCCGTGGCGCAGGGAGTCGGCGGCGCGATCGAGGCCGGGGGCCTTGCCGTACCACATGCCGAGCACGCCGTCGTGCTTGGCGCCGGGCAGCTGGCCGGTGAGCTGGCTGCCCCAGGCCGAGGTCGCGCCGAGCTCCTCGTTGAGCCCGGGCGCGTGGTGGACGAGGTGCTGCTCGAGCAGCTCGCGGTTGCGGGACAGCTCGATGTCGAGCCCGCCGAGCGGCGAGCCCTGGTAGCCCGAGATCAGGGTTCCGGTGGTGAGGCCGCGCCGCCGGTCGGCGCGGTGCTGATCGAGCACGAGCCGCACGAGCGCCTGCACGCCGGTGATCAGGACGCGGCCCTGCTCGAGCACGTACTTGTCGTCGAGGTTGACCTCGCGCAGGACCCGGCCCTCGCTGGGAATGCCCTGTCTGCGCGGACGCGGCGTGAAAACAGGCGTACGGCGCCGCGGAAGTGTCGTCTCCCTCGCCATTGGTGAACTCAACTTACCATTGGTGGTACCCGGAAGCGAGGATCCAATACCAGTTGTCGTCTGCCGGAACCGGGTATAAGGTCAAGGGTCGTGACCATTTCCCCACCCCGACCGCTGCGACCGCGCGCCGACCTGTTGTCCGGCGACGCGCACGAGCAGATCGTGATTCGGCAGGACGCGCGGACGGGGATGCGCCTGATCGTGGCCGTGCACTCGACCGTGCTCGGCCCCGCGCTCGGCGGCCTGCGGATGAAGAGCTACGCCGGCGGCCTGAGGGAGGCGCTCGAGGACGTCATGGGCCTGGCGCGCACGATGACGCTGAAGGCGTCGGCGGCCGGGCTCGAGCTCGGCGGCGGCAAGGCCGTGATGATCGACGACGGCGATGACTCGCAGCGGTTCGACCGGCTCGAGGCGGCCGCCCGCGTGATCGAGGGTCTCGGCGGCTCCTACATCACGGCCGAGGACATCGGCACGACGACCGCGGACATGGACCACATGGCGAGCTTCACGCGCTACTGCGTCGGCCGCTCCGAGACCAACGGCGGCGGCGGCGACCCCTCCCCGGTGACAGCCGAGACCGTGCTCGCGGCGATGCGGCGCGGGCTCGCCGCCCAGACCGGATCGGACAACCTGGCCGGCCGCAGGGTCGGTGTGATCGGCCTCGGCAAGGTCGGCGGGGCGCTGGCGGCGCAGCTCGTCGCGGAGGGCGCGCACGTGGTTGGGTGCGACCTCGACTACGAGCGCTGCGAGCGCTTCGCCGCCGAGCACGGCAACGAGATCTCCGCGTCGGCGGAGGCGATCCTGTCGATGCAGCTGGACGTGCTGGCGCCCTGCGCCGGCGGCGGGCTGATCGACGACGAGCTGGCGCGCGCGCTCGACGTCCGCGTGGTGGCGGGCGCGGCCAACAACCCGCTCACCGACCGCTCCGTGGCCGGGACGCTGATGGAGCGCGGGATCCTCTATGTGCCCGACTTCCTGGCCAACTGCGGCGGGCTGATCCACGTGGCGGGCGAGTGGTTCGGCGACCGTGAGGCCGAGCGGGCCCGAATCGAGCACGCGATGGACCGCCTCGACGCGGCGATCGCGACCTCCGCCGCCGAGGGCGACACGCCGCTCGACGTGGCTGAGCGGCAGGCGCTCGAGCGCGTGGATGCCGCGCGGCGCTCGCCCGCGATGCGATGATCGCATCGACCATGCGCTCGTTCGAGCCCGTCTCGACTCGCCGGACGTTCGAGGAGGCCGTGGAGCAGATCGCCGAGCAGATCAAGGGCGGCGACCTGCACACGGGCGACCGGCTGCCGTCCGAGCGCGACCTGGCGGCGCAGATGCGGATCAGCCGGCCGACCCTGCGCGAGGCGATCAAGACGCTCACCGAGGCCGGCGTGCTGGAGGTCCGGCGCGGCCAGACCGGCGGGATCTTCGTGGCCTCCGAGCTGGTGCCGCGCGAGCTGTTGCGCAGCCGCCAGGAGATCCGCTTCGGCGAGATCTCGGGTGTGCTCGAGGCGCGCCGGCTGCTCGAGCCGCGGGTTGCGCAGCTGGCTGCGGTGCACGCCACCGAGGAGGACTTCGCGGTGATGCTGCAGACGATCGACCGCCAGCGGGAGCTGGCCGCGAGCGACGACTTCCTGAGCCACGAGGACCTCTTCCTGCAGCTCGACCTCAAGTTCCACCTGGCGCTGGCGCGAGCCACGCGCAACTCGACGATCGTCGGCCTGATGCGCACACTGCTGCGTCAGCTCGAGATCGCGCGCGACATGGCGATGCACGCGCCGCTCGTGCCCGACTGGACGATCGACATCCACAACCGCACGCTCACCGCTGTCCGCGCCGCCGACTTCGCGCTGATCGACGAGGTCATGGACGAGCACCTCGCCCAGCTCGAGCAGATCTGGGAGCGAGAGACCGGCCGCGGCCTGGTCCGCCCGCTGCCGGACTTCCTGCAGCCGGTGGCCGAGCGGTCGCGGGCGCTGCGCGCCGGCTGAGCGAGCGCGTCGCGTAACCGCTTCGCATCTGCGGCCTACCTCTTATTGACCGATGGTTGATAAGGAGAAAGGCCATGGACGCACCCCGCAGCAAGGAGTTCCTGCTCGCCCGTCACGAGGGCCGTGTGCTCGAGTGGATCGCTCGTCGCCTGCCGCCCCGGGTGATGCCCGATCACATGACCGCGCTCGGTGTGCTGGCCGCGTTCGGGATCGCCGGCGCCTACCTGCTCTCGAACGGCGACACGGCGTGGCTGTGGGCGGCGTCGGCGCTGCTCGTCCTCCACTGGCTCGGCGACTCGCTCGACGGCACGCTGGCGCGGGTGCGCGGCATCGAGCGGCCCAAGTACGGCTACTACCTCGACCACCTCGTCGACGCCCTCGCCACCGCGGTGATCGGGCTCGGCCTCGGGCTGTCGCCCTGGATGCTGCTCGCGGTCGGCCTGACGATCGTGATCGCCTACCTGGTGCTGTCGATCAACACCTACCTCGAGACCTACGCCTTCGGCGTCTTCACGCTCGGCTACGGGCGCCTCGGTCCCACCGAGGCCCGGCTCGGGCTGATCGTGGTCAACACGCTGATCGCGCTCGGGGTCGGCCTGGGCTTCGAGTTCGCCGGGCTCGGCCTGACCGTGCTCGACGTGATCGGGCTGACGATCGCGGCGCTGATGGTGACGGGGCTGATCGGCCGCGCGGCGCGCAACCTGCGAGCGCTCGCGGCGCAGGAGCCGGCCGGCCGGACTAGCGGCTGAGCGCGCCGGCGACGACGCTCAGGTCGCGCGCGAACGCCTCGCGCTCGGCCGCGCGGGCCGTGTCGTCGGGCGCCCGCAGGATCGCCGAAGGGTGGATCGTGGCGCTCACGATCGGGGCGAGCTCCGAGTCGAGCAGCTCGCCCCGGTGCTGTGTGACGCGGAACGAGCTGCCGAGCAGCGCCTTCGCCGCGGTCGCGCCGAGCAGCACCACGACCTCGGGCTCGACGGCCAGGAGCTCCTCGTCCAGCCACGGCCTGCACGCCTCGATCTCGAAGCGCTTGGGCGTCTGGTGGATGCGCCGCCGCCCGCGTTCCTCGAACTTGAAGTGCTTGACCACGTTGGTGACGTAGGCCTGCGTGCGCTCGATGCCGGCGGCCTCCAGCCCGCGGTCGAGCTCGCGGCCGGCCGGGCCGACGAACGGCTTGCCGGCGAGGTCCTCCTTGTCGCCCGGCTGCTCGCCGATCAGCATCACCCGCGCCCGCTTCAGGCCGTCGCCGAAGACGGCCTGGGTGGCCCCGCGCCAGAGATGGCAGCCGCGGCAGCCCTGGACGCTCTCGCGCAGCGCCGACAGCGAGCGGCGCTCCGGTAGGAACGGCGTGGCGTCGTTGGGCTCGGACGCGGAAGCGATCGCCCGAGACGGTAGCGTCCACGGCGTGGCCGGACCGCTGCTCGCCGTCGACGCGCCCTCGATGCTCTTCCGCGCCTTCTACGCGCTGCCCGACTCGATCAAGGGCAAGGACGGCGGGCCCGTCAACGCATTGCTCGGCACGGCCAACCTGATCCTGCGCGAGCTCGAGCTGCACGATCCGCGCGCGGTCGTGCTCTGCTTCGGGCCCGACGCGGCCGACTACCGCCTCGAGCTGTACGACGGCTACCACGCGGAGCGACCCGAGGTGCCCGACACGCTGGCACCGCAGTTCGCCGACGCGCGCTCCTTCTTCGAGGCGTTCAACTGGATCGTGGCCGACTCCGACTCGTACGAGGCCGACGACCTGCTCGGCTCCTATGCCCGCCGCGAGGCTGAGGCGGGTGGCCAGGCGCTCGTGATGACGGGCGACCGCGACATGTACCAGTGCGCCGGGGACCGCGTGAAGGTGCTCTACATCCGCACCGGCGGGAAGGGCGCCGAAACCGTCGACGCGGCCGAGGTGCGCAAGCGCTACGGCATCGACCCGGATCAGGTGCCCGACTTCATCGCGCTGCGCGGCGACCCCTCGGACGGCATCCCCGGCGCGAAGGGGATCGGCGAGAAGACCGCCGCCGAGCTGCTGAGCAGGCACGGCTCGCTCCAGGCGGCGCTCGACGCCGCCGTGCGCGAGACCAAGCCGACCGTGCGCAAGGCGCTGATCGAGCAGCGCGACGAGCTGCTGCGCTTCAAGGAGATCGCCACCCTTCAGGACATCGAAGTGAAGCTGCCGCCCGACAGCCCGACCGACCTGCGCGGCGGCGCGGCGGCCGCGCGCGAGCGCGGGATGAACCGGCTCGCCGAGCGATTGGAGAAGGCGGCCTGAAGCGGGCGCTGCTCGTGTTCGCGGCCTGCCTGTGCGTCGCGCCGGCGGCGCAGGCGCGCGACCCGGGCCACTGGCTGCTGACCGGCGCGAGCTCGATCCCGACGACGTACTGGCAGGGCCTGACCTCGGATCCGGCGCAGCGGCGGGTGTTCTTCGTCGGTGTCTTCGAGGGCCTGTGGCGGACGGATCGGTCGCTGCGCCAGACCGCCGGCGTGGGGATGGCGATCCCGGCGGCCGTGAAGGCGACGGAGGGCTACAACCACATCGGCGATCCGACCTGGAACCGGGGCCGGGTGCTGCTGCCGCTCGAGTGCTACGACCCGAACGGCGGCGGCAACACCTGCGGCACCGGGTCGTTCGGGGTGGTGGACCCGGCCACGCTCGCCTGGGAGTACTACGTGAAGCTCGACCCGGCCGAGATCCCGAAGGCGATGTGGGCGGAGACCTCGCCGGACGGGAAGCTGGTCTGGACCAGCAGCGGCAACGACCTGCTGGCCTACCGGTCGAGCGAGATCGTGGCCGGCAGAACCGCGCCCCTGCGGGCGGCGCGGCGGCTGACGGGCGCCGTGCCGCCGACCGGCGTGACCGGCGCGGTGTTCAGGAAGGGCAGGCTGCTGCTCGCCGGGGAGCGCAACGGGACCTACCAGGTGTGGGCCGTCGACACGAAGACGGGCAAGCGAAAGCTGGAGCTCGAGATGCGAGTCTGCGGCGAGTCGGAAGGCCTGGACACCATCCCGACGCTCGGCGGGCAGCTGCACTGGCTGATCGCCCCCTCGGACCCGGGCTGCACGCTCACCTTCGGCCCCACCAGCGCGCTGCTGCACTTCACCCCCACGCCGGGCCGGAAGACATTGCGGGTCCGGGTCGCCGGCGCACGGGTCACGGTGACGCGGCACGGCCGCCCGGTCAGGGGAGCACGCGTCAGCTTCGCCGGCGCCAGAGCTCGCACCGGCAGGGACGGGAGCGCGAAGGTGACCGTCCGGCTGGCGGTGCCGGGCCGCTTCAAGGCACTGGCCCGAAAGGGCGGCGGCTACGGGATCTCCAAGCTGATCCCGGTCCAGTGACGCCGACCGACAGGGCGGTCGCGCTCGCGTTCCGGCGTCTGCTTCCGATCCTCGTGCTGATGCACGTGATCGCGTACGCGGACCGCGTGAACATCACGTTCGCCGAGACCGAGCTCACGCGCGACCTGGCGATCTCGTCGACGGTGTTCGGGCTCGCCGCCGGGATCTTCTTCGCCGGCTACGTCGCTCTCGAGATCCCCAGCAACCTCGCCCTGCACAGGTTCGGCGCGCGCCGGTGGATGGGCCGGATCATGATCAGCTGGGGGATCGTGGCGGCGGGCACGGCGTTCGTCTGGAACGGGGCCTCGCTGGTGATAGCGCGCATCCTGCTCGGCGTCGGCGAGGCGGGCTTCTTCCCCGGCGTCGTCTACCTGATCGCGTGCTGGTTCCCGGAGCGCGACCGCGCCCGCGCGATGAGCATCTTCCTGCTCGGGATCGTGATCGCCTCGGTGGTCGGCGGGCCGTTGTCCGGCGCCACGCTGGAGCTGGACGGAGTGCTCGGACTCGAGGGCTGGCAGTGGCTGTTCCTGGTGCAGGGGCTGCCCGCGATCGCGGTCGGCTTCTGGGTGCTGCGCGTGCTGCCGGGCTCGCCCGCGGAGGCGAGCTGGCTGGCGCCGGACGAGCGGGACGGGCTCGAGCGTGAGCTGGCGGCCGAGGCGGCGGCCCGCGAGGCGCGTCAGGCGTTCACGCTGCGCCAGGCGATGGGCGACCGGCGGATCCTCCACTGCGCGGTCGTCTACTTCACGATCAACTTCGCGAGCTACGGGACGATCTTCTGGTTCGCGGACATCGTCGAGCGCGTCGGCGAGCTCAGCGGGATCGAGCTGGGCCTGCTGGCCGGCTTCCCGATGGCGCTCGGATCGGCCGGGCTGATCGTGATCGGCAGACGCTCCGACCGCAGCGGCGACCGACGCCGTTGGGTGGTGATCGGCATGCTGCTCGGCGCGGCGGGCCTGGCGGGCACGGCGCTGCTCCCGGCCGAGCTCGGGCCGCTCACGCTGGCCGTCTGCGCGTTCGGCCTGCTCGGCGCGATCCCGGCGTTCTGGGCGATGCCGACCTCGCTCCTGAGCGGGCGCGCCGCCGCGGGCGCGATCGCGTTGATCAACACGATCGGGGTGACGGGCGGCCTGTTCGGTCCGATCGTGGTCGGCGCCGCCAAGGACGCCGGCTCGCTCGAGGCGGGCCTGGCGGCCCTGGCCGCGGTCCTGATGGCGGGAGCCGCGCTGGCGGCGCGGCTGCCGTTCGCGGCGCCCGCGCCCCAGGCGGTCTGATGGAGGCGGCCGGTACTGCCCCGGCGTCCGCGGAACATCTTCCCGATGCTTACTACGAGTGTTCCCGTCGGAGTCTGATCTCGGCCACCGGGTAGGTCGGTCCGCGGGGTACGGTCCCGGCGCCACACCCTCCTAAGAGTGTCCCCCGGCGACCGAGGATCCTGTCGCCGAGGTGAGCCCGCTATATGAAGCCGCTGATCCGGGCCGCGGGCTGCCCGGTGCGACTCCCTCACCTAATTAAGCGGCGAGGGCGAACTCGTGATTACGGTCCGCACATATGGTTTTCCGGGGTCATTTAACGAGGCCAACCCGGAGTCCTCGACTCGCCACACCGGGAAAATCACGCCCCACGTCGAAGCTGATTCGCCCCCTTGTGAACACTCAATTCTAGCGTCGGGTAGGGGCCTCCCCCTAGGGAGCATTCCCAATTGGCGGGGCGCCCCGCCGGCGGCACTCTCGATGACGGACACTCGACCCGTCATCGGAGGACTGAAATGGAAGCCAACGCCAACGGACCGAAGCGCCTGACCCGCTCACGCAGCGACCGCATCATCGGCGGGGTCTGCGGCGGACTGGGGCGCTACTTCAACGTCGACCCGCTGCTGTTCCGCATCGGCGCGGTCGCGCTCGTGTTCGTCGCCGGCAGCGGCCTGCTGCTCTACCTGGCCGCACTGCTGCTGGTCCCGAACGAGGGTGAAGAGGCGGCGCTGGCGCCCGGTGCGCAGGGGCGCAACCGCGGCTGGGTGATCTTCGCGGTGGTGGTGGCGCTGCTGATCGCCTTCCCCTTTCTTCTCGCAGGCGGGGCTCTCTTTGCGGGGATTGGAATCCCGCTCGCCGTTCTGGTCGGTACCGGCGTGCTCGTGTGGTGGCTCGTCTCAGGAGAGGGACCGAGCGGCGACGCGGGCGACATCGCGCGCCGGGCCCTCCTCGGCATCGGCGTCCTGATCGGCTGCTTCTTCCTGTTCTTCGCCGCCGGCTTCGCGGCGGCGGCGGGGCCCGGCTGGCTCGTCCCGGCGTTCGTGATCGCGGCGGGCGGGTCGATCGTGTTCGCGGCCTTCCACCGGCCGCTGCGCTGGCTCGTCCCGCCGGCACTGACGATCGCGATGGCCGCGGGCGTCGTGGCCGCGGCCGACATCGACCTCGACGGCGGCATCGGCCAGCGCGAGTATCGGCCCGCCTCGAACGTCGACCTGCGCGACCACTACGAGCTCGGGATCGGCGAGCTGGTCGTCGACCTGCGCGGCACCGACCTGCCCAAGGGCGACGTCCCGCTCGACCTCGACGTGGGCATCGGCGAGGCGCGCGTGGTCGTGCCCGACGACGTCTGCGTCGCGACCGACGCCAGGGTCGGCATGGGCAACGTCTCCTTCTACGGGCGCGACCACGGCGGTGTCGACGTCGACTACGAGGACGTGCCCAGCGCCAAGCCGACGGACACCCGACTGCTGCTGCGCGCCGACGTCGGCGTCGGCGAGGTGCGCGTGACGAACAGCCTCGGCGAGTACTTCCTCGACGAGCACGACTTCGGGCCGTTCCGTGACAACGAGCTGGACCCGGACATGACGCCGACCGGGTGCCTGAGCGACTAGTGCGCGGCGGGCCGGACATCCCGGGGCTGGTGGCGGGCCTCGCCCTGGTGGCGTTCGGCGGCCTGCTGGTGCTCGACGCGGTCGACGCGATCGACCTGACGTTCGCGGTGTTCGCACCGGTCGCCTGCGCGGTGGCCGGTGCGATCCTGCTCGCCAATGGGCTGGGCCGGCGGCGATGACGGAGGTCCTGCGGCGCGACCGCCAGAACGCGTGGCTGGGCGGCGTCTGCGCCGGCATCGCGCGGCGCTACGGCGTGGACCTCGCACTGGTGCGGCTCGCGTTCGTGATCGCCACCGCGGCGTTCGGATTCGGGATCGCGTTCTACCTGCTCGCCTGGCTGGTGATCCCGGCCGGCGACGCTCCCGGTCGGCGCCGGCTGCCCACCGGCCGCCGCGCGGTCGAGGTGGCGCTCGGCACCGGCTTGCTGCTGCTCAGCGTGCTGCTCGCCTTCCGGGCGCTCGGGATCTGGTTCTCGGACGCGGTGGTCTGGCCGCTGGTGCTGATCGCCAGCGGCGCGGTGCTGATCTGGCGCGGGTCGGCCTCGTCGTCGTCGCGGGTGACCTCCGAGCCGGCGACCGGCGTGCCGGGCGCGGCCGCCAACCGTCCGGCTCCCGCCGTCGCCGCGCCGGCGGAGGCCGAGCCCGAGGTCACCCCAGCCGGCCGCACGGCCGCCTCGATCTCGCGCACGGGCCTCGGCATCGCGCTGGTGGTCGCGGCCGGCTTCGCGTTCCTCCAGGCGACCGGCGCGCTCAACGCCGCACGCGACGTCGGGCTCGCGCTGATCGCAACCGTGGGCGTGCTGAGCGTGATCTTCGCGCCCTGGGTGCTGCGCCTGGTGCGCTCGCTGACCGAGAAGCGCGCCGAGCGGATCCGCTCGCAGGAGCGCGCCGAGGTCGCCGCCCACCTGCACGACTCCGTGCTCCAGACGCTGGCGCTGGTCCAGCGCTCCGACGACCCCCAGCAGGTCGCCGCGCTGGCGCGCCGCCAGGAGCGCGAGCTGCGCGCCTGGCTGGCGGGGCGGCCGGCGCCCGGCCAGGCCGCCCGGCTCGCCCCGGCGCTGGAGGCGGCCGCCGTCGAGGTCGAGGAGAACCACGGCGTGCCCGTTGAGGTGGTCGTCGTGGGCGACCGCGACCTCGACCCCGCGGTCGAGGCCGTCGTCGCG
This sequence comes from Thermoleophilaceae bacterium, assembly GCA_052038485.1. Taxonomy (GTDB): domain Bacteria; phylum Actinomycetota; class Thermoleophilia; order Solirubrobacterales; family Thermoleophilaceae; genus JACVRW01. The sequence continues at coordinate 617 of JBQGCL010000158.1, read as the reverse complement.
GCCGCGCGGGAGGCGATCACGAACGCGGCCAAGTTCGGCGGCGGGTCGACCGTCGACGTCTACGCCGAGGCCACGCCGTCGAAGCTCCAGCTGTTCGTGCGCGACCGCGGCCCGGGCTTCGATCCGGCCGAGCTGCCGCCCGACCGGCGCGGCGTGCGCGAGTCGATCGTGGGTCGAATGGAGCGCCACGGCGGCCGCGCCCGCATCACGAGCTCGCCGGAGAGCGGCACCGAGGTCGAGCTGGTGCTGGAGGCGGAGCGATGAGCGAGCCGCGCGTCGTGATCGTCGACGACCACAAGCTGTTCCGCTCGGGCGTGCGCGCCGAGCTGGAGCCGCTGCTCGAGATCCTCGCCGGGGCCGGCACCGTGGACGAGGCGGAGGAGGCGATCGCCAGGCACGAGCCCGACGTGGTGCTGCTCGACGTGCACATGCCCGAGGGCGGCGGCGTCGAGGTGATCCGGCGCACCGCCGCGGCTGGGCTGCGCCCGACCTTCCTCGCGCTGTCGGTCTCGGACGCCGCCGAGGACGTGATCGCCGTGATCCGCGCCGGCGCGCGCGGCTACGTGACCAAGAACATCTCTCCCGCCGAGCTGGCCGAGGCCGTGCGCCGGGTGCAC
>JBQGCL010000157.1:0-20735 GCA_052038485.1 Thermoleophilaceae bacterium | reverse complement strand
CCCGATGATGAAGACCGTGCCGAATTCGAGCCCCTTGGCGTTGTGGAGCGTCATCAGCGTGACCAGCCCCTGCTCGTCGCGCAGGTTGTCCTGCTCGGAGAAGAGCGCGATCTGCTGGAGGAACTCCTCGACCGACGGTGCCTCGGCGGTCGCGTCGTACTCGCGCGCCACGCCGACCAGCTCCTCCAGGTTCTCGAGCCGCACCTGCGACTCCACCGTCCGCTCGGCCCGCAGCGCGTCGGTGTAGCCGGTCTCCTCGAGCGTCTCCGAGAGCAGGTCGCCGACCGCCGCACCGCCGTCGACGCGCTCGCGCAGCCGCTCCATCACCGACATGAAGCGATCGACCGCCTTGACCGCGGCGGTGGCCAGTCCGGGGACCTCTTCGGGCGTGGCGGCCACCTCCCAGACGGGGGTCCCGATCGTGTTGGCGTGCCCGACCAGGCGTGCCTGCGACGTCTGTCCGATGCCCCGGCGCGGTGAGTTGACGATCCGCCCGAAGGCGACCGTGTCGGACCGGTTGACGAGCAGCGTCAGGTAGGCGAGCGCGTCCTTGATCTCGGCCCGCTCGTAGAAGCGCGTGCCGCCGATCACCTGGTACGGGACGCCGAAGCGCACCAGCATGTCCTCGAGCACGCGGCTCTGGGCGTTGGCGCGGTAGAAGACGGCGATGTCGTCGCGCGAGCCGCCCTCGTCGACGAGCTTCTCGATCTCGGACACCGCGAAGCGCGCCTCGGCGTGCTCGTCCTCGAGCTCGCGCACGTGCACCGGATCCCCTTCCCCCAGCTCGGACCAGAGCGTCTTCTCCTTGCGCGAGCGGTTGTTGGCGATCACCGCGTTGGAGGCGTTCAGGATCGTCTGCGTCGAGCGGTAGTTCTGCTCGAGCTTGATCGTCTCGGCGTCGGGCCAGTCGTGCTCGAAGTCGAGGATGTTGCGGATGTCGGCCCCGCGGAAGCGGTAGATCGACTGGTCGTCGTCGCCGACCACCGCGATGTTGCGGTGCTCCTCGCAGAGCAGCTGGAGCCAGCGGTACTGGGCGCGGTTGGTGTCCTGGTACTCGTCGACCATCACGTGCCGGAACGAGCGGCGGTAGCGCTCGCGCACCTCGGGAAACAGCTCGAACAGGTTCACGCAGCGGAACAGCAGGTCGTCGAAGTCCATCGCGTTGGCCGAGTGCAGCCGCGGCTCGTAGAGGTCGTAGACGTCGGCAGCGGTCTGCTCGAAGAAGCTGCCGACCTTGAGCCGGTAGCCCTCGGCGTCGAGGAGCGCGTTCTTGGCGTCCGAGATCTGGCGCCGGATACCGCGCGCCGGGAAGCGCTTGGGGTCGATGTCCAGCTCCTCGATGCAGTTCTTGACGAGCCGCAGCGAGTCCTGCTCGTCGTAGATCGTGAAGCCGCGCGTGTAACCGAGCTTCTCGGCGTCGGCACGCAGCATGCGCGCACAGGCCGAGTGGAAGGTCATCACCCACATCGCCCGCGCCCGCCGGCCGACGAGCAGCTCCACCCGCTCGCGCATCTCCTGCGCGGCCTTGTTGGTGAACGTGATCGCGAGGATCTCGCCCGGGGCCGCCTGGCCGGTGCCGACCAGGTGCGCGATCCGGTGCGTCAGCACCCGCGTCTTGCCCGAGCCGGCGCCCGCCAGGATCAGCAGCGGCCCCTCGCCGTGCAGGACGGCCTGTCGCTGGGGCTCGTTGAGACCCTCGAGCAGGGCCTCGGTGGCGGCGGGTGCGCTCACCCTTCGAGGATAGGCAGCGCTACGGGCAGAAGACGTTGCGGCACTGGAGCGGGTTGCCGTTGCCGCTCGCCGTGTTGCCGCCGCCGTCGGTCACGCCCGCGACCGCGTCGATCCCGAAGTCGCCGTTGCCGTCGGCGCTGTTGTCGGCGATGCGGGTCTGAACGCCCTGCACCTCGATCCCGTCGCCGTCGTTGTCGTGGGCGTGGTTGCCGCGCACGATCGTGTTGGCGGTGAACGGGCCGACGAAGATCCCGTCGGCCTCGGAGTCGAACGTCCCCGGCCCGACGATCGGGACGAAGCCGGCGAAGACCTCGTTGCCGAGCAGCTTGTTGCCGTTCCCGGAGGCGAGGTTGATGTTGCCGCCGTTCCAGCCGCTGACGCGGTTGTCCTTGATGACGTTGCCGCTGCTGGCGGTCAATGCGATTCCGGAGTTCGTGCAGCAGCCGTTCCCGCCGGAAGGCACTTCGTTGCGCACGAGCCGGCTGCCGACCAGGCCGTTGAACACCATCGCGCCGCCGAAGCCGCCGCTGGCCTGGCTGTCGGCGACGATCAGGCCGGCCGTGTCGCTCGCGACTACGCCGGCGCCCCGGCCGAAGGCGTACGAGTGGCGGATCTCGTTGTCGCTACCGCCGTGGATCTCGATGCCATCGCTCGCCCCGAGCGACTGCAAGTGCAGGATCCGGTTGCGGCTCGCATCTTCCAGATGGATCCCGTCGCCGAAGTTGCCGAGCTGGCCGTCTCTGATCGTGACGTCGTCGAAGCCGCCCGAGTTGTCGATCGCCGCCGCCACGCCCCCGCCCACGAAGACCGGCCCGATCAGCTGGAAGCCGCGCATGTCGATCTCGATAGCGGGCGCGCCGATCACGAGGCCGGGGTCGCCCACGGGCGCCGTCGTGCAGAAGGAGTTCGCGGTGAAGCGCACGTCGGCCGTCACGGTCTCGCCGCAGTCGAAGCTCTGCGTCCTGGCGGTGTGGTCCTCGCCGCAGCCGGGTCCGCCCTGCTGCGAGCCGTCCTGCGCGCAGAGCCGGTAGTGGTAGAGCGTCGAGCGCGCGAGTCCCTCGAAGCCGGCGTTAACCCCGGTCGGCGTGTTCTTCGCGACCGTGATGGTCTGGTGATCGCTCTCCGACCCGTACGCCTTGGTGAGCCCGAACTGGACCCAGTACTCGACCGGGCCGCCGGCGTCGCTGACCACGCTGCCGGAGAAGAAGATCGCGTCGTCCTCTGCAGCGCTCGGGCTCCCGGTCTGCGCCGTCGCGCAGCCCGTGCACGCGACCACGACCGTCAAGACGAACCCGGTGAGTACCCCTCTACCGATGCGCTCGAATCTACTCCTCAGCGGCGCAGAAGACGTTGCGGCACTGGAGCGTATTGCCGTTGCCGCTCGCGGTGTTCCCGCCGAGGTCGGTCACACCCGCCACGGCATCGATGCCGAAGTCGCCGTTGTCGTCGGCGCGGTTGTCCCTCAAGCGCGTTCCGGTGCCGCGCACGTCGATCCCGTCGTCCAAGTTGTCATGGGCGTAGTTGCCGCGCAGCAGCGTGTTCATGGTGAAGGCGCCGATGCTGATCCCGTCGGGCGTGGAGTTGAACGACTCGTTCCCCACGAACCTGTCGTTGGCGCCCGCTTGGAGCACGATGCCCCCGTTGTCGCACCCGCTGACCTTGTTGTATGCGATCCGGTGGTCGCTGCCGAAGATGGTCATGCAGACAGAGAACGGCGGGCCGAATGTAAGCTCGTTGCGCACCACGCGGGCGCGGTTGCCCCGCACGAGCCAGAGGCTTCCCTTCGAGTCGGCCACGACGAGTTCGTCGGAATCGACGACCCCTAGACCCAGGCCGTAGCGGGTGCCGTGCATGACGCTGCGCCGGATGACGTGGCCCGAGCCGCCCTCGACCCTGACGCCCGACGTGTTGCCGCTGGCGTCGAGGTCGATCAGGCGGTTGTCCGCGGCCGCGTCGAGCTCCACCCCCACCCCCCAGCTGCTGATGCTGCCATTGCGAACCGTGAGGCTTGCGAAACCGCCGGTGTTGTCGATCGCAGTGGGCGTCGGCGACCCCTGGCCGGCACCCGGGCCTTCGAACCTGAACCCGTTCAGGTCGATCTCGACGTCCGGGGCCCCGATCACGAGCCCGGGCCTGGTGAAGCTGCCGCCGCAGAGCATCGACGCGACCAGCCGCACGTCCTCCGTGACCGTGTCGCCACAGTGGACACGCTGGGTCGTAAAGCTCGCGTCCGAGCCGCACCCGGGCCCGCCCCGCTGCGAGGCATCCTGCGCGCAGAAGCGGTAGTGGTAGCTGGTCGACCGCTCCAGCCCCGTGATCTGGCGGAACACGGAGCGGGCCTCGAGGCGGCCGGCGGTAACCGTCGCGTGGGGCGTCTGTGAGCCGTAGTCGTCGGTCGGGCCGTACTCGACCCAGTACTCGATCGCCCCGCCCGCGTCGCTGACCACGGTGCCCTCGACGTACGCGTCGACCCCGTCGATGATGAACGGCTGTCCGGTCTGCCCGGCGGCGCAGCCCGACCACAGGATTGCGCCGAGTACCCCGATTGCTGCGATCGCCTTCCCGATCGCGCGAGGCTAGCGCTACAGGTCGCGCCGGGCAAACGCCCAGCGGGCGGCTGCCGCGACGCCGGCCAGGTAGGCCAGGCTCCACGGCCAGAGCGCCGGCCCTGCCTCCTGGGCGCCGCCGAACGGGCCGAGCTGGACGATCACGCGGGTGTTGCCGGTCACGCCGGACGTGAGCGAGTCGAGGCCGCCCTGGTAGAGCGCCTCGAAGGGCAGCGCCCACGACGCGATCCGGGCGATGTTCTCGAGCGTGTCGACGTTCAGCGCGTCGCCGATCTGCCCGAGCAGGCCGGCGGCCAGCCCGGCGCCGAAGGCCATGAAGACGGCGATCCCGTTGGCGGTCGCCGACAGGAAGATCGACCCGAGCAGCGCCAGGGCCGCGATCAGGACCACGCCGGCCACCAGCGCAACGCCGGGGCCGACCGGGTCGTCCGGCCACCAGCCGCCGGCGACCCCAGTGATCGTCATCGCCGCCAGGTAGACGGCCGCCACGTATCCGCCGCAGACTCCCGCGGCCGCCGCGAAGCGCCCGCCCAGCAGCGCCGTCCGGCCGAGCGGCCGCACGACGAGCGGCTGGAGCAGTCCGCGCTCGGCGTCGCCGCGCACCGCGCCGAGCGTGAGGAACACCGCCAGCACGCAGCCGAGGAAGAGCGTCGTGAACATCGCCAGGCCGAGCAGCGTCGACCCGGTCAGCACCTGGTCGTCGACCTCGAGCACGGCGCCGGCCGCCTCGGCGTCGATCGAGTCGAAGGCCGCCTCGGTGCCGACCGCGTAGAGCGCGAGGAACGCGACCGTGAGGATCAGGACGACCACGAACACGCGCCGGCGGGTGGACTCGCGCAGGGCGTAGCCGGCGATCGTGGCGGCGCCCCTCACGAGGCGGCCTCCACGGCCTCGAGGTAGGTGTCCTCGAGCGTCGAGGACAGCACCCGCACCCCGTAGACGCGTTCGCCGTCGGCGACCAGCCGGGCCACGATCTCGGGCACCTGCTCGCGGCTCGCCTCCGGGAAGGCGCGCACCCCCTCCTCCAAGTCGACCTCCACCCCACGCGCCCGTGCCAGCTCGGACGGGCTGCCGCGCGCGATGATCCGGCCGCCGACCAGGATCGTCACGCGGTCGCATACGCGCTCGACCTCGCTCAGCAGGTGCGAGTTGAGCAACACGGCCACGCCGCGGCGCTTGAGCTCGAGCAGCAGGTTGCGGACGATCCGGCGGCCGACCGGGTCGAGCGCGCTGGTCGGCTCGTCGAGCATCAGCACGCGCGGCGAGCCCACGAGCGCCTGGGCGATCCCGAGCCGCTGCTGCATCCCCTTCGACATCGCGCCGACCTTCGTGCGAGCGGCGTCGTGGAGCCCGACCAGCTCGAGCAGCTCGGCGCGCTCGGCCGGCCCCCCGCCGGACCCGGCGAGGCGCTGGTGTAGCGACAGCAGCTCGTCGGCGCGCAGCCACTCGGGGAATCGGAACAGCTCGGCGAGGTAGCCGATCGCGGCGCGGGCCTCCGCCGAGCCGGCCGGCTGGCCGGCGACGCGCGCCGCGCCGCCGGACGGACGCACGAGGCCGCAGGCGATCTTGACGAGGGTCGACTTGCCCGCCCCGTTGGGACCGAGCAGGCCGACCAGCTCGCCCGGCTCGACCTCGAGGTCGACCCCCGCAAGCGCCACTGTTCCGCCGTAGCGCTTGGTCAGCTCCGTGCACTCGAAGGCGGCGGACACGCGGCGCAGTGTAGGAAGGGGGCGTGCGACTGCTCGACGAGGTCCGATCGAACTGCCGCTCGATCGCCGAGAGGGCGGAACACGTCGCGATCGACCTCGACTCGTGGCGCGAGCCGCCCGCCGTCGAGCCGGACGAGCGCTCGCCGGGCGGCGCCGACCACGTCCTCCAGCTCGACGCGATCAACTTCGGCTCGGGCTGGTTCCCGACGCTGCGCAAGCGCCCCGGCCTGTCGGGCTACCGCACGGTCGCCGCCGCCTTCGCCGAGCACGGCCCGTGGAGCAACGCCGAGCTGAGGTCGCTCGACGCCGCGACCGTCGCCGCGGTGCTGGACCAGGACGCCGCTCACCCGCTGATGCGGCTCTACGCCGAGGCGCTGCGCGAGCTCGGCCGCTTCCTCGGCGGGCGCTCGGCGCTCGGCCTGGTCGAGTCGGCCGAGGGCTCGGCCGAGCGGCTGGCGGAGCTGCTCGCCCGCGGCATGCGCTTCTTCGACGACCGCGGCTTCTACAAGCGCGCCCAGATCGTGCCGAACGACCTCGGTCTGGCCGGGCTGGCCGAGTTCACCGACCTCGACCGGCTCACGATCTTCGCCGACAACCTCGTCCCGCACGTGCTGCGCGTGGACGGCGTGCTGCGCTACGAGCGGGCGCTGTCGGCCCGCATCGACGCGGGCGAGCTGCTGCCGCAGGGGCAGGCCGAGCGGGAGATCCGCGCCTGCGCCCTGCACGCCTGCGAACTGATCTCCGAGCGCACCGGCATCACGCCGCGCGTGCTCGACGTCCGGCTCTGGAACCGCGGCCAGGCGCCCGAGTACAAGGCGGTGCCGCGGCACCGCACGCGGTCGGTCTACTACTAGCCCCCGGCCGAGTCCGGACCGCGGCGGCGCTCCAGTCGCCTGATCTCGGCGCCCTCGGGCTTGCGCCCGGTCTGCTCCGCGACCAGCTCCTCGAGCTCGGTCAGCCGGTTGGCCAGCCCACTGATCGCGTCGGCCACGGGGTCGGGCAGGTGCGCCCAGTCGGCGTCCGGACCCTCCGGGCGGCGCCCGTCCACGCGCACCGGGTGGCCGGGGTTGCCGACCACGGTCGCGTCCGGCGGCACGTCGTGGATCACGACCGAGTTGGCGCCGACCTTGGTGCGCGCGCCCACGACGATCGGGCCTAGCAGCTTGGCGCCGGAGCCGATCATCACCTGGTCGCCGACGGTCGGGTGGCGCTTGCCGCGCGCGAAGCCGGTGCCGCCGAGCGTGACGCCCTGGTACATCGTCACGTGATCGCCGACCTCGGCGGTCTCGCCGATCACCACCCCGGACCCGTGGTCGATGAACAGCCCGCGCCCGATGCGCGCCGCCGGGTGGATCTCCACCCCGGTCATGGTCTTGACGAAGAAGGCGATCATGCCCGGGATCAGCGGGACGCCGGCCTCGTGCAGCGCGTGCGAGACGCGATGCGCAAGCAGCGCCTGGACGCCGCCGTAGGTGAGCAGGATCTCGAAGCGGCTGACCGTGCGCGCGGCCGGGTCGCGCTGCTGGGCGGCGGTCAGGTCCTCGCGCACCTCCTGGACCACGCGGGCGAATGTCTCGAACCCGATCACGGTGCAAAGAATGGCGTGCTGACGTAGCGCTCGCCCGAATCGGGGACGATCGCCACGACCCGCTTGCCGCTGAGCTCGGCCCGCGACCCGACCTCGATCGCCGCGTGCAGGGCGGCGCCGCCCGAGATCCCGGCCAGCACGCCCTCGCGGGCGGCGACCTGCCGAGCGGTCTCGATCGCGTCCTCGTCGTCCACCGGCAGGATCTCGTCGACCACGTCGCGGTTGAACACCTCGGGCACGAAGCCGGCGCCGATCCCCTGGATCTTGTGCGGGCCCGGCAGCCCGCCCGACAGCACCGGGGACGCCTTCGGCTCGACCGCCACGATGTGCAGGTCCGGGTTGCGCTCCTTGAGCCGCTCCCCGCAGCCGGTGATCGTCCCGCCGGTGCCGACGCCGCAGACCAGCACGTCCACCCGGCCATCGGTGTCGCGCCAGATCTCCTCGGCGGTCGTGCGCCGGTGGATCTCAGGGTTGGCCGGGTTGGAGAACTGGTTGGGCACCCAGCAGTCGCCGCGCGAGCGGCAGATGCTGCGCGCCTCCTCGACGGCCTCGTCCATCCCGCCCATGGACTCCACCAGCACCACCTCGGCGCCGTACAGGCGCAGCAGGTTCTCTCGCTCGCGGCTCATGCCCTGCGGCATCGTGAGGATCAGGTCGTAGCCCTTGGCGGCGCAGACGAACGCCAGCGCGATGCCGGTGTTACCCGAGGTCGACTCGACGATCGTGTTGCGCCCCGGCTCGATGCGCCCCTCGGCCTCCGCGACGTCGATCATCGAGACGCCGATGCGGTCCTTGACGCTCCCGGCCGGGTTGTATGCCTCCAGCTTGGCGAGCAGCTCGGCGTCGCAGTCGGGTGCGAGCCGGGTCAGCCTCACCATCGGCGTGTTGCCGACGAGATCGGCGAGATTCTCCGGTATGGCCCCGGCGACCGGCGGCACGGTCATTGGACCGACTGTAGCCGCCGGTCCGCGGCGGCACTCAGCTGGGTGGAGCGAGCGTGATGTGGTACGGGTTGCCTGGCCCCGACAGCAGCGTGCCGAGCGTCGGCCCGAGCAGGCCGCAGCCGGTCAGCTGCGGGATCGTCGTCGTGCCGTCGAAGGCGAGCGGGTAGACGAGCGGCCCGTCGTAGTTGAGCGTGAGCTTGATCGGGTCGGCCGTGCGGCAGGTGGTGGGCACGCTGAGCAGGCCCAGCCGCAGCTTCTTGATGCGCAGCAGCGCCGTGTTCGTGGAGCGGATGTGCACGTTGAAGTTCGAGTCGACGGTGACCGAGCCCTGGACGGGCTGCACCTGCTCGAGCTTCGTGGTGACGTTCGTCGGGACGCCGAGCACCCTGATCGTCGAGGTGAACTCGGGGATGAAGACGTTGCCGATCAGGGTCTGCTGCGTGATGTTGGCCCACCCGTTGAAAGTCGAGCCGGCCGGCAACGCGATCGATTGGTTCAGCTTCTTGACGGTGAGCGACCCACCCACCTTGTAGTTGCTGAACGGCAGGATGACGTCGGCGGCCGATGCGGTCGGCGCGGTTGTCAGCAGTACGGATGCAGCGACAAGCGCAGCTAGGCGGGCACGGAGCATGCGCCGGAACCTACGCCGCCTGAGAACGACTGTCAACCGAACGTTCTCAGCCGCCCCGCGTGCGGTTAGGGTATGGCGCGAATGGCAACCCAATCCGGGTCGCTGCGCCAGGTGCGTGAGCGCGAGCTGGTCCTCGCAACGCGTGCACTGTTCGACGAGCGAGGCATGCAGCACGCGCCGATCGAGGAGATCGCGAAGGCGGTCGGGATCGCGCGTGGGCTGGTCTACCGGCAGTTCTCCTCCAAGGAGGAGCTGTTCGTGCTGACAGTGACCGACTACCTCGACGAGCTCGGCGACCTGCTCGCGGAGATCATCGCGAGCGAGCCGGAGCCGGTCGGCCGCCTGACCGCGGGTGTCGAGGCGTACGCCGGCTTCTGCCGCCGCTATCCGGCGTTCCTCGACTGCGCCCTGTCGCTGATGCACCGGCCGGCCATGGAGCTCCGCGAGATGGTGTCCGAGTCGGTCTGGCTGCGGCTCGGGCAGGGCATGAGCCGGTGCGTCAGCCATCTGACCGAGACGCTGCGGGAGGGAACCGCGGCCGGGGCTTTCAGCGTCGAGGACCCCGATTACCTCGCCAACGTGCTCTGGACCCAGGTGCTCGGCACGATGCACCTGGCGCGGGTCGGAGTCGGCGTGCGCGAGCTGAGTCCCGGTGTGCCCGACCTGTTCTCGGTGGCCCCCGACGACGTGATCCGGACCTGCGTCGACAGCGCCCTGGCGCTGGTGCGCTAGCCATGTCCGAGGAGAGCGTCGCCGTGGTGCGCGCGATCTACGAGGCGTGGGAGCAGCGCACCCCGGTCGATCACCTCGTGGCGCCCGACCTCGAGTACGTGAACCCGCCCTATGCCGTCGAGGGCGGGACCGTGCGGGACCGCAGGGCGCTCGGTCGCGTGCTGGACGTCTACCCCGACTTCCGCATCGAGGACAAGCAGTTCATCGACGCGGGCGACGAAGTCGTGGTGATCGGCGTGGCGCGCGGCACCGGCGCGAGCGGAGTCCCGATCGAGCTGCGCCAGGGCTATGTCTGGACGATCGAGGGTGGCCGGGCCATCCGCTTCCGCTGGTTCAACGACCCGAACGAGGCACTCAGGGCCGTTGGGTTGGAGTAGGCTCCTCGTCGTGCTCAGGCGGGCGCTGGTGGGAGCGGTTGTCGCGGTCGGTTTGATCGCCGCCGCGTCCGCCCAGGCGACCACGCCGCCGCGGCTGACCGGCGAGGAGTTCCACGAGGATCTTCCGACCATCACCGCGCTGAAGTGCCTGGAGCGCCTGGAGTGGACCTCGAGCGGAACGGCGACCGGCCCGTATCCGGGGACCTATGTCGAGACGGGCGTCGTCGGCGAGCCGACCGTGACCGACAACCACTCGACCTTCGTCATCTACTCCCCGGTGGGCATCGTGACCGGCACGAAGACCGGCCACAGCGGCTGGGGCTGTGGCGGCGGCACGGACTGCCATTCAGTCGAGGAGTGCGCCGGCGAGGGCGCCGCCTTCAACACCACGCCCGGCACCTTCGACAGCGGCAACACCTACCAGGCCAAGATCACGATCCCCGGCGGCGGCACCTTCTCGGACAGCGGCCTGTTCAGCACCGTCTTCTACAACGCCGGCGACGACAACGTGAACAACGGCTTCGACGCGAGCTTCCAATCGGGGCTCGGCTCCGCGGAGTTCACCGGGCCCAAGACGCTCGAGGCGTGCCGCAACGGCGGTTACGCGCAGTTCGGTTTCGCCGGCCAGAGCAAGTGCACCGCCTTCGCCCGCGCGCGGGCACGCGAGGCCTGCACGTTCGAGAAGGTCGCCCACGGGACCCCAGCGTTCCGGGCCAAGTACGGAATCGGGCCGGACCAGCAGCTCGCCATGTGGAATTGCGTCCACATGCGAATCGGCTTCTAGGGCAGCTCTAGATCAGCCTGACGGGGTGTCCCCACCAGAGGACCCGCTGCTGGTTGTCCTCCTTCTTCATCTTCATCAGGGCGACTGCCACCCCGAAGGCCTCCCCGGCGTGGAGCTCCGCGTCCCCGACCTGGCGCAGGGGCATCTGCCAGCGGTCCTTGCCGTCCTCGCCCGGGACGATGTGGAGGTGGCCGCCGCCGGCCGTCTCGTGGTTCTCGTTGATCGTCATCTCGGTGGCGGCCGCATCGTGCGTCCCGCGCTGGAAGACCCACGCGCAGAGCTCGATCATCTCCTCCTCCGACTGATCGATCGGCCCGGTGGCGTCCAGCACCACCTTGCCCTCATGCGCGGCCTCCGCGCTGTCCTTGTTCAGCTCCAGCACCTCGTCGAACCTCAGCATCGACCGACCCCCCAATCCTTAGGTGTTCGTGCTGCGAACCTCGTCGGGGAAGCCGACGGCGGCCGGGTCCTCCACGGTCTCCGCCAGCTCGTCGGCCCGGGCGACGTCGAGCACCGTCTCGATCGGCCCGGTCCCCCTCACCACCGCCACTCGCCGGCCCTCCGCGCGACCGCGTCGCACCGCGGCGACGATCTCGCGCAGGCCGCTCGAGTCCATGAAGCGCAATTGGCGCGTGTCGAGGACGAGCAGCTCGGGCTGCTCCTGCTCGACTTGGCCCAGTCGCGCCCGCAGCAGCTCGGCTCCCTCCATGTCCAGCTCTCCGCCGAGCTCGACCCGCACCCGCGAGTCGCGCTTGTCGACCGTGACCTCGAGCCCGGTGTCGGCCGTCCCCGCCTGCTCCTCGATCTTGACCTCCGGCAGCCACTCGAGTTGCCGCGGGAAGTACCAGTTCCAGTCGCCGAGCAGCTTCATCGACGCCGGCAGCAGGACGCCCCGGATGATCGTGGCGTCGATCAGCACGGCGGCCGCCAGCCCCACGCCCATCTGCTTGAACTCGAGCGCGCTCAGGGTCGCGAAGATCGCGAACACGGCGACCATCACCACCGCGGCGCTCGTGACCACGCCGGCGGTGCTCTTGATGCCGTGAGCGACCGCCTGCTCGGTGTCGTAGCCGCTGTCGTACGCCTCGCGGACGCGGCTGAGGATGAACACGTGGTAGTCCATCGAGAGCCCGAACAGGAGGACGAACAGGAACAGCGGCAGCCAGGCGGTGATGCCGCCGACCGAGTGGAAGCCGAGCAGGTCCTCGAAGTGCCCGTCCTGGAAGACGAACACGAGCACGCCGTAGGCGGCGCCCACCGACAGCAGGTTCAGCACGATCGCCTTGATCGGGATGACGATCGAGCGGAACACCATCAGCAGCAGCATGAACGCCAGGCCCAGCACGAACACGAAGACCAGCGGGGCGCGTGCCTTGAGCAGGTCGTTGAAGTCGACCGACTCGGCTGTCATGCCGGTCACGTACGCCTCGGCCTCGGGCACTGGGCCGAACGCGAACGGGATCACGTCGTCGCGGAGGACCGCGAGCGCCGCGTCCGAGCGGTCGTCGGTGCCGTTGCCCACGATCGGCAGCGAGACGCTCGCGACCGTTCCATCGGGGCTGATCGTGGTGGTGACGGGCTCCCTGAACTGGCGCGTGAACTCGGCGCGGATCCGCAGCCGGGCGAGCGCCGTGCGCATGTCTGCGCTCTCGACGTTCGGTGCCGTGACCGCGACGACGGCCGGCAGCGGATCGCCTGGGAACGCGGCCTGGATGCGCTCGTAGGTCCGCATGACCGGCAGGTCGCGAGGCACTCCTTGGACACCCGGATTGAGCGTGTGGAGGCGGAAGGCCGGGAGCGCCATCGTGATCAGCACGGCAAGTGCCAGCCCGCCCCACAGCACCGGGTGGCGCAGCACGCGGTCGACGATGGCGGCCCAGAGGCCGCTCTCGCCCTGCGCGGCATCGGCCCGCGACTTGCGCCGGAACGGGACTCGCCCCCACTCCACGCGGTCGCCCAGCTTCGACAGCACCGCCGGCAGGACCGTGACGGACCCGATCACGGCGATACCCACCACGATGATCGTGCCGGTCGCGAACGACACGAACGTCGCGTTGCCGGTCACGTACATGCCGGCCATCGCGATCATCACGGTGCCGCCCGAGACGAGCACCGCGCGCCCCGAGGTCGACGCGGCAACCTGAAGCGCGGCCTGCTCGGAGCGCCCCGCCGCCCGCTCCTGGCGCTCACGGCGCAGGTAGAAGAGCGAGTAGTCCACCCCGACGGCGAGACCGACGAGCAGCACGACCGACGAGATGCTCTGGTCGACGGGCACGACCTGGCTGATCACGCCGATGACGCCCAGCGACGCCGCGACGGCCGAGATCGCCAGCAACAGCGGCACGCCCGCGGCCATCAGCGAGCCGAAGGCCAGGATCAGGATCACGAGCGTGATCGGCAACGACAGCGTCTCGGCCTTACGCAGGTCGTCCTCGAAGCTGTCGGACACAGCCTTGTTCACGCTGGCGTCTCCGAACTCCTCGATCCGCACCTGGGCGTGGCGCGCCTGAGCCTTCGCCACCGCGGCCTCGACCGCCTCGACGTTCGCGTCCAGCTCGTCGTCCTCGCCGAGCAGGTCGAAGGTGACCAGCGCCGACCGGTTGTCAGGCGACAGCTGCGCGGCGTTGCCCGGCTCGAGGGGCGACTCGACCGCGCGCACGTTCGGGACCCGGCGAAGAGTGCCGGTCACGTCGTTGACCGCGACCCGGAAATTCGCGTCCGAGCTCGTCACGGGGCCGCGCCCCTGGATGAGCACCTCTTCGCTGGCCCGGTCCGGGAAACCGTCGGCGAGGGCCTGCGCCGCCTGCTTGGACTCGCCGCTGCCGAGATCCTCGTCGGCGATCTCCTTCATGCCGACTGCGCCGCCGACGAACACGCTGATGACGACGAACGCCAGCCAGCCAAGAATGACTTTGCCGCGGTGGGCGGCGCTCCAGCGCCCAGCCCGTGCCGCGAAGTTCCGGGACTGCATGCGAATCCTCGTTTCCCGGCGCCCCCGCAGGCGCAGTATCCGCCCGCTGGGACGGCGGCGTCAAGGGGCCCGCGTCAGATGCAGTACATCGGACGCGTGCCGCCTCGATAGCCGCTGGAGCGGGTTGTGCCTTGACTAGTGGTCCGCTCGGGTATACGCCTCGCGTAGCACCCAGGGGGTGGGCCACCGTCGGCGCGTGAGGGTCTGCGGTGAGACCCATCGAGAAAGCGGTCGAGCGGTTGACTCAACGCCTGGTTGGAGCTACTCGCCAATTGGCCCACACCGCCGCGTGGGGCGCCTCGTGGCGGGCCTTCTGGATGTCACGGCTGGTCGTGTGGTCAGCAGGAATGGTCGGTCTATTCGTCATCGGGACCGGCGCTTTTCTAGAGCTACGACCGGGCGGACCAGACCCCGCGGACAGCCTAAGCGGCGTGCTGGAGTCTTCGGCGCGGCGCTGGGACGCCGGCTGGTTTCTCAGCATTGCCGAGAGCGGTTACGACCGACCGGAGCCGTCCGCGACCGCGTTCTTCCCGCTCTACCCGCTGTCGATCCGAATCGTCGGCGACGTCGTCGGATCGTTCCCACTTGCAGGAATCATCATCTCGCTCGCCGCGTTCTGGCTCGCGCTCTACCTGCTGCACCAGCTCACCGCGCTCGAGGCGGGCAACGCGGCAGCTCAGCGTACGGTCTCATTGCTCGCCTTCTTTCCGACGGCTTTCTACTTCTCCGCCATCTATTCGGAATCGCTCTTCCTCGCGCTCTCCGTCGGGTGTCTCTACTGCGCACGGCTCGACAGGTGGGGATGGGCGACAGTTCTGGCAGCGCTCGCCACCGCCACCCGCTCGGCCGGCGTACTGCTCGTGGTACCGCTGCTGATCATGGCGTTCTCCACGCCACATCA
Source organism: Thermoleophilaceae bacterium (assembly GCA_052038485.1). Lineage (GTDB taxonomy): Bacteria > Actinomycetota > Thermoleophilia > Solirubrobacterales > Thermoleophilaceae > JACVRW01. The sequence goes on along the minus strand of JBQGCL010000157.1, from coordinate 5,800 downwards.
GCACGGCCGTGCGCCCGCTGCACGAGCCGCCGGCGCGATCGCGGCGCCTCTCGCCGCCCTCGTGGGCTACGCGGCTTACATCAGGCTTGCCACTCGCTTCGGGGCCACAGCCCCCGTCAAGGCTCACGCGGAATGGACGCGCGAGTTCAAGGGGCCGCTGATCGGCTTCTGGGGCGGTATCAAGAATGGTGCCGCAGCAGCCCGGAGCCTCCTACACGGCGCGCCCGTCGACGAGCCGGTTTCAGCCGTCCGTGGCGACCTGCTCAACCTCACCGCGCTCGCATCGGCCTCGCTTGGCGTTGCCGGCGCCTTCAGAAAGCTGCCGTTGGCCTATAGCGCCTATGCGCTGGCCGGCCTGGTGTTCGCGATCTCGTTTCCAGGCAATGGGCTCGTGCTGACGTCGCTCCCACGTCTCGTCGTTGTGCTCTTCCCGATCTTCATGTGGCTCGGCATCGTCACGGAGCGTCCTGGCGTCTATCGCGCCGTACTGGGAGTCTCCGCCGCTGGACTCGGCCTCCTCTCCGCAATGTTCGCTTCCGGATACTGGATCGCCTGATGTGGTGCGGTGCTCGTTAGATGTAGGCCGCCCCGGCGAAGGCCCGCTCGAGCTGCTGCTCAACCCGTAGGTTGGCCCCGTCGAGATCGAGCGCCCACCAAGTCAGACCGAGCAATTCGCCCCGACGCGCGCCAGTCTGGCCGCGACGGCGAGTCCCCCGCAGGGTGGCTCGACGTTGGTTACCGCTCGTGATTGGCGCGGTGGCGCTCGTCGTCGGCGTCCGCTTCCTGCCGCCTGGCGGCCTCCCGGTGATCCTCGGCTACGTCGGCGTCGCCGAACATCTCGGATATGTCGGCCGCTTCTCGCTCAGCGCGGGCGGCGCGCTCGTGGGTGGTGGCAGCCCGCCGGTGCGCTCGGCGGCTGCGCTTGACCTTCTCGTCGCGCTCACTTGCGTCCTCGCCAGCCATCCAACGAGGCTACCGCCCAGGCTCGCGCCGCTCCGACGAACGTCCGTCACGCATGCCGACCTCTACGGCGGGCTCCACGTTCTTCTGCGACATTGGCTACTCCGACAGCCCCACGGATTGGAGCGCCTCGGCGTCCCTTCCGTGCATGGCGATCTCGACACCCTTCCCGTGACGCCGACGGACGGACCTGATCCGTGGCGGTGGCGTGTATCGCGGGGAGGGTGTCGCTCCCGATTCGCCCTAGCTATGCCGGGGTACCCGCGAGCCGAGCGCGATGGATTCGACCGACAGCTCGCTGGACCTGATTCGGCGCTGGGTCGACGCCGTCAACGATCGCGACATCGACGCCCTGCTCGAGGTGGTCGTGATCGGCGTGGCCCGCGGGACCGGAGCGAGCGGGGTCGAGCTGCAGTGGCGCCAGGGCTACGTCTGGACGATCGAGGTCGGCCGGGCGGTCCGCTTCCAGTGGTTCAACGACCCGGCGGAGGCGCTGGAGGCGTCCGGGCTCTAGCCGGGCGCCGGCGGCGCCTCGTTGACGACGATCTCGCCCGAGGTCAGGTGCATCACGGTCTTCTGGATCGGCGAGCAGTCGGACGGGATGCGGTCGGGCTCCGGGTGCGGTGGCCAATCGTTGATCGAGGAGACCACGGCGTCCTGGCCCGAACCCAACCCTCCCCCGTCCACGAGCATGACGAAGGACTGCTGAGCGTTGCTGCGCTCGGGGTTGTTCAAGCCGATCACGGCCACGTTCCCGTTCACCTCGAAGCAGGTGACGTTCGGCGCCGTATGCGACCCGAGGGGAACCGAGACGATCGGTGTGCCCGCCGAGAAGAAGGAGGTCGCGAAGGCTGGGCCCGACACACCCGTGGGTCCAGCCACGACGTCGAAGTCGAGCCCCTCGAACCAGTGCCTCCCGTCGATCGCGTTGCCGATGATTTCCGTGTCGCCGTAGGCCTGGACCGTGTCGCGCCCGGTGGTGAAGCGGCGCGTCTGCGCGCAGACGACCTCGCTGTCGTCCTCGGTCCCGCACAGCCGGTACTGGTACTCCGTGTGGTTGGCCAAGCCGCTGACGTCGTCGCTGATCGGCCCCGCGCTCGTGATGTCCTGATCAGGCGTCTGCTGCTTCGCAGCCGAGTTGGCCGTCGGCCAGTACTCGAACCACGCCGTGGTCGTCACGTTCTCCGTCAGCGTCGTGATCGTGCCGTTGAGCTGGGCGCTGTCCTCGGTGACCTGCGTGGCGTAGTCGGTCTGGCCGCAGCCGGCGGCCAGTAGCGCCACTCCTGCACCCACCGCTGCGACGACGCCGCGGTTCATCGGGTGCCAGCCTACTTTGACCCGCGGCGGCCGGGGGTGTAAGCCTGGGCCTTGCGGTTGCTCATCGCAGGGCAGCTTGTCGTGATCGTCGCCGCGGGCTTGTTCGCCGCCGCCCGCGTGGCTGTCTTCTCCGACCGCGGCTTTGGCGACGAGCCGGCGCACTTCGACTACGTCCGGATGGTCGCGCAGGACCAGCGGCTGCCCGTGCTGGAGCGCGACAAGCCGAGCGAGCCGGTGGCGGCGCTGCGCAAGGGGCTCGATCCCGACTCGGCCACTGACGTGGAGCGCCCGGCGGGGCTGGCCGGCGAGCAGTACGAGGCGTTTCAGCCGCCCCCTACCACCTCGTCGCGGCCCCCGTCTTTGGGCTCAGCGGGACTGGTTTCGGAAGGTGCGACTCGTGCGCACGCTCGGCCTCGTCTTCGTGCTGGTGGCGGCGGCGCTGCTGTACGACCTCGCGCGCCGGGCCACCTGGCCGGCACATCTGATCGCGTTCGGCGCTGTCGGTGCTGATGTGGCCGAGCGTGCTCGTCATGTCCGTCACCGTCTCCAACGGGTCGCTCGAGCTGCTCGCCGTGACCGCGCTCTGGCGCGCGGACTCGCAACGCGACGAGCGCTGGCTGCTCCTCTCCGGCCTCGTCTTCGGGCTGGGCGTCCTCACCAAGTTCACCGTGGTCGCGCGCGCTCCGCTGCCGGCCTTCGTGGCCGTGCGCCACGTAGCCGAGGCGCCGAGTCGAACGCGCGTCGCCGTCGCCGCCGCGGCGTGCGTGATCCCACTGGTCACACCGAGCGGCGTGGCGCGAGACATGCAGGAGGGGGTGAGCAACCCGGAGGGGTTGGACTTCGGCCTGGGCACGTTCTGGACCGGCATCCCGGACCTGCTCTGCTGACGTTGCTGTACGACTTCGTGCGGGCGGCGATCTTCGGGCTGCCCCTGCTGCTGCTGGTCCTCGAGCCCGCCCGGCTGAAGACCCGGTCCTTCGTCCTGCTGCCCGGACCGGTCCTGCTGGGAGCCGTGATGATCGCCTACGTCACCGTCGCCCAGGACTGGCCGCTCACGCTGCCTCGCTACCTCTACCCGGCGCTACCGCCGCTGGCGGTGCTGGCCGCGCCGAGCTGGTCGCGGCTGATGCGCTCGCCACGCGCACCGATCGCGATCGCGGCGAAAACGGCGCTCGTCGCCACGGTTACGCGGATCGACGCGGTCGGGCGCTACTTGGACGCCAAGAGGTGGTGCGTCTGCGCGACCCGCTTTTACGGTTGACTCCGGCAGGACGCGGGACTAGCGTCGGCGGCGTGCCACCCGAGGAAGTGCCTCGATGAAGTGGCCTCGAGTGCTCGCGGTGAGTCTTGTGGCGTTCCTGGCCGGCGCCGGCTCGGCGCAGGCGCAGCCCTACGTGTACGTCACGAACCAGGGCGCCGGCAACGTGTCGCAGTTCGATGGGCTGGGCGGGTTGCTCGTTCCGCTGACGCCGGCCACGGTGCCGGCCGGAGGTGGGGCGACCGGGATCGCGGTCAGCCCCGACGGCAAGAGCGCCTACGTCGCGAATCAATTCAACAACACCGTCTCCCAGTACGACGTCGGGTCAGATGGCAGGCTCGGCCCGAAGACCCCGGCCACCGTGCCCGCCGGCCAGCATCCGGTCGGCATCGCCGTCAGCCCCGACGGCAAGCACGTCTACGTGGCGGATTTCATCGGCGTCCCGCAGGTGCCGGGGACCGTGGCGCAGTTCAGCGTTGGAGCGGGCGGAGCGCTCACGCCGCTCACACCGGCAACCGTGCCCGCCGGGATCGGCACCGACGGTGTAGCGGTCAGCAAGGACGGCAAGAGCGTGTACGCCGTCAATCAGCTGGACGTGCTGTTCCAGTACGACGTCGGGCCAAGCGGTGCGCTGACTCCAAAGAGCCCGCCGACGACTCCAAACGGAAGCGGCGGGTTCCAGGCCGTGGTCAGCCCGGACGGTCAGCAGCTCTTCGTCACCGTTCCCCCCTTGGGCGTCCTCTCCCTTGATATCGGGGTGGACGGGCAGATCACAGGGGCCGCGTCGGGGACGTTCCTCGACAGCGCGGAGGGGCTCGCGGTCAGCCCGGACGGCAAGAGCCTCTACGTCGCGCAGACCGGAATCGACAGCGTGGCTCAGTTCGACATCGAGCCGACAGGTGCGCTCTCGCTGAAGAGCACACCCGCGATTGGCGCCAGCGGGTCCAGGCCGATCGGCGTCGCGGTCGCCCCGGACGGCAAGAGCGTCTACGTGGCCAACAGCTTCAGCAACTCCGTCTCCCAGTTCGACGTAGGCGCCGGCGGCCTGCTGAGCCCCAAGTCGCCGCCGGCGGTGCCGGCCGGTGGCGACCCGGTGGCCGTTGCGGTCACACCGCCGCCGCGATTGCCCACCAGCAAGGAGCAGTGCAAGAACGGCGGCTGGAAGACCTACGGTGTATTCAAGAACCAAGGCGACTGCGTCAGCTTTGTTGCGACGGGCGGGAAGAACCCGCCAGCCGGCTAGGGCGTCCGCCGAGGCCGATGGGCGGGATACTGGGTGGGCGATGTCGCAGGAGAACGTCGAGGTCGTGCGGCGGCTCATCGAACACTGGGAGCAAGGAGACTGGCGCTGGGGAAGCGACGTCTTCGACGACGAGTGCGAGGCCGTTTTCAGCGGTTCCTGGTTTCCGGAAGCCGACCGCTACCGCGTCGGGCGGGACGCGCTCCGTGCTTGGACCGGCTTCACGGATGCCTTTGAGAGCTTCGAGATGCGGCTCAACAGGATCATCGATGGGGGCGATCAGGTCGTCGTCTTGACTCGGATCGGGGCTCGGGGCCGAGCCAGCGGAGCGGATGTGGACGCGCTCACCGGGGGCATCTTCAGCCTGCGAGGCGGCAAGATCGTTCGGTATGTGCTGACCGACGCACAAGAAGCCCTCGAAGCCGTGGGGCTGTCGGAGTAGGGCCGTCATCTCAGGCCGACCGCCGGGTTTAGCCTGGGCGTCGCGGTCATCGGTGGCTCCCCGAGAGCTCAGGAAACGTCACAGCTGCGCTTTCGATGTCTGCCTGCTGCTCGGCCGTCGGGAGCGGCAGTTCGTCGGGACGCGGTTCCCCGTCGGTGCCGCACGTCCGGTCCGTGTCCTCAACCGGTCCCGCTCCTAAGGGAGCAGGGACACTGCTCCTGCGTTCGTGACCGCGCCTCCCGGCGCCCACACGCTGAGCGGCCTCTGATGATGCGCGAGGCGGCTGCGCGGCGGCTTCCATGATGAGCGCCCTGATCTCCCGCCCTCGGCTCCCCTGGTGTGCTCACGGGGGCCTCGTCCCGCTCGGGGTCCGCGCCCTGGTGGCGCGGCGTGCGCGGCTGTTCGCCGGGAGCTACCGGCCGTCGCAGGTGCTACCTTGGGGTTGCACCTCCTTGCGGGAACTCTCGGAGCTGCGCGGCCGCTGGCGATGACCTCCGCCGGCGGCCGTACTCGTTCGGCGTCGAGCGCCAGGTGCGCGTATGAAGTGCGCGTAGATCTCTACGCGCACACGGGTTCCTACGGG
>JBQGCL010000156.1:0-13317 GCA_052038485.1 Thermoleophilaceae bacterium | reverse complement strand
CGTCCTCTCCGGGGGGCTGCTTCTACTGCGCTCCGGTCACTGGCCGGACGCGGCAGAAGGGAGGGGTGCGGCCAGGCGGCAGAACCTACGACCGCCGGCCAATCGGCACATCGGGACAGCCTCCGTGCCCGGATCCGTAGGAACCACGAGAGCTGGCTGGGCGTGTTCCTCGAGCGCTTCTTCCACACGAGCCAGTTCAAGCGCTCAGCGATGCCCAACACCCCCAAGGTCGGCTCCGGCGGCTCCCTCTCCCCCCGTGGCGACTGGCGCGCCCCGAGCGACTCCGCCGCCACCGCCTGGCTCGCCGAGCTCCGCGAGCACGCGCCGAACGACGACTGACCCGCGCCGCTACTCCGGCTTGGGCGCGATCGAGACGGCCTTGCGCTCCTCCTGCTTGGGCTTGGGGATGCTGATCTCGACGACGCCGTCCTTCGAGGTCGCCTCGATCTGGTCCACCGTCACGCCCTTGGGCAGGCTGAGAGAGCGCGAGAACGAGCCGTAGCGCCGCTCGCGCCGGACGTAGTTGTCCTTCTTCTCCTCCTCGCTCTCCTCGTGCTCGGCGGAGATGGTCAGGACGTCGTCCTCGACGTCGATCTTGACCTCGTCGGGCTTCAGCCCCGGGATGTCGGCGCGAACGACGTAGGCGTCGTCACGCTCGACCACGTCGAGGGCGAGATTCCACTGGTCTCCGCCGCCTGCCATCTCGCCGAACATGCGGTCGATGCGGGTACGCACGTCCTCGAGGTCGCCAAACGGATGCCAGCGCGTCAATCCGGTTGCCATCGGGTCTCCTTTCGTCGAGGTCGCCCAAGCTACGCCTCGGGTGCCCCCCGTTCATCGGCGATCCTTCCGAAGCAAGATCCGTACTTCTCCCCCGTTCAGGCGGGTTCGCGGAACGCGTCGAGCTCGCGCTCCAGCGCGAGCCGCAGCAGCGCCGCCGGCTCGAGCATGGCGACCTGAAGCGAATCGCCACCGCGCCGATCAGGCCCGGCGTGGAGTGACTCCCGCAGGCGCGGAGACCCCGCTTGCGGTCGCCGATGGATCGTCGAGCTGGGCGCCGCGAGGTACAACCACGACCGGACAGGGCGCGGTCCCGATCAGCTCGGCGGCGACACTGCCAAGGAGAACGCCCCGTACGCGCCCATATCCGCGCGAGCCGAGGACGAGCAGATCGAGTCCCCTCTCGGCCTCCTCGACCAGGGCCGAGACCGGGCTGCCTTCGACCACTCGGCCTTCAGCGTTCAGGCGCTCCGGGAGGGACGCAAGCGCGGCTTCAAGATGCTCCTGGGCCTGCTCGACTCGCATACGTTGAAGATCGGGGCCAGCGACTGCCCAGACGGGGCCGTAGCCATAGTTGACGGGCGGGACCACGAGGACAGCACGCAGTGACGCACCGGTGCCGAGCGCCAGAGCGGCGGCGCCGTCGAGCGCGTTCTTGGCCTCGGGCGAGGCATCAAAGCCGACGCCAATCGAGCGGGGCGCGTAGTCGGGATGACGGCGGTAGCCGCGCGGGGCGACCGCAACCGCACACGGTGAGCCGTTCAGGAGGCTTCGACCCACGCTTCCGGCGAGGACCCGCCCTATTCGTCCGCGGTGCGAGGACCCAACGACGATGAGATCGGCCTTGAGCTGCTCGGCGACCCCGTGGAGCCCCCGGGCGGGCGAGTTGCTCTCGACGGCTTCCGCCTCGACATCGAGCGACCGGGCGAGCCTCTCTAGCCGTTCACCCGTCAAGTCGCGCTGCGCGGCGAGCGTGGTGGGCGGGACGATGGAGATCTCCGATAGCAGCGGCAGATAGGGCATCACCTCCACGAGCGTCAGGGTTGCGCCCAGCGCGCCGGCGAGCATGCGCGCGAATGCCAAGGCGTCTTCGGCTTGATCGCTGCCGTCGTAGCCGACGATGAGCCTTCGATAGGAGTTCATCTAGTCGACCGCTGCTCGACATCGGGAGCCGCGGCAAGGATGCCTGACGTGGCTAGGAGAATTGCCCAGGGTCATGAGTCACCGGTCATCGTATGTCCGCCCCGTAGTGGCGACATCGGGACTTCGCGCGGCTCTAGCTGCGTAGGGACTACGGAGCGCCCAGGCTAGGATCGCCGCGCGATTCGCGATCTCAGGTCGGCGCCGAACGCCACGTCTCCGGCGCGCTCAACGCCGGTCCAGGGCTGCCCGGAACGCCTGTGCTCCCACCAGGACGGATGCGGCGGACTACTGACCGTTCTGCGCCGGGGCGCGGATGACCTAACCCCCCGACCCCACCTAGCGTTCCTGGCGTGCAGACCGCGCGATCCTCCCTGCCAGTCTCGAAGCACAGCGCGCGGTCTGCGGGCGCCAAGGAGGGCCCGCGCGGGCGCCTCCTCGGCTGGCTCACCGACTACCACGCTCGGCTGCTCGCTGGACTTGCGGTTCTCGCGATTACGGTCGGCGGGGTCCTACACCTCACCGGCGCGGCCGACGCCGGCGACCTCGTCTGGCGCGCAGCGGTGGCGGTCCTGGCCGCGGAGCTCGCGTTCGAGGTGGTGCGCACGATTGTCGTCGACCGCCATCTCGGGGTGGACACGATCGCCTTGGTGGCGATGGTCGGCGCGCTCGCGCTCGGCGAGGAGCTCGCGGGCGTCGTGATAGGGCTGATGTTCTCCAGCGGAGAGGCGCTGGAGACGGCCGCCTCACGCCGCGCCCGGCGTGAGCTGACCGCGCTGGTGCAGCGCGCCCCGAAGATCGCCTGGCTACGCGTAGACGGCGGCCTCGCCGAGACCGCGGTCGAGCGCGTCGAGGCGGGAGACGTCGTCGTCGTGAGGGCCGGGGAGGTCGTGCCGGTGGACGGCACGGTCGTGAGTCGCGAGGCCGTGGTCGACACGAGCACCCTCAGCGGCGAGCCCCTCCCCCTGACGTTAGCGGCGGGCATGCCCGTGCTCAGCGGTACCGCGAACGCCGGAGCGCCATTCGACGTGCGCGCTGACCGGCCGGCCAGCGAGAGCGCCTATTCCGCGCTGGTGCGACTGGTCGAGCAGGCACAACGCCACCGCGCGCCGTTCGTGCGGATGGCCGATCGCTATGCGGGGTTCTTCCTGCCCGCAACGTTGCTGGTGGCCGGTCTCGCCTGGGCGCTAAGCGGCGACCCCGTGCGCGGCCTGGCGGTCGTCGTGGTGGCGACCCCGTGCCCTTTGATCCTGGCGGCCCCGATCGCACTCGTCTCCGGGCTCTCGCGCGCGGCGCGCGCGGGGGTGATCGTCAAGGGCGCTGGAGCGATCGAGACACTCGGGCAGACCCGCACGGTGCTGTTCGACAAGACCGGAACGCTGACCGTCGGCTCCCCGGAGGTCCGCGAGATCGTCAGTAGCGGCGACGTGCCCGACGGCGAGCTGCTTCGGCTCGCCGCTTCGGTCGACCAGATGTCCGCCCACGTGCTCGGCGAAGCGCTCGTGCACGCCGCGAACGAGGCGGGGCTAGACCTGAGCATGCCCGCGGAAGTGCGCGAGGATCCCGGCCAGGGCATCGAGGGAGCGGTCGACGGGCGCCACATCGCCGTCGGCAGCCGGGCGTTCCTCCGCGCCGCCGGCTACCCGCCCGACGAGGTCGCGGCGACCGCGCTCACCGTTGGCCGCGGCTCCGGCGAGGCCCGCGTGCTCGTCGGCATGGACGGCCGCGTCGCCGGAATCATCGTGATGGCCGATGAGCTGCGCCCAGACGCGGACCGCATCGTGGATGCCCTGCGCAGGGAAGGTGTGCGGCACGTCGCGATGGTGTCGGGCGACCGCCGCTCGGTGGCTGAGCGCGTCGGACGAGAGCTCGGCGTGGACCGCGTCTACGCGGAGCAGTCGCCCGAGGACAAGCTCGAGGTCGTGCGCCGCATACGCGGCGACCGTGAGCTGCAGCCGGTCGTGATGGTCGGCGACGGCGTGAATGACGCTCCGGCACTCGCCCTCGCCGACCTGGGCATCGCCATGGGCGCCGCCGGCGCGACGGTCTCGTCGGAGACCGCCGATGCCGTGATTACCGTCAACCGGGTCGACCGCGTCGCCAGCGCGATCCACACGGGCCGCCGGGCGCTGTTCATCGCCCGCCAAAGCGTGCTCGCCGGGATGGGACTCAGCCTCGCAGCCATGGGAGTCGCCGCCGCCGGCTACCTTCAGCCCGTTGCCGGCGCGCTGCTCCAGGAGGCGATTGATCTCGCCGTCATCCTGAACGCCCTGCGCGCCCTCCGCGGCTGATCATCGGGCACCGGCGTCAGTACTTATCCGAGATGCAGGCACCGTGTGCGTTTCGGATGTTTCTCCCGGCGAGGGCGCATACCGTGTCGTCTGACAGGCCTCACGATCGTTGCGCGTTCGCACGGGAAGGCACGACCCGATGTTGGAGACAGTGACGCCCCCACCACTCTCCCCTGATCGGCTTAGACCGTTCGTTAGCGACCGGCGCCAATGGGACGAGATTCAGCAAGGTCAGGCGAAGATTCGCGACCGGCTTCGCGGGCGCGCACTGCTCCACGTCTCATCCAAGCTGCGGGCCGGTGGGCTGGCGGAGCTACTTCGCTCCCAGGTGTCGTACGCCCGCGGGGTCGGGATCGATGCGCATTGGGAGGTCATCGAGGCCTCGCCCGAGTTCTTCGCTCTGGCGAAGCGGATCCACAACATGCTCCACGGACGACGAGACCACGGACCATTCGACGAGGAGGTGCGCTTCCTCTACGAGGACGGCCTCGCGATCGCGGGCCGCGAGCTTGTGGAGCTGATCAAGCCCGGTGATGTCGTCGTGCTGCACGACCCCCAGACGGCCGGGCTCGCCCCCATGGCCGAACGCGCCGGCGCGCACGTCGTCTGGCGCTGCCACGTCGGACTCGACACGCCAAACGACACGGCGCGGGAAGCGTGGACCTTCCTGCGGCCATATCTCGCGGAGGTCGACGCTTATGTCTTCAGTCGCCCCCAGTTTGCGTGGGAGACGCTCGACCAGACGCGCACCTTCACCATCCCTCCGGTCATCAACCCGCTCGCTCCCAAGAACCAGGAGCTGAGCGAATCGCAGGTGGCGGGCATCCTGGCGTTGAGCGGCCTCCAAGCGAACGGCGCGACGAGCAGGTTCGTACGGCTCGATGGCACGCCCGGCCGGGTGGACCGGCCTCTCGCTGTCGCCGGCGGCGGGGAGCTACCGCCCGAGGCGCCCCTCGTCCTGCAGGTGTCCGCGTGGAACCACCTCAAGGACCCGGCTGGTGTCGTCCGCCTCTTCGCCGAGCGGGTCGCGCCGCACTCTCCGGCGCACCTTGCCGTCGCCGGTCCGGGCGTCGAGTGGATCCCCGACGAAACAGAGGCCGAGGCCGTGTACGCCGAGACCCTCGAGTGCGTCGACGGGCTCGCACCCGCAATCCGTGAGCGGGTCCACCTCCTCAGCATTCCGAACGACGACCCCGAGGAGGCAGGCGCGATCATAAACGCGCTGCAACGGCGGGCGAGCGTTGCGGTTCAACATAGCCGCGGAGAGGGATTCGGGCTTGCCGTGATGGAGGCAATGTGGAAACGACGGCCTGTGGTGTGCAGCCGCGTCGGCGGACTCCAGGAACAGGTCGTGCACGGGACCACCGGCCTCCTCGTCGAACCCGGCGACGAGAACGCGGCGGCCGAGGCCATCCTCACCCTCCTCACGGAACCCGAGACCGCCCGCGCAATGGGTGACGCCGGGCGAGACCGAGTCGCCAGCCACTATCTGCTGCCCCACGACGCCCCCCGCTGGATCCAGGCGTTCGAGAACTTTCTGCCGCAGCGCGAGGCACACAGCAGCATCGGACGCTGACGGGCGCCCCCCTCACGGTCGGCGCATGAGGCGATCGAGTCCCCGCCGGAACCGGTAGTTCACCGAGGCTCGGATCCGTCGCTAGACACGATGCCGGGCCAGGCTCCGGCGACGACGATGCCCGAAACGAATCGAAGGAGAGCGTTCGATGTCGTCGAGCAGCTCGAATCTCCGAGCAGTCCCAGGCGACCGGCTCGTGATCCACGGCCACCACGTCGGGGAACCCGAGCGCGACGCCGAGATCCTCGAGGTTCTCGGTGACGATGGCGCGCCCCCGTATCTGGTGCGTTGGTCTGACGACGGGCACGTCAGCAGGTTCTATCCGAGCTCCGATTCCTACGTCCGGCACTTCGTACACAAGCGTGCTCGGTAGGGTCGATCGCCCACGCGAAGGCGACAGCGTCTGCGCAGCGGGCGATCACCGCCATCGGGAGACAACCCGCAGCTCAAGGCCGACCGCCGGCAGCGCCTCGTCGACACGCAGCTGGGAGAACAGCGTCCGGCGCCACATCGCCCCGTCCAGTACTAGCAGCGAGACACCCCGCGCGAACCGCGCGAGCCCGGGCGTCAGCCGCGCGACGTGGGACGCATAGACAACCGTGGCCGCGCCCGATCGAAGCCGCCACGCGAAGGTGGGGAAGCGTGCCGCGTCGTGGTGGGCGTGCGTCAGCAACGCGGCATCGACCCGCTCGAGCGCCGTGCTCTGGCGCGCGAAGTCCCGGGTGACGTCGATCAGCACCGGCCCGCCCGCCTCGATCAGCGCCGAGCTCTCCAACCTGCCCGACCGACCCTCCCAGGCGTCCCCCCGCTCGCGCCCGTGCCCAGAAACCGCACCCTCAAGGCCACGCCCCTGACCCGCTCAAGGGATTACTCCGGAGGGGCAATCCGGGTTTCTTGCCGACGCGCTTGCGCCTCTTGGCCGAAAGGATCGCAAGCACATACTCGACGAAAGGAGCGGCTCCCATGGCCGTCGCCAAGGTAATCGAGATCAGCGCCGCCTCGAGCAACAGCTTCGACGACGCCGTCCGCCAGGGTATCGCCAAGGCCTCCGAGACCGTGCGCAACATGCAGGCAGCCTGGGTCAAGGAACAGCAGGTCAAGGTGTCCGACGACGGGAACATCAGCGAGTACCGCGTCGACCTCAAGGTGACGTTCGTACTCGAGTAACGCCCGTCCTCGAAAGGAAGCAGCGCATGACAGGCGATCCACACTCCAGCCTCTCCGGGACGCGAATCGCGGCGGTGACCGAATACCTCCGCGGCGAGCGCATCGAACACGAGGTGATCGAGCATCGCGAGACGATGAGCGCCACGGCGGAGGCGGCCGCGACCGACCGTCCTGCCCACCAGGTTGCGAAGACGGTCGTGCTTCACGACCACGGCGCCTATCTGCTGGCGGTGATCCCCGCCTCGCGACGGCTCGACCTCCACAAGCTGCGCGACGTCCTCGACGCCGGCAAGTCACTCCAGCTGGCGACCGAGCAGCAAATGGCCGAGGACTTCCCACAGCTCGACGTCGGCGCCGTGCCGCCCCTGGGCCCGATGGTGCCGGCCGCCGAGGTCGTCGACCAGCGACTGCTGGACGAGGACCGCGTCCTCTGCGCCGGCGGCGACCACAGCCACTCGGTACTGCTCGACCCACGCGACGTCGTCGCCGCCGCCGACGCCACGGTGGCGGATGTCTGCGAGGACTAGCGCAGGAGCGGTCGTCCGTAGTTCCCCCGATGCAAGAGCCGTGCCTAGTCCCGATGTGCGCACCGCCGCGGGGCAGGACCATCGACGCGATCCGTTGAGGAGGCGGGAGATGGCAAGCGTTACTGTCAGCGCTATCAAGGCGGATGTGGGTGGCTACGTCGGCCATGGCGACGTCCACCCCGAGATGGTCGCCGAGGCGATCTCACGAACGTGATCAAGCACGTCTGTCGCAACGACGATCTCGGCGAGCCGGTAGCGGTTACCTCGACGTCGAAGCTGTCGCTCATCGCCGGTCGCTACGTCGGCAAGGACGACCCGATCATGATGGTCCGCTGCCAGAGCGGCCTGCCGGCGGTCGGCGAGGTGCTCGAGGCGATCCGCTGGGCCGCGCGGCGGCTACGGACCGCCCCGGAGGAGCTGCGCGTCACCTCCTGTCGCAGCGTTCGGGTCCAGAGGCGCGCCATGCCAGCCGAGACCGCGATCACGGCCCCCTTCGGCAGCTGGATGCGGGCGCGTGAGCGAGCAGCGATCTCGACCAAGCGGGCATCCTGATGTCTCACTGCGTCGTGGTCGGCTTCGACGGATCCGAGATCGCGCACGCGGCGTTGAGCTTCGCCGCCCGGCGCCTCAGCGCGCAGGACCGCTTGGTCGTCGCGCACGTGGTCGCGGTTCCGACCAGCATGCTGGAAAGCCCCTACTACGACCGCGCCATGGAGCGCTCCCGCGAGCACGGCCGGCGCGTGCTCGACGAGGCCAAGGGCGCGCTCCCGCCCGAAGCACACGCTGACCTGCGGCTGGTCGAGGGCCCGCCGGCGCGCACGCTCGTCGAGCTGGCACGGGAAGTCGATGCGGACGAGCTCGCGGTCGGCTCCCGCGGGTTTGGATCCTTCCGCGCCGCCGCGCTGGGGACCACCTCGCACGCGCTCCTGCACGAGAGCGACCGCCCGGTGCTGGTCCTCACCCGCCAAGCGGTCGAACGGGAGCTGCGGCTCGCCGCAGCCCCGGGCGAGGACACACAGCCGCCGACAGTGATTCTGGGATATGACGGCTCGGACAATGCGGGTATCGCACTCGAGTACGCCAGCCGGCGCGTGGAGGAGTCCGGCGGGGATCTGGTCGCGGTCTGCGCCTTCTACGCGCCGGCCGACTGGCTCGGCGCCCCGTACTACCAGCTCGCGCTCGACGAACAGCGCGAGCGGGTCCTGGAGCTCACTCGGGGTCTCGAAGGCCGCGGCGACGTGGAGGTCGACATCGTGATGGCTCCCCCCGTCGAGGCGCTGACGCGAGCGGCTCAGGCACGCGACGCGTCCGAGATCGTGGTTGGGGCGCGCGGCCTTGGTCGTTTCCGCGCCGCGTTTGGGAGCGTGTCGCACGGACTGCTGCACGAGGCCGATCGCCCGGTTGTGATCGTGCCTGCCGTGAGCCATTGACGCAATGAGTCCGTGGACCTCGATTGGCAGGGCAGTGCCCACGTCCGCGGATGCCTGGCCCTTGCCGAGGTTCTCGCTGATCCTCGTGGGCGACGACTCCGACGACGCGCGCGCCTTCGCGATGCTCCTGGCGCGGGCGACGGATGGCACGGTCCTGAGCTCAGGAGGGGATGTGACCGCGGCTGTGCGCCGGCGCCGGCCCGGGCTCGTCGTGGTGCGCAGCTCACGCCGGGGCGCCCGCCCACACGAGATCAATGCGCTCGTCCGAAACGCACCCTGTCCCGTCGCGGTGGCGCCGGCCGGATACGCCGAGCACGCCCCGGCCGCGCTTCACCGCGTCGGCGTTGCCTTCGACGGCTGGGAGGAGTCGAGAATCGCCCTCGCGGAGGCGGCGCTCTTGGTCGAGGGCGCTGGCGGCGAGCTTGTCGTTTTGACGGTCAGCGATCCGCACACCGCCCCTTCGGCTCAGGGCTGGGACGGTGATGCGCTGGCGGGCCACCGCACTGTCGCGGCGGGCTACCTAAGGACGGTCGCGGACGAATTCCCACCTCGCATGGAGGTGAGTACCCGCGTCCTCGACGGCCCGGTCGCGCCCGCCCTGGTGAAGGCCTGCACCGCAGAACGGCTCGACCTGCTGGCGCTCGGCTCACGCCGCCGAGGACCGCTCGCCCGCATCGCACTCGGCAGCGTCTCGAGCGCGTTGCTGCACCGGCCGCCGGCGTGCCCCCTGCTCGTCTGCCCGCGCGGCGTGTCCGTCCCCCGGCGGATCGCCTCGGGCGCCGAATAGTGAGGGAGACCGCGACACGCGGGTGGCGACGTGATGTCGGCGAGACCACGGCCGGGCCGCGCCGTCCTGCACGGCGGGAGGAGGGCCCGTTCCACGCGAGCGGGAAGGGTCCCGGCGCCACGCGGTCCCGCGCGAACTGAGAGACGCGAACTCAAAGACGCAATCAGGGAAATCGTGCAGGTAATCACGATCGTCCTGATCGCCGCCACCGTCATCGCTCTCGCGATCACCACGCTCTCGCGTCGCGGCGGCGAAGCAGGTAGCGCCGCGACTCGTCGGCGCCCCAGACGATGAACGGGAACGGCGCCGCAAAGAGCAGCGCGTCAGGCGCGAGCGCGGCGGTGCCGAGCAGCGACTGGAAAGGCGGCGTATAGATGAAGATCGCCGCGAGCAGGAGCTCGAAGGCGATCCCCCAGAGCAGCAGCGGGTTCGTCGCAACGCCGATCGACCGCAGGGAGGCGCGGTCCGTCCGTGCCGCGAAGGCGGTGCCGATCTGACAGACAACCATCGAGAAGAAGGTCATTGTCGTCGCCTCAAGGTAGGCGTCGTGAAGTGGGGCGCCCTCGCCGGTGGGATCACCGGGGCTCCAGCCGGCCTTGGTGAGGACGTAGAAGAACCCGGCCGTCTGCAGGCCGGCGGAGATCAGGCCCAGGAACAGCCACGCCCGGAGCAACATCGGGCCTTGGACGACGGACTCCCCGCGCAGGCGCGGCGGTCGCGTCATCAGCCCCGCCTCGGCGCGCTCACGCCCAAGTGCCAGCGCCGGCAGCGTCTCCGTGCCGACGTCGAAGGCAAGCAGCTGGGGGACGGTGAGCGGCAGTGGGATCGAGCCGCCCCCGAGCGCGAAGACGAGGAACGGCGTGACCTCCGGCGTCGTGTGCGCGAAGATGTAGAGGAGGAACTTGCGGATGTTCGCGTAGACACGCCTGCCAGCCTCGATGGCGGCGACGATGGTGGAGAAGTTGTCGTCGGTGAGCACCATCGTCGAGGCCTCACGCGCGACGTCCGTGCCCGAGCGCCCCATCGCGACACCGATGTCGGCGGCGCGCAGCGCCGGCGCGTCGTTCACGCCGTCGCCGGTCATCGCGACCACGTGCCCCTCCTCCTGGAGTGCATCGGTGATCCGCAACTTTGCCTCGGGCGAACTGCGCGCGAAGACCAGCTCGCGGTCTGTGTGCAGAAGCCGATCGAGCTCGGCATCGCTGAGGCCGTCGAGCTCCTCTCCGGCGATCACCCGCGGCTCCTCGCTACCCCCGATCCCGATCTGGCGCGCGATCGCCGCCGCCGTCAGCCCGTGGTCGCCGGTGACGACGATCACGCGGATGCCGGCGGCGTGGCATCGCTCCACCGCAGCCGCCACCTCCTTTCGCGGGGGATCGAGCATCGCAACGAGGCCGAGAAACGTGAGCTCGCGCTCGGCCTCCTCGCGCAGCTCGGGCGGCGGCGCGCCGCCCACCCGGCGCCGGGCGACGGCGAGCACCCGCAGACCTTCGCGTGCGTAGCGGTCGACCCGAACCTCGACCGCGGCGCGCTCCTCCCTCCCCAACGGGCGCGCCCCGTCCCTCGACGCGATGCTCGTGCAGGTGGGGAGAAGCGTCTCGGGCGCCCCTTTCGCATCCACCCACAGCTCGCCGTCGCGGCGGTCGACGGTCGACATCCGCTTCAGCACCGGGTCGAAGTGGAACTGGCGAACGCGGCGCCGCTCGCGCCACCCTGCCCCGACCGACGCGCCGAGCGTCGCGGCCGCCTGCAGCATCGCCACCTCGGTCGGATCGCCAGTCGGTTCGCCGCCCTCGATCCGGGCGTTGTTGCAGTCTGCCATCGTCGCCGCGAGATCGCCGATGGCGGACGGCACAGAGGTGGCCACGGGCGGCGCGTCGAGGGCGACGGTCCCCGCCGCGGTCCAGATCTCCGTCACCTGCATCCGGTTCTCGGTCAGGGTGCCGGTCTTGTCGGTGCAGATGACGTCGGTGGAGCCGAGGGTCTCCACCGCGCTCAAGCGCTTCACCACCGCCCCCTGGCGCACCAGGTCGCGCACACCCACGGCCAACGCCAGCGTGATCACCGGCAGGAGGCCCTCCGGTACATTCCCGACCAAGAGGCCGACCGCGAACACGACCGAGTCGTCGAGCGATAGCCCCGCGGCGAAGATGGCCAGCGGGAGGAAGGCGATCGCGGTGGCGACGGCGATCGCCGCGATCAACCACGCGACGCGGCGGACCTGGCGCTCCAGGGGGCTCTCCTCGCGCTCCACGCGCTGCGAGAGCGCCGCAATCCGTCCCAGCTCCGTGCGCATTCCGGTCGCGAAGACGAGCCCGCGCGCCTCGCCCTCGGTGCAGTTGGTGCCGCTGAACACGAGGTCGCGGGCGCGCAGCGGTGGAACCCCGACGTCGGTGCAGTCCGCAGAGCGAAACACGGGTATCGACTCGCCGGTGAGCGTCGAGATGTCCACCTCGAGCGCGCCTTCGAGCAGGCGGCAGTCGGCAGAGATCCGCTCGCCCTCGCCGATCAAGACGACATCGCCGGGAACCAGCTCGCTCGCCGGGAGCTCGCGAGGAGCGCCGTCGCGCAGTACCTGAGCCCGCTCTGGGATGTAGCGCGCGAGCGCCTCGACCGCGCGCTCGGCCTGCATCTCCTGGGCGAAGGCGAAGGCGGCGTTGACGACGATCACGATCACGATCGCCACCGCCACGGCGAGGATCCCGGCGACCCACGCGAGCGCCGCCGCCGCCCACAGAAGCAGGGCGAGCGGGTGGGTGAACTGGTGTGCGAGCTCGCGCGGCCAGCGCCGGCCGCGCCGGCGCTCAAGCGTGTTCGGCCCGAACTGAACCTGGCGACGCCGCGCCTCTCGCTCGGTGAGCCCGGTCCTCGACGTGCGCAGGTCCCGCAACAGGAGCTCGATGCGCTCCTCCGGGTCGAGGGCTGGCCGGAGCGGGGGTGTCGGGGCCGCGTCGCTGCCCAAGGCCACTCCATGATGACCTAGGCACGGCCCCGGGAGGCGACGTCAGCAAGTGCCGGCGCGCCTCCCTAGCCCTCCCGGCAGACGCCCCGGGCATGGGCAACGCCTGGACGCCTAGCGGACGGGCCTACGTGGCTCCCGCGGCCGCTCGATCTGCGCAAGTCGGTGCAGGAAATCGAGTCATATTGAAGTCACGGCCGTGATACCAATCGATCCTGGAAACGCGAGAACCCCTGCATTGCAGGGGTTCTCGGAGTAGCGGGGGCGGGATTCGAACCCGCGACCTTCGGGTTATGAGTCCTGCGCCGGGGGGTGCGCCTAGTGCGGATTCCGCTTGCTAGAGCGGTTTGGCTTGCTCCGTCTTGTTCCCACTTGTGCTCAGATTGCTGCCCCGATTGCTGCCCTCGCTGCCCTCCCGCTGCGCGAACGCTGCGTCGATGAGCGCCTTGGCGCCGGTCGGGTCCGGCGCGTAGTGGCGGTAGACCTCCGTGGTGCTCGCGTCATCGTGGCCGAGCCACTCCTGTAGCGCGCGCAGGGGAGCGCCCGCCGCAGCTGCGCGCGTGGCGAACGTGTGGCGCAGCGAGTGGAGCGTGATCCCGTTCTTGCGCCCGCAGCGTTCGCCCATACCGGCGCGCTTCATCGCGCGGTAGAAGCGCTTGC
>JBQGCL010000155.1:0-28200 GCA_052038485.1 Thermoleophilaceae bacterium | reverse complement strand
CTTCGACGGGTCCGCGGTCGAGTAGTAGTTGCGCGACGGGCGCATCGTGTAGGTCTCGTCGCCGTGGCGCACCCGCATCACCGCGCCCAGCGAGATCGGCGCGCCCGTGCCGGCGTCGTCGCCGCCGAGCTGTGCCGTCGGCCGCACGTAGGTGACCGTGTAGTCGCCCACCTTCGTCGTGTCGCCGGGTGACAGCCGCACGTCGCGCTGGTCCAGGAACGCCGACGACGCGGCGACGCCGAGGAACAGCACCGCGATCCCCGCGTGCACGAGGAAGCCGCCGTAGCGGCGCCGGTTGCGCCCGGTCAGCCGCGCGAGCGCCCGCGGCAGCGGCTCGCCGGTCATGACGCGCCGGGCCGAAGCCCCCCGCCAGAACTCCTGAGCGACGACCGAGAGAACGAAGGCGACGAACAGGAACATCAGCAACGAGGGTGCGCTCTTCGTTGCATCCGTGAGCGCGACGAGCAGCAACAGCACGACGAGAGTGACGGCGATCGGGATGCGGAGCAGGCGGCCGAGCGCAGCCGGGGTCACCCGCCGCCACGCCAGCACCGGCCCGATCCCCGTCAGCAGAACCAGCACCAGCGCCAGCGGGGTCGTCAGCCGGTTGAACCAGGGTGGCCCGACGCTGGCCTCGGTGCCGGTCAGCGCCTCCGAGATCAGCGGGAAGAACGTGCCCCACATGATCACCAGGCAGAGCGCGATCAGCACCAGGTTGTTGAGCAGGAAGAACGCCTCGCGCGACAGCAGCGAGTCGATCCGCGCCTCCGACCGCAGGTCGGGCAGCCGCGCCACGATCAGCGCCGCCGACACGCCGATCACGCAGGCGATGAAGACCAGCATCTGCACGCCGATCGTCGATGCGCCGAACGCGTGGATCGAGTTGAGGATGCCGCTGCGCACCAGGAACGTGCCGAGCAGGGCGAGCGCGAACGTGGCGCAGATCAGCGACACGTTCCAGACCTTCAGCATGCCGCGCTTCTCCTGCACCATGATCGAGTGCAGGAACGCCGTGCCGACCAGCCACGGCATCAGAGACGCGTTCTCCACCGGGTCCCAGGCCCAGTAGCCGCCCCAGCCCAGCTCGGTGTAGGACCAGAGCGCGCCCAGCATGATCCCGGTGCCGAGGAAGGTCCACGCGATCAGGGCGAAGCGGCGCGTGGAGCGGATCCAGTCGGCGCCCGTCCGCCGCGTGATCAGCGCCCCGATCGCGAACGCGAACGGGACCGAGAAGGCCACGTAGCCCGTGTAGAGCATCGGTGGGTGGATCATCATCGCCGGGTGGCGCAGCAGGGGGTTGAGCCCTGCTCCCTCGGCCGGCGGCGCCGCCAGCGTGTCGAACGGGTTCTCCCATCCGATCATCAGGGACAGGAAGAACGCCGCGACCACGCCGAGCACCGCCGTTGCCCACGGCGCGACGTCACGCAGCGACCGCCGCGTCAGGAACAGCGACGCCGACGCGAACAGCGACAGCAGGGTCGCCCAGAGCAGCAGCGAGCCGTCCTGGGTCGCCCACAGCGCCGTGACCTTGTAGAAGGTCGGCGTGTCGGTGGACGAGCCCTCGACGACCAGCGCGTAGGAGAAGTCCGAACGCAGGAAGGCCGACTCGAGGATCGCGAACGCGGTCACGCAGAGGCCGGCCAGGCAGTAGATCGCCCGCCGCCCCGAAGTCACCCACTCGCGCTTGCCCGAACGCGCTCCGTAGACCGAGGCGCCCACCGCGTAGAGCGCGGTCAGGAGTGCTATCGCGAGGCAGGCGGAGCCGACGTCAGCCACGTCAGCTGGACTGCTCTTCCTTCGTGAACTTGGACGGGCACTTGGTCACGAGCGAGTCGCGCTCCGCGACGAACGTGCCCTCCTTCAGCTCACCCGAGACGATTACCTCGCGACCGTCCCGGAACGGGTCCGGCACCGACCCCGTGTACGCGACAGGCACCGAC
Organism: Thermoleophilaceae bacterium; assembly: GCA_052038485.1. GTDB lineage: Bacteria > Actinomycetota > Thermoleophilia > Solirubrobacterales > Thermoleophilaceae > JACVRW01. The sequence goes on along the minus strand of JBQGCL010000155.1, from coordinate 26,260 downwards.
GTCGTCCCGTCGCGATCGCGGATGCGAAAGCGCAGCTCGTCGCCGGAGTGGCTGATCGAGCCCTTGACCACCTTGCCGGTGACCTCGTAGGACCGGCCCTCCTTCAGCTCGGACGGCTTGGCCGCCTCCGAGGAGGCGCTGAAGCTCGTGTAGAGCAGCGCGGCCGCCAGGCACACCGCGGCGCCGAGGGCCACGGCAAGCCGGATCTTGCGCTTACGCGACGGGTCCATCGGCCTGGATTCTAGGAGGCGTCAGCCGCGACGGCTCGGGTGCCCGTCGCCCGGCCACGGCGAGAGCAGCAGGATCAGGCGCGCGTCGGACCGCGCGCGCACCTCGTGGCGCTCGGCCGGCTCGAAGTGCGCCAGGAAGCCAGGGCCACCCGTGACGGTCTCGCCGCCCTGCTCGACCTCGATCTCGCCGCCGGCAACGACCAGCCAGGCGCGCTCGTGCACCTGGTGCTCCTGGAGCGCCTCCCCGGCGGGCAGGTAGATCGCGATCACGCGAGTTTCGTCGTCAGACCGCAACACCTCGGGCTGGCGGGGTTGAACGTCCAGAGAGGCGATGTCCCAGGTGTCCATGAGCGGAGTTTTACCCCTCTGCGCGCTCCGCGCGCCGTGCCATCCACTCGGCCCCCGGCTGGTCGGTCAGCCCATGCACGACGATCGAGATGAAGACGGTCAGCGCGGCGATGCCGGCGATCCGCTCCGCGTTCGGGTCGGTCGATCCCAGCACGAACAGCGCGAAGGTCATCGTGGCCACCCCCTTCGGCCCGAACCAGGCCATGAACGCCTTCCCGGCCGTACCGACCCCGCTGGCGCCGGCGAGCGCGACGAACACAGCAACCGGCCGCGCGACCACCAGCGTGAAGACGGCGATCGCGATCGCCGTCCAGCCGTCCTCGAACAGCAGGTCGAACGTGAAGATCGCCCCGAACACGAGGAACACGCCCAGCTTGACCACCTCGAGCACGTCCTCCGAGCGCTGCTCGAAGCAGTCGCGGATGTCGGGCCGCCAGATCCCGAGTGCGATCGCCGCCACGAAGACCGCGATGAAGCCGTTGCCCTCGGGCGGCAGCACCGCCGTGCCGTAGGTCGCGAACGCCACGCCCAGCGCGTAGAGCGACTTCTCGTGCGCGCCGGCTCCGCGAGGCATCAGGCGCGCGGCGACGAACGCGATCACCAGCCCGGTCAGCGCCCCGACGCCCACGTCCTGGACCACGAACTCCCACCAGACGAAGTCCTCGCGCGACTCGGCGGCCGCCGTGAACGCCAGCACAGCCGGCAGCGCCAGCCCGTCGTTGAGCCCGGACTCGAGGTTGAGCGAGTGGCGGATGACGCGCGGCACGCGCGGGTTCGTCACCACGGCCGAGGACAGCACCGGATCGGTCGGGCTGAGCAGCGCCCCGACCAGCAGCGACTCGATCCAGGTGAAATCGGTGACGGCGTATGTGAGCAGCCCGACGAGCAGCGCCGTCAGCGGCATCGCGAGCACGAGCTTGCGGAACGGGAGATGCCACGCCTTCTGCAGCATCTCCGCTTCGACCTCGAGCCCGTCGCGGAAGAGGATCAACACCAGCGCGATCACCGCCAGGCCCTGCACGAAGTCCGAGTGAGGGTCGAGGTCGAGCACGTCGAACCCGTCCTGGCCGAGCACGAACCCCGCGACCACGAACACGGCCGCCAGCGAGAGGAAGCTGCGCCGCGCCAGACCGGAGAGCAAGGCGCCGATCACCAGCATCGCGCCGAAGACGGCGGCCGGCTCTTGCAGGAAGTCGACCCCAACGGCGACGGGCGGCACGCCTGGAAGCTACCTTGAGGGCTGCGTGAGGAGGGCTCTCGCACCCCTGGCCGCGTTGCTGGTCCTGTTCCCCGCTGCCGCCGCAGCGGCACCGCCGCGTGCGCAGACGCTGTCGTCGGGCTGGGAGGTCCGCAACCAGGCAGCCGCGCCGGCGCCCGACCAGCCGGCGCCGCCGCTCGAGGGCCAGCCCGAGGGCGTGCCGGCGGACGGCGCGGCCTCGATTCCCGGCGGCAAGGCCTCCCAGGACGCCACGCGCTGGAGCCCGGTCCGGATCCCGAGCGTGTTCAACACCCGGGCGGTCGCCTCCGAGTACGCCGGCCAGGTGCGCCGCTACCGGGTCAACTTCGAGGGCCCCGCCACGCCGCGCGGCTATCGCTGGCTGATCCAGTTCGACAGCGTGCGGCGCGCCGCCACGGTCTTCCTCAACGGGCGCCGGCTGGGGCGCAACACCGATCCGTACACGCCGTTCACCTTCGAGGCCCGCGGGCTACGGGCGAAGCGCACGAACCGACTGGTCGTGGTCGTCGACAGCCGTAAGGACCCGCGCCTGCCCGAGGGCTGGTGGAACTGGGGCGGGATCGTCCGCCCGGTTCGGCTGATCCCCGCCGGCCGGGCCCATCTCAACGAGCTGGGCACGATGTCGCAGGTCAAGTGCCGGGGACCCGCCACCGGCTGCCGGGCGCGGCTGCTGATCGACGGCGTGCTCCAGCGCACCGGTGTCAGCGAGCTCGCCCCGACGCTTCAGGTGGCGCTGCGCGCGCCGTCCGGCCGTGTGACCAAGCGGACGTTCCGGCTGCCGCGCCAGCGCGGCGATCGCCGCCGCGTGCGCGTCTCGATGCCGGTCCCGGCGCCCGAGCTGTGGAGGCCCGAGGGCCCCAAGCTCTACGAGTCGAAGATCGTGCTGCGCGACCGGGGCGCCGTCCAGCAGGTCGACCGCCGTACCGTCGGCCTGCGCTCCGTGACCGTCAAGCGGGGCCTGCTCTACCTGAACAATCGGCGCATCAAGCTGGCCGGGGCCTCGATCCACGAGGACATGCCGGGCCACGGCGCGGCCCTGACCGGCGCCGACATGGACCGCATCGTCGCCGACCTCAAGGAGCTGGGCGCCAACGTGACGCGCGCCCACTACCTGCTCAACGAGGGCCTCCTGAAGCGGCTCGACCGTGCCGGGATCATGGTCTGGAACCAGGCGCCGATCTGGCAGCGCGACCGGCACGCCAACGTGCTGCGCGATCCGCTCCAGCGCCGGCGCGCGTGGGAGACCGTGCGCCGCACCGTGATCGCCGCCCGCAGCCACCCGTCGGTGATCACGCACTCCGTGGCCAACGAGCTGTGGTCGCGCCCCGACGACCGGCCCAACGTCACGCGCCGCTACCTCGAGCACGCCCAGGAGATCGCGCGCGACTACGACCCGACGCTGCCGATCTCGGTCGACATCAACGGGCGCCCCTACCACCCCGAGCAGTTCACGTACCACAAGTTCGACATGCTCGGGATCAACCAGTACTTCGGCTGGTACCGCTGGGTCGAGAACTTCGACGACCTGCCGCTCTACCTGCAGGAGATGCGCGACCTCTATCCCGAGCTCGCGCTGGTGATGACCGAGTTCGGCGCCGAGGCGCGGCCCGAGCGCGCCAACGACCCGGTCTCCGTCAAGGGCAGCTACGCCTTCCAGACCTTCCATTTCACGCGCACGATGGACGTCGCCGACGCCGCCCCCCTCTCGGGCGCGATCTACTGGACGTTGCGCGAGTTCGAGATCTACCCGGGCTGGAGCGGCGGCGCCGGCCAGCGGCCGCCCCAGTACCGGCCCAACACACGCCACCAGAAGGGCCTGCTCACCTACGAGGGCGAGAAGAAGCCGGCCTGGTATGTGGCCCGCGACCGCTTCCACGCCTCGCCGCTGTACCCCTGATCGGGCCTTTACGGGCCGCTTAAGGCGGTCACTAACTTGGAACGGATGGGCGGCTCTCCCCGACAGGCGATCGTGCGCGACCCGTGGCTGCGGCTGCGCGTTCGCGCCTGGCCGATCCTCCAGACGGCCGCGGCCGCCGTCGGGGCCTGGTACGTGGCCAAGCTGCTGCTGCCGGAGGAGCAGCCCGTGTTCGCGTCGGTCGCCGCGGTGATCGCGCTGGGTGCCACCTATGGACAGCGCTCGGAGCGCGCGCTCGAGCTGATCGGCGGCGTCGTGCTCGGTATCGGCGTGGCCGACCTGCTGGTGCGCGCGATCGGCACCGGCCCAGCCCAGATCGGGCTGATGGTGGTGCTGGCGATGGCCGCCGCCGTGATCCTCGGCGGCGGGCCCGTGCTGGTGACCGAGGCGGCCGTCTCGGCGATCCTGCTGGTGGTGCTCGAGCCGACGACGTCCGGACTGGCCGGCAGCCGCGTGATCCAAGCGCTGGTCGGCGGCGGCGTGGCGCTGGCGGTCAGCGCGCTCGCCTTCCCGCCCGACCCGGTCCTGCTCGTGCGCCGCTCGGCGCAGGCGGTGTTCGGCTCGCTCGGCCAGGCGCTCGAGGAGGTCTCCGCCGCCCTGGCCGCCCGTGACGGCGCGCGCGCCGAGGCGGCGCTGCTGTCCGCCCGCGAGCTCGACGACGGCGTGCGGGGGCTGGAGGAGGCGCTGACGCTCGGACGCGAGACCGCCCGCTTCTCGATCGTGCGGCGCTCAGCCAACGCCGAGCTGGCCCGCTACGAGCGCGGCGCGCGCCACCTCGACTTCGCCGTCCGCAACACGCGCGTGCTGGCCCGCCACGTGCTGCGCTATCTGCGCACGGGCCGCCCGGCGCCGCCCGAGCTGGCGACGGCGATGGAGGACCTCGCCCGCGCGGTCTGGGCGCTGGCCGCCGAGATGGACGAGCCGGCCCGGTCCGGCCAGCACGTGCGCCGGTACGCGTCGCGCGCCGCCGCGCGGGCCGTGCGCAGCTTCGAGAGCGACCGCGACCTCGGCCTGGCCGAGATCGCCGCCCAGGTGCGCTCGACCGCGATCGACCTCGTGCGCGCCGCGGAAGCGAGCTCATCGGTCGCCCCGCCGGCGGAGACGCCTACGGAGGAGCTGCTGGTCCCCGTGCTCGCCTAGGCGGGCAGTCCAGCCGCGGCCGCCGCAATCTCAAGGGCGAAGCGCGCCAATCCGATCTTCGCGGTGTGAGCCACCAAGTCACGATCGCCTTCGCGCTGCTGCTCGCGCTCGGCATCCTGCTCGCGGCATGGCCTGGTCGACGGCCGCGCCGCCCGGCTAGGCGCGAATCCGGATCGAGACCGACGCACGGCGCGGCACCGGCGATCCGTCCTTGCCGCTCTCGCAGCGCATCCGCGCCACCAGCTGCCAGCGCCCCGCGCCCACCTTGGCACGGCGCGGGATCCAGTTGAAGCGGAAGCGGCCCCGGTCGCCCACGCGCACGGTTCCGATCCGGAACGCGTTCTGGTCCGACCGCAGCGACATCCGCACGGTGCGGCTGCAGAACTCGATCACCGGCCACCCCTTGCCGGTCACGACCAGCTTCTCGCCGAAGTGCACCGGGTTGGGCGAGGCGGCCACCGACTCCCTGGCGGCCGCCGGCGCCGCCCAGGCGAGGCAGGCTGCCACGGCCAGCGTCGCGACGCGGCGCATCACGTTCCGTTCAGCTGGGCCACCAGCGCGCCGACGTCCCAGAAGTTGACGTCCTCCACCACCAGTCCCTTCGAGTCGAAGCGGCTGAAGGTCGCGCCCTCGACCTCGATCGGGTTGCCGGTCGCCTCCATCCCGAGGAACGGGCCCCGGTGCGTGCCGCTCGCCTGCCAGCGGTCCGCGTTGGAGTCCTCTCCCACGATCAGGTCGAGCTGGAGCAGGCGGAAGTCGGGGAACGCCACGAGCAGGTCGGCGGCCCGCTCGCGGATCGCCGCCCTGCCACGCAACACGTCCGTGGAGCCGACGTCCCGGATCACCGCGTCGTCCGCGAACACCGCCGCCACGGCGTCCGGGTTGTGGGCGTTCCATGCCGCGAATGTCGCCCGGTTTGCCTCGACGATCTGCTCGTAGGTCGCCACGTGGCGGAACCTACCCCGTCGGCCCGACCCTCCGCTACCAATCGATCTGGCGCCCGTCGCGGAAGAAGCCGCCGGTGGGGCCGTCGTCCGGGATCCGCACTCCCCACATCACGCTCGCCGCGCCCCGCTCGACCGGCCGCCCGCCCCGCCCGCCCATGTCGGTCGCGACCCAGCCGGGGCAGATCGAGTTGACGAGGATGCCGTCGCCGCGCAGCTCGACGGACAGCATGCGGGTGAGCGCGTTGAGCGCCGTCTTGGAGACCCGGTAGGCGGGCGCCCCGCCGCCCATGTCCGTGAGCGCCCCCGCGCCGCTCGAGACGTTGACGATCCGCGCGCTCGAAGACCGGCGCAGGAGCGGCAGGCAGGCCTGGACGCTGCGCCAGGCGCCGAGCACGTTCGTCTCGAACGCCTCGCGCACGACGTCGAAGTCCGCGGTGGCGGCGCGCTGCCACGTGTCGTAGTGGATCGCGGCGTTGTTGACGAGCGCGTCGAGCCGGTCGAAGTCGCGCTCGAGCTGGTCGCCGAACTCGGCGATCCCGGCCGGATCGGACACGTCGAGCCGGCGCGCCTGCACGTCGTGCCCCTCGTCGCGCAGCGCCGAAGCAGCCGCCTCACCCCGGTCGAGGTCGCGTGCGCCGAGGATCGCGGTGTAGCCGTCCTGGGCGAGCTGGCGGACCACCTCGAGCCCGATACCGCGATTCGCTCCGGTCACCAGCGCCAGCCGCATGCCCCCAAGTGTCCCGAACGGCGAGCGCGAGCGGCTAGCCTCCCGGCGCATGGGATCGCGCTTCGGCAGGGTGCTGCTCATCGCGGCCGCCATCCTGATCGTGCTCGGCGGTGGCGCCGCCGCGGCGCTGCTCGCGACTTCCGACGACGAGGGCGGCGGCGAGTCGATCCAGCTGGGCGGGTCGGTCGACGCCGGCGACGGGGCCGAGTCCTCCGACTCGACCCCGGGCACCGAGCCGCCGGCGGCTCCCACCGAGACCGAGGCGCCCGCAGCCGAGCCGCCGAAGGCCGAGGACGCCCCGGCCACCGGCGGCACGCCGCGCGAGACTCAGTTCCCGCGCGAGCGCAGGCAGGAGGCCCAGAACGACCCGCCGGAGCGCGTCTTCACGGTCCCGCCGGCACGCAGGTTCACCGGCAACGGCAACGCGACGCTCGGCACCGTCGACCTGAGCCGGGCGGCCGTGGTCAAGTGGACGACCACCGGGCGCTTCGAGCTGCGCTTCGGCCGCGAGTCGTTCCCGATCGTCGCGCCGTCGCCGTCCGGCCGGCTGGCCGTGCCGCCCTACGACTTCGAGCAGGTCCGCGTGATCGCCAAGGGTCGCTGGACGATCACGATCACCCCGCAGAAGTGACCGTCTCCTCCTCGGCGACCACCAGCAGGTCCGGGTAGACCGCGTTGCGAACTCGCTTGGCGCGGTAGAGCCGGTCGTCCGCGCGCAGCACGACCTCGGTGGCCGAGATGTCGGCTTCCTCGCGGCAGGCGACCCCGATCGACACGGTCACCTCGGGGATGAACACCTCGGGCGGGCGCAGCGCGGACAGGCGCAAGCGCAGGTCCTCGGCGAGCGCCGAGGCGCCGGCGATGTCGGTGTCCGGGCAGAGCACGGCGAACTCGTCGCCGCCGAGCCGGGCGACCAGGTCGCCGGCGCGTACGCGCTGGATCAGCACGTCGGCGGCCGCCTTCAGCACGCGGTCGCCGGTGGCGTGGCCGAAGCGGTCGTTGATCTCCTTGAGCCGGTCGAGATCGCACAGCAGCACCGCCACCGACGTCTCCTGCCGGCGTGAGCGCTCGAACTCCCGTGCGAGCGTCTCGTCCCAGGCGCGCCGGTTGGCGAGCCCGGTCAGCGAGTCCTCGCGGCTGAGCCGCTCGAGCTGCTCGAGCAGGCTGCGGTTGCGCTCCTGCTCGGCCTCGAGCTCCACCCGGCTGCGGAACTCCTGCCACGCCGTCATCTGCCGGTGCAGCTGGCCGACGAACGCGATCAGCGAGGCGGTGCCGAGGTAGAAGGTGATCGTGGCGATCGCGGAGCCGCTCAGCGGCTCCGGCGCGGTGCCGATGGCCACCCCCAGCGCCGCCCACGTGATCGCGATCAGCGCGGCCGTGTACTGCCACGGCCAGATCAGCAGGAACGAGCTGGCGTAGATGCCGAGCGAGAGGCCGAGCGCGTACGCCGCGTGGGCGTGCGCCACGCGCGCCGTCATGAAGGCGATCGAGATCTCGATCAGGCTGAGGAAGACGAGCATCACGAGCTCGGGGTGGCGGCGCCCGACGCTCGTGAACAGGCTCAGCCAGAGCACCACCAGCGGCAACTCCAGCAGCAGCCGGATCGTCGTGAACTCCGTGCCGTGGTCGGGGGCGACGAGGTGGTCGAAGCCGGCCCAGGCCGGGAAGGCGACAATCGCGATCAGGCCACCGGCGAGGGCGGTCGTCCGGGTAGCGCGCTTGACCTCCGCGCTGAAGGCTTCGCGAAGCCGCTTGCTATCTGGGTTTGCCGGGGCCATCGGCACTCACCTCATCGACGCCCCGCGGGGCTTGCTTGAGACATCTCAGAGCCTTCTGTCCTCAAGGGAAAAAGGTGGACGGTCGATGCACCTGACGTGCCCGCTCGCAACACCCTCCTGCTCGGCATCGCCCTGGCCGTGCTGGGCGCCGCCCTGGTAGCCGGCTGGAGCCCCTCGGGGATGGACTACCTCGCGCCCTCGTGCGTGAACGCCGTGTGCGACGACGCGGGCCCGTCCATCGACGCCCTCAGCCACGGTGACCTGAAGGGCTTCTTCGCCGAGCAGCCGCCGATGGGGAGCTTCTCGCTGCTGTTGCGCACGCCGCCGGCGATCGTCGCGAACGCGGTCGGCGACAACGATCTGCTCGTCTACCAGTCGGGAGTCTTCGTCTGCGCGCTGGCCGCCGGTCTGCTGGCGCTGTGGCTGGCGCTGGACATGATGCGCCGCGGGCGCCCGTGGACGGTCTGGGCGCTCGTTGCCGCGGCGGTCGTCTTCAACCCGCTGACCTTCCAGGCCTCCTACTGGGGCCATCCCGAGGAGGTGCTCGCCGCCGTCCTGGCAGTGGGCGCGGTGATCGCCTCGGGGCGGCGCCGCTGGCTGATGGCCGGGCTGATGCTCGGGGCCGCGCTCGCCACGAAGCAGTGGGCCGCGCTGGCGGTGCTGCCCGTACTGACCGCCGCGCCCGCGGGCACGCGCGTGCGGCTGGCCGTGACGTGCGTGGCGCTCGCCGGGGTGCTGACGCTGCCGATGCTGGTCGCCGACCCCGGCCGCTTCCGGGCGGCCCAGGAGATGGTCAGCTCGGGCAGCAGCTACCTGCATACGGTCACCGCGACGAACCTGTGGTGGGCCTTCTCGAGCTCGTCCACGGACGAGGGCATCGACGGCTTCGGGCAGACGACGACGGTGACGCAGTTCTCGCTGCCGGACGACGTCGGCCGGGTGCTTCACCACGGCGTGATCGTGCTGGCGCTGGTGTTGTGCTTCGTGTACGCGCGCCGGCGCCCGCCGGGGCTGGCCAACCCCGACGACCTGCTCCAGCTGGTCGCGCTGCTGTTCCTGGCCCGCTGCATGCTCGACCCGCTCACCTTCAGCTACCACCACGTGCCGTTCCTGATCGCGCTGCTCTCGTTCGAGGCGCTGCGGCGGCAGCTGCCGGTGCTGTCGGCCTACGCGATCGGTGCGCTGCTGCTGATGAACGAGGTCATCGTCCCGACGGGCGAGCCGTGGCTGATCAATGCGTTCTATCTCGCGTGGACGATCCCGCTGGCCGCGGCGATGACGCTGTCGCTGTTCACCGGCCGGCTAGCGATCGGCGGGCTGGCGGGCACGGCGGCGGAAACGCGCCGAGCGGCGCGGCCGGCGCTGGTCAAACCGGCCTGAGCCGACTGCGGCGACCCGCTCGAGGTCGGGCGCCATGCGCGCCACGACCGCGTCCCAGGTGAGCTCCTGCTCGACGCGCGAGCGACCGTTCGCGCCCAGCCAGCGCGCGTAGGGCGGATCGTCGAGCAGCCGGATGAGCGCATCGGAGAGGGCGCGAACGTCGCCGGGAATGACGACGAGGCCGGTCTCGCCGTGCTGGACGACCTCGCCGAGCGCGCCCGGCGTGACCACGCAGGGAACCTCGTGGGCCATGGCCTCGATGGCGGCAAGGCCGTAGGGCTCGAAGCGAGACGGGAGGCAGAACACGCTGGCCGTGGCGTAGAGCCGCGCGAGCTCGTCGCGATCGGGGAGAAAGCCGCGCACCTCGACGCCGGGCTCCGGCTCGGGCTCGGTGGTGCCGACGATCTGCAGGCGCGCGTCCTGGTGCTTGGCGCGAACCCGCCTGAAGGCCTCGACGAGGACGTCGCCGCCCTTGCGGCGCCAGTCGCTCCCGACGAACAGGATCACCGGCTCGCGGGGCTCGGCCGTGGGCTCCGGGAGCTCGTTCAGGCTCGCCCCGCCGCCGACGACGGTCACCTTGTCCTGCGGGACGCCGTAGAAGTTCGTGAGCGAGCGCGCCGCCGGGCCGCCCATGGTGAACAGATGGGCGGCGCCGTGGAAGAGCCGCCGCTCCCAGGCGTACAGGCGCTCCAGCGACCGGCCCTCGACGGCGACCCACTCGGGCCATTCGCGGCGGCTGACGTCGATCGTGTTGTCGAGGTAGAGGACGTAGCGGGCGCCGCGGGTGCGGAACAGGCCGAAGACCTGGACGACGAGGTCGAAGGGTTGGTCCGTCCCCTTCAGGGCCCGCCGGCTGTTGAGGCTGCGGAGGTCGAGGGCACGGGGGCGCCAGTACATGCGAGCGCGCCACTTGTTCCCGGACGGATGGAAGGAGCTGGCGGCGAGCAGGTAGCGCTGCGCCCTGGTGAGGTCCACCCCGGCCCGGCCGACCAGGTCGTAGCGCCGCGCGAGAGCGTCGAACAGGAACTTCGCGGAGGAGCCAGGACCGGTGGTCGGAACGAGGGGATCGTCCTGGGCTAGCCCAAGCAGCCTCACGGGACGGTGCCGAGGCAAGTCACCACAGCCATGCAGAATGCCCTAGATGGGAGACGGCCAAACGGCGCCGCCGCGGCCGTCCTAGCTCGGCTGCTCCCCGATTCGGAACGCGATCTGGTCGCCGTCGAGCTGCGCGTCCAGGATCTTGTCGTCGAGCAGGTCCGCGACGTCGGACGCCACGAACACCGGGACGTTCGCCTCATCGACGACCGCGTCGCCCGGCTCCGGGGCCGCGGCCAGCGCGAGCCCGACCGCGGGCTGACCGTCGGCGCCCACCCCCTGGCTGATTCGCACACCGGCGCCCTCCGGCGCGTTCTCGGCTGCGACCACGGCATCCAGCGCGTGCTCGGCGTTCTCGGTAATCGTGAGCACGGAGCTCACCCCTTCTAGGTCGGGTGGCGACGAATCGCCCGAGGGTGTCACGGTAGCGATCATTCCGCCCAGGGGCCGATCCCGCCCACGCGCTCGACCGCGATCCGCGTCCGGACGCCCGGCGGCGGATCGTCCATCGGCGGGAAGCGCACCTCGGGGCCGAGATAGACGTGCGCGAGCTCCTGCAGGAGCTCGGCGGCCCCGCCTTCCTCGACCGTTGCCCGGCCGTGCACGACCAAGTACTCGAGCAGCCCGGGCGGGCGGATCGCGCGGCCCTCGAACGAGATCGTCACGCGCGGATCGCGGCGGATGTTGTCCAGCTTCCGCTGCCGCGGATTGAGGTGCGCGGTCAACAGGTCGTCCCCGTCGACCGCGACCCACACGCAGGTGACCTGTGGAACGCCCCTGCTGCCGATCGTGACGAGATGGCCCAGCGCGCCCGAGCGAATCAGCTGCTTGGCGCTGTCGGGGAGGATCATCGGCGTTCGAGTGTACGCCCGCGGCGACAGCCTCGGGAAGTGCGGCAAACCCCCTATGCGAAGCGGACCCCCAATACGTAGGCTACGGCGCGGATGCCCGCGGAAGGCTCGCTTCAGGTGATGGAGCGCGAGGCGCTCGACGAGCTGCTCGCGGCTCTGCGCCGACGTGGGTTCACGCCGATCGGGCCGACCGTCTCCCAGGGGGCGATCGTCTATGCGGAGATCGAGTCGGCTTCCGACCTTCCCGGCGGCTGGACCGACGTCCAGGACGGCGGCACCTACCGGCTCCAGCGCCGCGACGACGACGCGCTGTTCGGGCACAACGTCGGCCCGAACTCGTGGAAGACCCACCTGTTCCCACCCACGCTCGCGCTGTGGAAGGCCCGGCGCACGGAAGCCGGCGAGCTCGACGTCACCGAGGAGCAGGCCGAGGCGCCGAGGCACGCGTTCATCGGCGTGCGCTCGTGCGACCTGCACGCGATCGAGGTTCAGGACCGCACCTTCGTGGAGGGGCCGTGGGCCGATCCCGACTACCGGGCGCGCCGCGAGGGGTCGTTCATCGTCGCGGTCAACTGCGGGCAGGCCGGCGGCACCTGCTTCTGCGTGTCGATGGACACCGGGCCGCGTGCGACCTCCGGCTTCGATCTGGCGCTGACGGAGCTGCTGGACGGCGCCGGGCATCGCTTCCTGGTCGAGGTCGGGAGCGAGCGCGGCGGCGAGGTGCTGGCCGAGCTCGACAGCCGCCCGGCCGAGCGCGCCGACGCGGATGCCGCGGAACAGGTTTGGGAGGGCACGGCGGCGCAGATGGGGCGCACGCTCGACACAACCGACATCCGCGACCTGCTCTACCGCAACCGCGAGCACCCGCGCTGGGACGAGGTGGCCGATCGCTGCCTGACCTGCGGCAACTGCACGATGGTCTGCCCCACCTGCTTCTGCAGCAGCGTCGACGACGTGACCGACCTGTCCGGCGACGAGGCCACCCGCGTCCGGCGCTGGGAGTCCTGCTTCACCCTCGAGCACTCCTACATCCACGGCGGCAGCGTGCGCAGCTCCGGGAAGGCGCGCTACCGGCAGTGGATGACCCACAAGCTCGCCAGCTGGATCGACCAGTTCGGGACCTCCGGGTGCATCGGCTGCGGCCGCTGCATCACGTGGTGCCCGGTGGCGATCTATATCACCGAGGAGGCCGCGGCGATCCGGGCCACAGATCTGGGCGACCCCGCCCGCGAGGCCGATGCGAACGATTGACGCCCTGCTGGGGGAGGTGCCGATGTTCGCGGACATGTCCCCGGAGCGGCTGGAGCTGGTCGCGGGCTGCGGCTCCAACCGGGTCTTCCAGGACGGCGCCTACCTGCTCCGCGAAGGGGAGCCGGCCGACACCTTCTACGTGATCCGTCAGGGCGACATCGCGCTCGAGACACACATGCCCCAGCGCGGGGCGCTGACGCTCCAGACTCTGCACCCCGGCGACGTGCTGGGCTGGTCCTGGCTGGTATCCCCCGAGCGCACCGCGTTCGACGCGCGGGCCCTTGGGGTCGTCCACGCGATCGAATTCGACGGACGCTGCCTACGGGGCAAGTGCGACCAGGATCACGACCTCGGCTACGACATCCTGATGCGCTTCGTCGCCGTCGTCGTGGAGCGGCTACAGGCGGCGCGGCTGCAGCTGCTCGACGTATACGGCCATGTCGCCCGCTGACCGCTCCCCCGCTCCTATGACGCCGGCGAGCTTCCGCGTGGCCCGGCGTGTCCAGGAGACGGACGACACCTGGACGCTCGACCTGGAGCCGCGCAACGGTGACGCGGTGGGCGACTTCGCGCCCGGGCAGTTCGCCATGCTCTACGCCTTCGGCGTGGGCGAGGTGCCGATCTCGGTCAGCGGCGACCTGGCCGCCGGCGGGTCCCTGGTCCACACGATTCGCGCTGTCGGCGCCGTCACCGCCGCTCTCTGCGGCAGCGCCTCGGAGCAGGACGTCGGCGTGCGCGGCCCCTTCGGCACGGCCTGGCCCGTCGACGAGGCCGAAGGCGCCGACGTCGTGGTGGTCGCGGGCGGCATCGGGCTGGCCCCGCTCCGCCCGGTCGTCTACCGGCTGCTGGCCAACCGGGAGCGCTACGGCAGGGTCGCCATCCTGTACGGGGGCCGCTCCCCGGAGGAGCTGCTCTATCGAGACGAGCTCGAATCCTGGCGGGGTCGCCTCGACGTCCAGGTCGAGGTGACGGTGGACGGCGCGTCCCCCGACTGGCGCGGACGGGTCGGAGTCGTCACGAAGCTGATCCCCCGAGCGGATTTCGATCCCGCCGGCGCGGTCGCGATGATCTGCGGGCCCGAGGTCATGATGCGCTTCACGGCCGCCGCCCTGCTGGAGCGGGGTCTCGCGAAGGAGCGGATCCACGTCTCGATGGAGCGCAGCATGCACTGCGCGATCGGGCTCTGCGGCCACTGCCAGCTCCAGCACCTGTTCATCTGCAAGGACGGGCCCGTCTTCGCCCTGCCTGCCATCGAGCCACTGCTGACGGCGCGCGAGCTGTGACCGGAGCCGCGCCCCACAAGCCGACGCTCGCGGTCTGGAAGTTCTCGTCCTGCGACGGCTGCCAGCTCAGCGTGCTCGACCTCGAGGATGAGCTGCTGGCGCTCGCCGGCGAGATCGAGATCGCCTACTTCCTGGAGGCGCGCCGCCAGACGCTCGAGGGGCCGTATGACCTGTCCCTGGTCGAGGGATCGGTGACGACGCCAGAGGATGCGCAGCGGATCCAGATGGTCAGGGAGCAGTCGCGCCGGCTGGTGACGATCGGCGCGTGCGCCACGTCCGGCGGCATCCAGGCGCTGCGCAACTTCGCCGACGTGGAGGACTTCCTGTCGGTGGTCTACGCGTCGCCCGAGTACGTGTCGACGCTCGACACCTCAACCCCGATCTCCGACCACGTGCACGTCGACTTCGAGCTGCAGGGCTGCCCGATCAACAAGCGGCAGCTGCTCGAGGTGATCAGCGCCTTCCTGAACGAGCGCCGGCCCGCGATCTCCTCCAGCAGCGTCTGCATGGAGTGCAAGCGGCGCGGCAACGTGTGCGTGATGGTCGCCCACGGCACGCCGTGTCTCGGCCCCGTGACGCACGCCGGCTGCGGCGCCCTCTGCCCCTCCTACGACCGCGGCTGCTACGGCTGCTACGGACCGATGGAGACGCCGAACACCGAGTCGCTGTCCGGGTGGCTGCGCGGACTCGGAACCGAAGACGCGGACCTGGTGCGCATCTATCGCACCTTCAACGCGAACGCCGGCCCGTTCCGCGCGGAGAGCGAGGCCCATGAGCACTGAGCCACCGCGGACGCGAATCATCAAGACCGACTACCTGGCGCGCGTGGAGGGCGAGGGCGCCATGCACGTGCGCATCCGGGACGGGGACGTGGACGAGGTCCAGCTGCGCATCTACGAGCCGCCGCGCTTCTTCGAGGCACTGCTGCGCGGCCGGCGCCACACCGAGCCCCCGGACATCACGGCGCGCATCTGCGGGATCTGTCCGGTCGCGTACCAGATGAGCGCCTGTGCCGCCGTGGAGGATGCCTGCGGCGTGACGGTCGACGAGCAGATCCGCGCGCTGCGCCGCCTGATCTACTGCGGCGAGTGGATCGAGAGCCACGCGCTGCACGTGTTCATGCTGCACGCGCCGGATTTCCTCGGCTACGAGAGCGCGGTCGCGATGGCCGGCGATCACCGTGAGATCGTCGAGAGGGGCCTGCGGATGAAGAAGGCGGGCAACGCGCTCATCGCTCTCGTCGGGGGTCGCGAGGTGCACCCGATCAACGTCCGCGTGGGCGGCTTCTGGAGGGCGCCGTCCCGCCGCGAGCTGCGCGCCCTCGTCGAGCAGCTCGAGGAGGCGCGCGAGCTTGCGCTCGAGACGGTGCGCTGGACGAGCGGCTTCGACTTCCCCGAGCTCGAGGAGGACTACGAGTTCGTAGCCCTCTCCCACCCCGACGACTACCCGCTCGAGCGCGGCCGGCTCGTGTCAAGCCGCGGGCTCGACATCGCCGCCGGCGAGTACGAGGAGCACTTCGTCGAGGAGCACGTGCCGCACTCGAACGCCCTGCACTCCCGGCTGCGCGGGCGCGGCTCCTATCTCGTGGGGCCGCTGGCCCGCTACGCGCTGAACTCGGATCGCCTCTCGGCCGTCGCGCGCGACGCCGCGGCAGAGGCCGGCTTGCCCGCGATCTGCCGCAACCCCTTCCAGAGCATCGTCGTGCGCAGCGTCGAGATCCTGTACGCGTTCGACGAGGCGCTGCGGATCATCGACGGGTACGAGGAGCCGGACCGCCCGGCCGTCGACTGTCCGCCGCGGGCGGGCACCGGGTTCGGCTGGACCGAGGCTCCCAGGGGGATGCTGTGGCACCGCTACTCGATCGACGCGGAGGGCGCGATCCTCGACGCCCGCATCGTCCCGCCGACGTCGCAGAACCAGCGCGCCATCGAGGAGGACCTGCGCGACCTGGTGCGCCGCAACCTCGAGCTCGCGGACGAGCCGCTCCGGCTGCGCTGCGAGCAGGCGATCCGCAACTACGACCCCTGCATCTCGTGCGCCACGCACTTCCTGACGCTCGATGTCGACCGCGACTGACCGGGTTGTGATCGGGGTGGGCAACGAGTGGCGCGGCGACGACGCCGCGGGGCTCGCGGTCGTCCGCCGTCTTGGCGACGCGCGCCTGTCCGGGGTCCGCATGGTCGAGCATGAGGGCGAGCCGCTCGATCTGCTCGAGGAGTGGTCGGGGGCGGACGAGGTCCTCGTGGTGGACTCGGTGCGGTCGGGCGCGCAGCCCGGGACGATCCACCGGCTCGAC
Organism: Thermoleophilaceae bacterium; assembly: GCA_052038485.1. GTDB lineage: Bacteria > Actinomycetota > Thermoleophilia > Solirubrobacterales > Thermoleophilaceae > JACVRW01. The sequence goes on along the minus strand of JBQGCL010000155.1, from coordinate 9,782 downwards.
GCGGTCTCCACCACGCTCCCGGCCGAGCTGTTTCGGGGATCGACGCACGCATTCAGCGTTGCCGAGGCCGTCGAGCTGGCGCGGGCGCTCGGGCGCCTGCCGCGGCGACTGGTCGTCTACGGCGTGGAGGGAGGCAGCTTTGCCGCGGGCAGCGGTCTGACGACGGATGTCGACCGCGCGGTCAGCGCGCTGGTGGACGAGCTTCGCGACCGGCTGAAGGGGCGTCCGTGACCCACGAGCTGTCGCTGATGGCCGACCTCCTGAGCAAGGTCGAGTCGGTCGCGCGGGACGAGGACGCCGCGGCGGTCACCCGCATCTCGGTGCGGCTCGGAGCGCTGTCGCACATGTCTCCCGCGCACTTCCGCGAGCACTGGCAGCACGCCGCGCAGGGCACCCTGGCCGAGGGAGCGGCGATCGAGATCGAGACCTCCGACGACCTCGCCGACCCGCACGCCGAGGACATCCTGCTGCGCAGCGTCGAGCTGCGCTGATCGGGGATCGCCGCGCGCTCGATCACAACACGCCGCCGCTTTCGGATCACCGGGGTCGTCCAGGGAGTCGGGTTTCGGCCGTTCGTCTTCGGGCTCGCGCGCCGCCACAAGCTGGGCGGATTCGTCATGAACGACGGGGCCGGCGTCATCGTCGAGGCCGAGGGCGCAGCGCGTGAGCTGGACGCCCTCGCCACGGCCCTGCGCGCCGAGGCGCCGCCGCTCGCTCGCGTGGAGTCGGTGGAGGAGCACCAGCTGCGCCCACGCGGCACGCGCCGGTTCGCCATCGCCGCCAGCGCCAACGGCGCCGGCCCGGCGCCGGTGCCCGCCGACGTCGCGACCTGCGATGCCTGCCTGCGCGAGCTGTTCGACCCGCTGAACCGCCGCCACCGCTATCCGTTCATCAACTGCACGGACTGCGGTCCGCGCTTCACGATCGTGCGCGGAGTGCCGTACGACAGGTCGAACACGACCATGGCGGACTTCGAGATGTGTCGCGCCTGCCGGGCCGAGTACGAGGATCCCGGCGACCGCCGGTTCCACGCGGAGCCGATCGCCTGCCCGGCGTGCGGACCGAGACTCACGATTCCGCTCGAGGACGCGGTCGGCCTGCTGCGCGCCGGGGCCGTCCTTGCGGTCAAGGGCCTCGGCGGCTACCACCTCGCCTGCGACGCCGCGAACGAGCAGGCGGTCGCCCGCCTGCGGGCCGGCAAGCTGCGCGAGGAGAAGCCCTTCGCGGTGCTGGCCGCCGATCCCGAAGCCCTGTGCGAGGTGGACGCGGCCGAGGACGAACTGCTGCGCTCCAGCCGGCGCCCGATCGTCCTGCTCCACCGGCGTCCGCAGGCACCGGTGGCCGCGGCCGTGGCCCCGGGCAGCCCGTGGCTCGGCGTCCTGCTCCCCTACACCCCGCTGCATCACCTGCTGCTCGCGGACTTCGGCGCCCCGCTCGTGCTCACGAGCGGCAACCGCTCCGACGAGCCGATCGCGTTCGAGGACGAGGACGCCCGCCGCCGCCTGGCCGGGCTCGCCGACGCTTTCCTCGGCCACGACCGCCCGATCCACCGGCGCTGCGAGGACTCGGTCGTCCGCGCCCGCTTCCCCGTGCGCCGCTCGCGCGGGTTCGCCCCGGACCGCTTGCCCCTGCCGCGCCGCGCCCCAAGCCCGCTGATCGGCGTCGGCGCCGAGCTCAAGAGCACCTTCTGCGTTGCGCGGGGCGCCGAGGCCCACCTGTCCCCCCACCTCGGGGATATGTCGAACTCGGCGGCCTACCGCTCGTTCCGCTCGGACCTCGAGCTGTACCTTGAGATGCTGGCTGTCGAGCCGACCGCCGTGGCCCACGATCTTCACCCCGACTACCTCTCGACCCGCTTCGCCGAGGAGCAGGACGCCCCGCTGGTCGGCGTGCAGCACCACCACGCCCACGCCGCGGCCTGCCTGGCCGAGCACGGGCGGCACGGCCCCGCGCTGGCGCTGGTGTTCGACGGGTCCGGTTACGGCGCGGACGGCACGACCTGGGGCGGCGAGCTGCTGCGCTGCGACCTGGAGACCTTCGAACGGGTGGCCCATCTCGAGCCGATCCCGCTGCCCGGCGGGGCGGCGGCGATCCGCGAGCCCTGGCGCGCCGCGGCCGCGTACCTCGAGCGCGCAGGGAGACCGGTGCCACGGCGCGGAGCCTTCGCGCGCTGGCCGCTCGTCCGGCACAGCCTGGCGGTCAACGCCCCCCGGTCGTCGGGGATGGGGCGGCTGTTCGACGCGGTCGCTGCCCTGCTCGGGCTGTGCGAGCAGGCCACCTACGAAGGCCAGCCGGCGATCGAGCTCGAGCGGCTCGCTGGCGACGTTCCGGCGGCCCCCTACCCGTGCCGGCTCTCCGAGGGCGCGATCCGCGGGGCCGACTTGGTGGCCGGCGCCCACGACGACCTCGCCGCCGGCCGCCCGCGCGCCGAGATCGCCGCCGCCTTCCACGAGGGAGTCGCGGCCGTGGCCGCCCGGGCGTGCGCCGAGGCGGCCTCGCCCGGCGAGGTCGTCCTCTCGGGGGGCAGCTTCCAGAATCTGCGCCTGCTCGCCTCCGTGCGGCGGCGGCTCGAGGCGCTCGGCTTCGGGGTCCTCGAGCACCGGCGCGTGCCGCCGAACGACGGCGGCATCAGCTACGGCCAGGTCGCGGTGGCGGCCGCCAGGTTGGGGGGCCCGACGTGTGCCTAGGGATCCCGGGGCAGATCGTCGAGCTCGTCGACGAGCACAACCAGATCGCCAAGATCGACGTGTCGGGCGTGCGGCGCAACGTCAACGTCGGGCTGCTGAGCGACGACGCGCTTGCCGTCGGCGATTGGGTGCTGATCCACGTCGGCTTTGCCATCTCACGGATCGACGAGCGGCAGGCGCGCGAGACGTACGAGCTGCTCGCCTCGCTCGGTGAGCCGTTCGAGCAGGAGCTGGACGAGCTGCGCGGGAGCGCGATCGAGTGAACGCGGCGCTCGACCGGCTGATCGAGGAGCGCGAGCGTGTCCTCGCCGCCTTCGTCGAGGCGGAGCAGGACCGGCTCGCGCGCGCCTGCCACGAGCTGGCCGTGCGCTTCGCGCGCGGAGGGACGCTGATCCCGTTCGGCACCGGTGCCGCCGCCACGGACGCCGCCCACGTGGCCGTCGAGTTCATGCACCCCGTGATCGTCGGCAAGCGCGCGCTTCCGGCGCTGGCGCCGTCGAACGACCCGACCGGGGCGCCCCAGGCTGCGCCCGGCTGCCCCGACGACGTGGCCCTGGGGATCGAGCACGGCCCCGCCGATCCGGCGATGCGGCGCTTCCTGTGCGACGCCCGCCGAGCCGGCCTGCTCACGGTCGCGATGACCGGGGCGGGCGATCGGGCCGAGGCGGACTACGTTTTCGCGGTCCAGAGCGACGACCCGCGGGTCGTGCAGGAGGTCCAGGAGACCGCCTACCACGTGCTGTGGGAGCTGGTGCACGTCTTCTTCGAGCATCCCGGGCTGCTCGAGGAGCCGTGCATCACCTGCGGCGACGTCGCCGTCGAGGCCCAGGTGGTGGCGCTGGACGGCGGAGCGGCCACCGTGGAGCGCGACGGGCGCCGCGAGGAGGTGGCGGCGGATCTCGTCACGGACGTGCACGTGGGCGACCGTGTGCTCTGCCACGCGGGCGTGGTGCTCGAGCGGCTGGGCGGGGCCGACGACCCGAGCGGCTTCCTCTACCCCTTCCTGGACGCCGCGGAGGCGGATCTCGACGTCGTGCTCGCCGACGTGCGCTCCTCCACGGTCCGCAAGGGACGGGACACGATCGCCCTGCGCCGCGCGATCGACCTCGCGAGCGTCGAGCGCTGCGCCGCCGCCGCGCGCGAGCGGCTGGCGCGTGGCGGCCGCCTGATCGCCTTCGGCAACGGCGGTTCGTCGACCGACGCTCAGGACGTCGCCTGCGACCTCCGCTCGCTCGGCTGGCCGGCGATCGCGCTGACCGACGACGTGGCGACGGTCACCGCCGTCGGCAACGACGTGGGCTTCGACAACGTGTTCGCCCGTCAGCTGATCGCGCTCGCGCGCCCCCACGACGTCGCACTGGCGATCTCCACCAGCGGCTCGTCGGCAAACGTCATCGCGGGGCTCGAGGAGGCGCACCGGCGCGGGCTGCTCACGTGCGCCCTGACCGGCTACGACGGGGGCCGCTCGGCGCAGCTCGACTGGCTCGACCACCTGCTGATCGCGCGCAGCGACTACGTCCCGCGCCTGCAGGAGGCGCACGCGACGATCTACCACCTGCTGCTCGAGGCGATCGGGGGCGCCCGATGAGGTTCGTCGACGAGTACCGCTCTCCGGAGCTGGCGCGCCGGCTGGCCGACGAGATCGCCGGCCTGGTCGAGCCGGGGCGTCGCTACAAGCTGATGGAGGTCTGCGGCGGGCACACGCACGCCATCTACAGGCACGGCGTGGAGGACCTGCTGCCCGCGGAGATCGAGCTGGTCCACGGTCCCGGCTGTCCCGTCTGCGTGATCCCGATGGGTCGCCAGGACGACGCGATCGCGATCGCCGAGCGGCCGGGGGTGCTGTTCACCACCTTCGGCGACATGATGCGCGTCCCCTCCTCGCGCGGCTCGCTGCTCGACGCCAAGGCCCGCGGGGCGGACGTGCGGATGGTCTACTCGCCGCTGGACGCGCTCAAGCTGGCCCGCGAGCACCCGCAGCGCGAGGTCGTCTTCTTCGCGATCGGCTTCGAGACGACCGCTCCGGCGACCGCGCTCACGCTGTTGCGAGCCCGGGAAGAGGGGATCCGCAACTTCTCGGTGTTCGCCAACCACGTGACGATCATCCCGGCGATCCGGGCGCTGCTCGACTCGCCCGACCTGCGCCTCGACGGCTTCATCGGCCCCGGCCACGTGTCGACCGTCATCGGCCTGCGCCCGTACCGCTTCATCGCCCGCGACTACGCCAAGCCGGTGGTCGTATCCGGCTTCGAGCCGCTCGACGTGCTGCAGGGCGTGCAGATGCTCCTGCGGCAGCTCCGCGAGGGCCGCAGCGAGGTCGAGAACCAGTACGCCCGCGTGGTGCGCGAGCAGGGCAACCCGCTCGCCATGCGCGCGCTTGCGCAGACGATGGAGCTGCGCACGACGTTCGAGTGGCGCGGCCTGGGATTCATCTCGCAGAGTGCGCTCAAGCTGCGCGAGGAGTTCAGCGCATGGGATGCCGAGCTGCGCTATGAGCTGCCCGGCGTGAGCGTCGCGGACCCGAAGGCGTGCCAGTGCGGCGAGGTGCTCAAGGGCGTGATCCGGCCATGGGAGTGCAAGGTGTTCGGCACCGCCTGCACGCCCGACCACCCGATCGGGACCTGCATGGTCTCGAGCGAGGGTGCGTGCGCCGCCTACTACAACTACGGTCGCCACGCGGGCCGCCGCCGCGAGCCCGCGCGCGTGTGATGGGCCGCGCCGCCCGCACCGAGGCGGACGTGCTCGAGGCGATCGAGCGCCGCCGGCGCCGCCCTCGCCGCAAGCTGCTCGACGAGCGGATCACCCTCGCCCACGGCGCGGGCGGAAAGTCCACCCAGGCGCTGATCGAGTCGCTCTTCCTCGACCAGCTGCGCAACCCGCTGCTCGAGCCGCTCGCCGACAGCGCCGTCTTCCAGGCCGGGGGAGCGGGCGGCCCGCGGCTCGCGCTCACGACCGACTCCTTCGTTGTCAAGCCGCTGTTCTTCCCCGGCGGCGACATCGGCGAGCTGGCGGTCAACGGCACCGTGAACGACCTGGCCATGGCGGGCGCCAAACCGCTGTACCTGTCGGCCGGCTTCATCGTCGAGGAGGGCCTGGCGGTGGACGACCTGCGTCAGATCGCCGCGTCGATGGCGACGGCGGCCCGCGCGGCCGGCGTGGAGGTCGTCACAGGCGACACCAAGGTGGTCGAGCGGGGCAAGGCCGACGGCGTGTACGTGAACACCTCGGGCGTCGGGCTGGCCGAGCACGGGCTCGAGCTCGGGCCCGCTGCGATCCGCCCCGGCGACCGCGTGATCCTGTCCGGAACGATCGCCGACCACGGCATGGCGATCATGGTCGCCCGCGGAGAGCTGGCGCTCGAGGTCGAGCTCGCCAGCGACACGGCCCCGCTCCACGAATTGGTCGCCGCGCTGCTGGGTGCCACCGACCAGGTCCGGGCGCTGCGCGATCCCACCCGCGGCGGCCTGGCGACCGTCCTAAACGAGCTGGCGCTCGCGTCGGAGAGCGCGGTCGTGCTCGACGAGGCCGCCCTCCCGGTCCGCGCCGAGGTTCGCGGCGCGTGCGAGCTGCTCGGAATCGACCCGCTCTACGTCGCCAACGAGGGAAAGCTCGCGGCGATCGTGGCGCCGCAGGAGGCCGACACGGCGGTCGCGGCCCTGCGCGCACACCCGCTCGGCCGCGATGCCGCGATCGTCGGCGAGGTGCGCGCCGACCCGGCGGGGATGGTGCTGCTCGAGACGGCCTTCGGTGGCAGCCGCGTGGTCGACGTGCTCACGGGCGACCCACTGCCGCGCATCTGCTGATGAGCGTCCGCAACCTCCACAAGCTGTTCGCACCCGAGCGCATCGCCGTCATCGGCGCCGGCACCGCCCCCACGAGCGTGGGCCACGTGGTCCTGCGCAACGTGCTCCAGGGCGGCTTCGAGGGCGTCGTCTACCCGGTCAATCCACGTCGGGAGTCGGTGCACGGCGTGCAGGCCTACGCGAGCGTGGGCGAGGTGCCGGCCACTCCCGACCTCGCCGTGGTCTGCACCCCGGCGGCAACGGTGGCGGACGTCGTGCAGGAGTGCGGCGACGCCGGTGTTCCGGCCGTGGCGGTCCTGTCCGCGGGCTTTCGCGAGACCGGCCCCGAGGGCGCCGCGCTCGAGCGAGAGGTCGCCGAGCGGGCGAGCGCATTCGACGGTCTGCGCATCCTCGGTCCCAATTGTCTCGGGCTGATGGTGCCCCGGCTCGGTCTCAACGCGAGCTTCGCGCCGTCGATGTCCGGCGACGGGCACGTGGCCCTGATCACCCAGTCCGGGGCGCTCGCCACCGCGATGGTCGACTGGGCGCGAGCCGAGGGGATCGGCTTCTCGCACGTCATCTCCGTCGGGAACATGCTCGACGTCGACCTCGGCGACCTGATCGACTACCTCGGCCGGAGCGGCGGAACGCGGTCGCTCATCCTCTATCTCGAGGCGATCACCGACCGGCGCAAGTTCATGTCGGCCGCGCGGGGGTTCGCGCGCACCAAGCCGATCGTCGCGTACAAGGCGGGGCGGTTCCCGGCCTCCGCACAGGCCACCGTCTCGCACACCGGAGCGATGGCCGGCGAGGACGACGCGTTCGATGCCGCGTTCGAGCGGGCCGGGATCGTTCGCGTCGACCGGATCGAGGACGTCTTCGCCACTGCCGAGCTGCTCGCCCGGGAGCGCCCGCCGTCCGGGCCGCGACTTGGGATCGTGACCAACGCGGGCGGCCCGGGGGTGATGGCCGCCGACGCGCTGCTGGCGCGCGGGGGCGCGCTCGCGGAGCTGTCCGACGACACGAAGCGCAAGCTCGCGGAGGCCCTACCGCCCTCGGCCGCGGTGTCCAACCCGGTGGACGTGCTCGGCGACGCGCCCCCGGAGCGCTTCGGATCGGCCGTCGCGAGCCTGCTCGCCGACCGCGGCACCGACGCCGTGCTGGTGATCCTGACGCCGCAGGCGATGACCGACCCGGAGGGCGTGGCGGAGCATGTGGTCCACGCCCGCGACGACAGCCGCAAGCCGCTGCTGGCGGCCTGGTTGGGCGGGCCCGCGGTGGAGAGCGGCCGGCGGACGCTCACCGCGGCGGGGGTGGCCGGGTACGACTTCCCCGAGCAGGCGGTCGACGCGTTCATGTACCTCGTCGCCTACGGCCGCAACCTCGCCGTCCTCAACGAGACCCCGCGGGCGCTTCCCGTGCGGTTCGCGCTCGACCGCGGGCGGGTCAAGGACCTGATGGCGACGATTCTCTCCGAGGGCGACGCGGTGCTGTCGGAGGCGTCCTCGAAGTCCCTGCTCGACGCCTACGAGATCCCGATCACCAAGCCGTTGCCGGCCGCCAGCGCCGACGACGCGGTGGCGGCCGCGGAGCGGATCGGCTACCCGGTCGTGCTCAAGGTGCGCTCCCACGACATCACGCACAAGACGGACGTGGGCGGCGTGGCGACCGGCATCGACACGCCCGACGAGGTTCGCGCGGCGAGCGAGCGAATCATGGCCTCGGCGGCTGAACGCCAGCCCGGCGCGCGCATCCGCGGCGTGACCGTCCAGCCGATGGTCTCGACCCCCGGGTACGAGCTGCTGCTCGGCGCACGCAAGGATCGGGCGCTCGGAGCCGTGATCATGCTCGGCGCGGGGGGCGTGGCCGCCGAGCTGATCGGCGACCGCGCGCTGGGCCTGCCGCCGCTGAACGAGCGCCTGGCGCGGCGCATGCTCGAGTCGCTGCGGATCTGGCCGCTGCTGACCGGGCATCGAGGACGGCCGGCCGTGGACCTCGACGCTCTGCTCGAGGTGGTGATCCGCTTCTCACACCTGGTCGCCGACTATCCGGAGATCGACGAGGTGGAGATCAACCCGCTGCTCGCCTCGGCGGAAGGCGCGGTCGCGCTCGACGCCCGCGCGGTGGTGGACCAGGCGCTCGTCGTCCGGCCGCCGGCGCCCTTCTCGCATCTGGCGATCCGTCCCTACCCGGAGGAGTACACGACCGCGATCACCACGGCGGGCGGTCTGCGCGCCACGCTGCGCCCGATCGCTCCGGAGGACGAGCCGCTCTGGCACGAGATGCTCGACGCGTGCTCGCCGGACTCCATCCACATGCGCTTCCGCGGCATGGTCAAGCACAGCCACGAGTTCGCCACGCGCTACTGCTTCATCGACTACGACCGCGAGCTCGCGATCGTCGCCGAGATCGAGGACGAGGGCGAGCGCAAGCTGGCCGGAGTGGGCCGCCTGGTGGCGGACCCGGACCACCACGACGCCGAGTACGCCGTGCTCGTCGCGGATCCGTGGCAGGGCATCGGCCTGTCCGACGCCCTGACCGACTACTGCCTGCAGATCGCGCGCCAGTGGGGAGTCCGGCTGGTGTACGCGGAGACCACCCCCGACAACAGTCGGATGCTCGCCGTACTGCGCGCGCACGGCTTCGAGGTCGAGCGGAGGCCGGAGCAGGGAGTCGTGGTCGGCAAGAGGGCGACCACGGGCGCCATTCCGAAGCCTGGCGCCTAAGGCTGGACCGACACCGCCCCGCGCTGCTCGTAGAGGCCGAGCGCGTAGCGCCCGGCGGGGTGGTCGCGGACACGCAGGACGAAATCCGCCAGCTCGGGCGGAAGCGCGTCGGGCTGCGGCAGGTCCACGCCGTAGACGGGCGGCGAGATCACGGCGGCGGACAGCGCGGCGAAGGTGAGGTCGGCCGCCGTGAAGCGATCACCGCAGAGATGCCGGCGGCCATCGGCGAGCAGCTCGCCGACCAGGTCGAGCTCCTCCCAGATGACGGCCTCGTCCTCGACCTCGACGCCGGGACGCATGCCGAGCGCTTTGGCCAGGGCGCGGGTCGCAAGCGGCCAGCCGAGCCGCAGCGCGCGATCCTCCCAGCGCGGAACGCCCTGGTTGTTGACCTCGAGCGTCATGTCGCGATGAGGCAGCACCTTCATGTACATGAAGCGGCGGCCGCGCGGGCCGAGCCGCTCGTCGAAGCGGCGGCTGAGCCGTTCGACCTCGGCGCGTTCCTCAGGCTCGTCGGGGAACAGCCGCCGCTCGGGCTCCGTGCGCCCGTCGACCCAGCGCAGGATCTCCTCGGACTCGCCCAGGGTGCC
>JBQGCL010000154.1:0-39366 GCA_052038485.1 Thermoleophilaceae bacterium | reverse complement strand
AGCGTCATGACGATGTCGCGAACCGCCGATGCATGGAAAGCGCAACCTCTCGCGAGATACTGGGCGGGCGATGTCGCAGGAGAACGTCGAGATCGTCAAAGCGTTCACAAGCCTGTTCGAGGCGGGCGACCGCGATGCGTGGCGTGACTACTTCGATCCAGATGTGGTCTGGGACACCTCGGCGAGCACGATGCCTGCGGCGGGCGTCTACCACGGCCACCAGGGGGTGGAGCGCTTCTTCCGCGAGTGGCTGGGAGGCTGGAGCGACTACACGATGGAGCCCCGCGAATACATCGATGCCGGGGGTTCGGTCGTGCTGGTGTTCCGCCAGAGCGGGGTAGGACGAGGCAGCGGCGTCAGAACCGAGCGCGAGTTCTTTGGCGTCTACGACCTCAGCGATTCGAAGGTGGTTCGTTACCGCCAGTACGAATCTCGTACAGAGGCCCTCGGAGCCGTGGGGCTGTCGGAGTAGTTGCAGGGACGTTCGTTGTCGATTGGACAACGAACGAATGGAGCTAGCCGGACTCGAACCGGCGACCTCCTGGGTGCGATCCAGGCGCTCTCCCAACTGAGCTATAGCCCCGTGGCCGGTCCATGGTAGCGGTGGCCCCGAATGGGGGGAATGGCCCGCAAATGGGCGTCAAGAACTAGTCTGGCGGCGAGTGAATTTCCGGGCGAGGCTGCGGCTGTTCTTCGTTCTGCTGGTGATCGTGCCGATGATCGCCCTCGCGGTCGTCCTGTTCACGCTCACCGCCCGCAGCGAGACCGGCAAGGCCGACGCCGGCATCTCCTCGGGCACCCGGACCGCGTTCGCCGCCTACGAGGAGCGCGCGGCCGCGGCCGGCCCCGCGGTAAGGGAGGTGGCCGCCGATCCTCAGCTCACAGACGCGCTCGCCTCGGGCGAGGGGATCCAGCAGCGCATGCGGCAGCTCCTCGGCGGGCCGAGCGACATCGTCGCGATCGAGCTGCGCACGCCCGGCCAGGGCCGCCTGATCGCGCGCGCCGGCTCCCGTCAGGGGATGGCCTTCAAGGCCGCCCCACTGGTCGCCGGCGCGCAGGCCCGTGGCACGCTGCTCGTCTCCGTCACCGACGCCCGCGGCTTCGCGGGCCGCGTCAGGGAGTTGACCGGCAACCACATCGCGGTCTTCCGCAACGGCCGCATGCTCGCCTCGACCGAGCCCAGCCTGGACTCCCGCGGCGACCTCGGCGAAAGCGGCGAGCCGCACGGGTTCAGCGTCCAGGGCGAGGAGTACCGCGGCCGCGTCGACCCGCTGCGCGAGCGTCCCGGCATCGCCCTCGAGCTCGCCGTCTTCCACGGCACTGCCCAGCTCAACGACACGATCGCCCGCAACCGGCTGATCATCGGGCTCCTGCTGCTCGCCTTCCTGATGCTGGCGATTGCCTCGGCGGTGATCGTCAGCCGCGCGCTCACCCATCAGATCGACACCTTCCTCGTCGCCGCGCGACGGCTGGCGCGCGGCGACTTCAGGCAGCCGGTCCCCGTCGAGGGCCACGACGAGTTCGCCCAGCTCGGCCGCGAGTTCAACAGCATGTCCGAGCAGCTCGCCTCCAAGATCGACGAGGTCAAGCGCCAACGCGGGGAGCTGACCGAGGCGATCCGCCGCGTCGGCGACGCGCTGGCCACGGGGCTCGACCGTAACCGTCTCGTGGCGCTGGCCGTGCGCACGGCCGTCGACGCGTGCGAGGCCGAGGCCGGCCGCGCGCGTCCGGTCGACGAGGAGGCCTTCCACGAGACCGGCCTCGGCGTAGAGGACGAGCAGCTCGCGGAGGCGCTCCAGGCCGCCGAGCGGCGCGCCGCCAACGTCCGGCTGATCGGCACCAAGCGCCCGCAGACGATCGATTCGTCGCGCCCGCCGCGCGTGGCCACCCCCGCCAGCGTCGGCTCGGTCCACGCCCTCGCGGTGCCGATGCTGTCGCTCGCGGGCACCGGCGAGTACCTCGGCGTGCTGTCGATCGCCCGCCACAAGCGCCGTTTCTCGCGCGAGGAGGAGGAGCTGCTTCAGTACCTGGCCGGCCAGGCGGTCGTCTCGATCGAGAACGCGGCCCTGCACGAGACCGTCGAGCGGCAAGCGGTCACCGACCCGCTCACCGGCCTCTCCAACCTGCGCGCCTTCCACACGATCCTCGAGAGCGAGATCGAGCGCGCCCGCCGCTTCACCACGCCGCTCGCACTCGTGATGCTGGATCTGGACCACTTCAAGGAGATCAACGACCGGTACGGCCACCCGCAGGGTGACGAGGTGCTCGCCATGGTCGCCGACGTCATGCGCGAGTTCTCCCGCGACATCGACGCACCCGCCCGCTATGGCGGCGAGGAGCTCGCGATCGTCCTGCCGCAGACCGATGCCGAGGGCGCGGCTCAGCTGGCTGAGCGCATCAGGGAGGCGATCGCGCGGCTGGAGGTGCCGCGCATCAACGGCGAAGGGGCGCTGCAGCTGCGGGCGAGCTTCGGCGTCGCGGCACTGCCGGAGAACGCCGGTGATCGCGAGGAGCTGATCGCCGCGGCGGACGCCGCGCTGTACCGCGCCAAGCGGGCGGGCCGCAACCGCGTCGAGCGGGCCGAGCCGGTGGCCACGCCCGGTTGAGCAAGGGTTAGACGTCCACCGTCCCTCGGTAGGCTTTCGCGCGATGGGCGTTCTCGACGATGCAATACGGGAGCATCTCGAGCTCAAGCGTCGCCACGGTGTGGGGGAGGATGAGCTCCGCCGCCAGGAGGAGGAGGCGCTCGGGCCGGCGCGCCGAGAGGTGGCTCCCGCTGAATCAGAAGACGGTGACCAGACCGAGGCGGCTCAGGCCGGCGAACCGGAGCAGCCCGTCGCCGAGCTGCCGGCGGAGGAGCCTGTGGAAGAGCCGGCCGTCGAGCCGACCGCACCCGAAGTGGCACCGCCGGACGAGGAGCAGGTCGAGCTGGGCGAGACCCCTCAGCAGGGTTTCGAGCGTGTCGAGGAGGAGGAAGAGGCGCCGGTCGACGACGACTTCGACGACCTCGAGGACGACGACGGGCACGCCGACGACGACGAGTTCGGGTCCGACGAAGAGGACGAGGAGGACGCCGACGTACTCGAGGACACGCCCGACTTCCTCCAGGAGACGCCGGAGCACGACCGGCTCTGGTTCGAGCAGAAGCCCCCGCGCGACTTCGATTTCGACTAGCCGCGCTCGACGCGGCCGCGGGGATCCCGCCGCCCGCGGAAAAGGGGTGGTGCGACGCCCGCGCCGAGGGAGTCGACGCAGACGCCGCACCGGAGGAGTTGCGGCGGAGGTCGCCCGCCCCGGCGACCCCCGCGCTTGATGCAACCCAGCGGCGTCAAAAGCGCCGCCTTGACTCGACGGAACCCTCCGTGCCGTCGTTAATCAGCTTGTCGACCCGCTCTTAAGGCCACCTGAAAGCGAGCGCCCAGAACTCGACATTTGTCCAGGCGGGTCCGATTGGCACCGCCTACCATTGGGTTTCTGGGGCCATAGCTCAGTTGGGAGAGCGCGACGCTTGCATCGTCGAGGTCGCCGGTTCGATTCCGGCTGGCTCCACCTCTCACGCCGCGGCGCCTAGAGCTCCAGGTCCCAGATCACCGGGCAGTGGTCGGACGCCTTCGGGTTGTCCTCCCCTACGTCCTTGAAGCGCTCGCCCGTGTATCGCTTGGCTCGCTTCGGCAGCCCCTTGCGGAGGATGTCCGGGACCGCGGTGCTCGCTTCGGCCAGGGCCGTTGAGGGGAGCAGGTAGTCGAGCTGCGAGTACTTGTCCCGGTCGTCGAAGTAGTGCGTCCACTGGTCGTCTTGGGGCCGCCGTGCCACGACGTTCTCCACCTGGTTCCAGTCCACGATCGCCTCGATCGCGGGCTTGCCCTCGTTATCCGTCTCCATGTAGTCGTTGAAGTCGCCGAGCACTACCCAGGGATGCTTGCCCGGCGTCTTGCCAAAACGCTCCTTGATGATCTCCATCGTCTTCTCGACCTGGACCACTCGGCGCTGCCGGGTCCGGCTGCGGCCGCCCATCATCGACTTGTAGTGCTGCACGAACAGGGTGAGCGTCTCCGAGCCGATCAGGACGTCGATCTCGAGGCAGTCCCGTGAGAAGAGCGCGCTGCGGCCCTTGCGCAGATTGGCGTACGACCGCGCGTGGACGATGGGGTACTTGCTCAACACGGCGACGTCGATGAAGCGCGGGTCGTTGCCGTCGATCGACAGGGCGAACTCGTACAGCTTCGTACCGCCGGCGTGGACGTTCCGAAAGCGCTTCAGCGCGTCGAGGTTCTCGACCTCCTGGAGGCAGATGATGTCCGCCTCCGTGGCCTTGATCGCCTGCCCCGTGATGCGTTTCGCTTCGGGCGACGCCAGGTCGAATGAGGTCTGCTCGGCGGTCCAGCCCTGCTTGACCGCCTCCTCCGGATCGATCCCCCGGTTGAACTTGAAGCGGGCGAACAGGTTCTCGACGTTGAAGGTCGCCAGGCGCACGGTCGGCATGGCAAGCTGAGTCTAGACCCACCGGTGTAGCCGAATCAACCATCCGGCACCCGCGCCTTGCACCCAGCGCCCGGCGCTGCGAGAGTCGCTGGACCAGGCCCGACCCACTGGCCGAGTCGGGTCGACAGCAGAGGAGGTCGGCATGGCCGACAGCGTTCTCATGATCACGTGGGGACCCCCCGTACACGGGCGCGAGGAGCGAGGGCTCGAGGTCTTCAACGAATCGATTGGCCTGTACGGACGCTTCCAGCAGGACGGTCGCATCGAGGGCTTCGACGTCGCGCTGATGGTGCCGAACGGGCTCATGGACGGCTTCATTGCGCTGCGCGGCTCGACCGACCAGCTGAACGCGATCAAGCAGGACGACGACTTCCGCCGCACGCTCACCGCTGCGAGCTTGATCGTCAACGATCTTCGGCTGATCGACGGCAGCACGGGCGAGGGCCTCGCCCGCGACATCGAGCTCTACGCCGAGGCCATCTCCCAGGTCCCGCAGACCGCCTGAACCCCGCGCCCAGCCCCGCACGGATGCGGGGCAAAGCGCCCCGGAACTGGAGTCGAGCCGTCCGATTGCCGATTACCGTGGCAGTCCGATGGAGCACGACCGCCACCTGATCGCAGCGCTGATCGCCACCGCGACCAGGCGGAGCTCGGATCGGTTCAACGCCACCGCGGCCGACTGGCTTCGGCGCTGGCGACCGAAGACGAGCCTGGTGGTGCTGCCGCCGTGCTCGTGCCCGGCCGGGCACTGCGAAGCCTGCAACTAGCCCAGCAGCGCCGAGCCGTTAGGCTGCGCCCATGGGTCTGGCCCTGACCCTCGTGCTCGCCGTGCTGCTCGTTGCCGCTCCGGCCGAGGCCGCCGCCGCGGCGCCCGCCGCGGAGGGGCGCTTGCTGGTCGGCTTCAAGAAGGGCGTCTCGACCGATCGCCAGCAGCGCGTGCTGGCCGCGCTCGACGGCCGCATCTCGCAGCGCTTCAAGTCGATCCGCGGCGGTCGCCTGGTCGTGGTCCGCCCGCGCTCGGGCAGGGCGACCGGCCGCCTGCGCAAGCTGCTGGCCCGGCGCAGCGAGGTCGCCTACGCCGAGCCCGACTTCATCCAGTCCACCTCGACGACTCCCGACGACCCCTTCTACGCGCTCCAGTACGCCCTCGTCGACTCCCCCGACGACCACGACATCGACGCCCCCACCGCCTGGAGCACCCGCTCGGGCTGCGCCAAGGTCGCGATCCTCGACACCGGCATCGACACCGACCATCCCGACCTCGAGAGCAACGTCTACAAGAGCAAGGACAAGCCGAACAACAACAAGGACGACGACAAGAACGGCTACGTCGACGACACCTACGGCTACAACACGATCAAGGGCAAGGGGTCGGGCGAGGACGACAACGGCCACGGCACGCACGTGTCCGGCATCGTCGGCGGCCGCGGCAACAACGACGTCGGCGTGTCGGGGACCTGCTGGTCGACCAAGCTGCTCGCCGTCAAGTTCATGAACTCGAAGGGCAAGGGCTCGACCTCGGACGCGATCGAGGGGATCGACTACGCGGTCAAGCAGGGCTTCAAGATCATCAACTGCTCGTTCGGGTCGAGCTCGAAGTCCTCCTCGCTCCACGACGCCGTGGACTACGCCCAGGACCACAACGTCCTGCTCGTGGTCGCCGCCGGCAACGACAGCGAGAACATCGACAAGCACCCGCTCTATCCGGCGTCCTACTCGGACTCGAACATCCTCGCCGTGGCGGCCTCGACGAGCGACGACACGCTCGCCGACTTCTCCAACTTCGGCTCCGAGGCCGTCGACGTCGCCGCTCCCGGCGACAGCATCTACTCGACCTACCTGGGCGGCGGCTATCGCATCCTGTCGGGCACTTCGATGGCGGCGCCCTACACCGCCGGCGTCGCCGCGCTGCTGCGCAAGCAGCAGTCGGACGCCACCTACGGCAACCTTCGGTACGCGATCCGGCACAAGGTCGACAAGCCGCCCGCGCTGAACGGCAAGGTCGCCTACGACGGCCGCCTAAACGCCGAGAAGGCGCTCGCCGCGATCGGCGACATCGTCGACTAGCCCGGCGCGGCGAAGGCGGCGTCCAGCAGCTTCGGGGCCTGCTTGGACGGGTCGCGTGAGTCGAGCAGCACCACGCCGAGCGTTCGCCCGCGGCGGCGGACGACCCCGACGAAGCAGCGGCCGGCCTCGTCCGTGTAGCCGGTCTTGAGCCCGATCGTCCCCGCGTAGCCCAGCCGCATCAGCGGGTTGTGGCCGTACAGGTAGAGCTTGCCGCCCTTGATCGGGAACTTCAGCACCGCCTGCGTGCGGCTCACCACGCGGCGGATGCGCGGACGCGACATCGCGATCCGCGCCATCACCGCCAGGTCGCGCGCGCACGACCGGTTGCCGGGTTCGAGCCCATGCGAGGACGCGAAGTGCGTGCACGTCAGCCCCCACTTCCTCGCGCGCTTGTTCATCAGCGCCACGAAGCGCCGCTCGTCACCGGATATGTGAACCGCCAGCGCGATCGCGGCGTCGTTGCCGGACACGATCATCAGGCCGTTCAGGAGCGCCTCGGCCTTCACCCGCCGCCCCTTGGGCAGCATCCCGATCCCGGACCCGCTGTAGTTCAGCGCCGCCTGCGTGATCCGGACCGGGTCGCCAGGCCGCGTCCGCTCGACCACGAGCAGCGCGGTCATGATCTTCGTCAGGCTCGCCATCGGAAGGACGCGGAGCGGGTCGCGCCGCCAGAGCACCTCGCCGCTGCCCAGGTCGAACACCAGCCCCGCCCGTGGCGGCTTCCGGAGAGACGCGTGGAAGGCGTCGACGCCGGAGAGCGAGACGCCCGCGGGTGCCCGATCGCGCGCCGGGGGTTGTGGGACGGATGCGGCGGCCGCCGGCAGCCCACCGTCGGTCGAGCGATCGGTGGGGGAGGCGAAGGCTAGGAGGGCGGCGAGCGCGACAGCAAGGGGAGCGAGGACGAGCGCGAGCACAGCGGACCTGTGCGCCGGCCGCCGCCGGCGGGCCGGCGGGCCGAGCACGGTGCGGGTGGGGGCGCGCCTAGTCATCGGGCGGCTGCGACAACAGCGCTCCCAATATCCCGAAGCCGAGCAACACGAGCACGAACAGTGTTACGAGCACCCCCAGGAAATTGATCCCGCCTTCGATCGCCGCGGCGATCGTCAGGCCGGCCAGCAGCAGGATGATCGCCAGGCTCCCGGCCAGAACCGCGTTGCGCGCCATCAGTAGACCGGCAGCCGCTGCGCCTGCTCGTAGTCCTCTTGAACGCGGTTGGCGAACAGCCTGATCATCAAGAAGCCGAACACGAACCCGCCGATGTGCGCGAAGTACGCGACGCCACCCGAGCCGCCGACGGCCTGCGAGCCGAGCTCGTTGGCCCCGAGGAAGAGCTGGATCAGGATCCAGAACCCGAGCACGAGCAGGGCCGGCAACTCGATGATCGTGAAGAAGATGATGATGAACACCACCGTTACCACGCGCGCGCGTGGGTAGAGCACCGCGTACCCGCCTAAGACCGCGGCGATCGCGCCGCTGGCGCCCACCGTCGGCACCGCCGCGTTCGGGTCGACGGCCACCTGTGCCGCGGTCGCCACCAGCCCGCCGAGCAGGTAGAAGGCGACGAAGCGGATCTCGCTCATCGAGTCCTCGATGTTGTTCCCGAAGATCCAGAGAAACAGCATGTTGCCGCCGAGGTGCAGCAGGCTGCCGTGCATGAACATCGCGGTGATCAGCGTGACCCACCAGGGCGCCTGCTCGGGTGCGTTCCCCGATACGCCCGGCTGCCCCTCGCAGACCAGCTGACCCGACACCTCGGCGCACTCCTTGCCCGGGTGGGTGATCTCGTACGGGATCGCGCCGTACTCGACCACGCGCTCGTTGCCGGTCGTGCCGAGCTCCCAGAACCCCTGCTCGACGACGAAGTAGACGAAGCAGCAGATCACGATGATCGCCACCGTGAGCACCGGGAAGCGCCGGGTCGGGATGTCGTCCTTCAGCGGGAGCACTTAGCGCGGCGGCACGTCGAGGAACTCGATCGTCCGCGAGAGCGAGAACCCCGGCGTGGGGCCGCCCTCGATCGCGAACACCCGCCGCCCGAGCGCCGCGCCGCCGAGCCCGTGGCGCGGCGTGCGCATGTCGGGCAGGGAGCTCCAGCGATCGCGGCGCGGGTCGAACAGCTCCACCTCGGCGATCGTCGTCCCGCCCGGCTCGAGCTGCTCGCCGCCGAACACGACGATCCGGCCATCGCTGAGCCGTACCGACGCGATCCCGCCGCGCGCCGTGCGCAGCGGTGGCAGCCGCTCCCACCTGCGGCGGCGCGGGTCATAGCGCGCGGCGGCCGTGAAGTTGCTCGCGGCGCGTCCGGCCAGCACGTAGAAGCGCCCACCGGTCGCCACGCCCGTGGTGTGGTTGCGCGCCGGCGCCGGGAAGCTCGGTCCGCCGCTCCACCGCCGCGTGTCGAAGTCGTAGACCTCCATCGAGCGCAGCGATCCGGTCGAGTCGGCGCCGCCCGCCGTGTAGAGCCGGTGCCCGACGACCGCGAGCGCCTGCGCGGCGCGCGGCGTGGGCGAGGGCTTCAGCCGCCGCCACCGGTTGCGCGCCGGGTCGTAGCGCTGGAGCGCCCCGGTCGCCTCCGTGAGCCCGAGGTTGCCGGTGTAGCCGCCGTGCACGTACAGCTCGCCGTCGTGGGCCACCGCGGCGGGGTGGTTGACCGCCACCGGCATCGACCGCACGCGCTTCCAGGTCCGCCGCCGGATGTCGTAGCGCTCGACCGCCGCGGACGTCCGCGTGGCTTCGAATCCCCCGACCACGTAGATGTAGTGCCCGATCCGCGCCGCCGCTACCTCGCTGCGCTCGAGCGAGGCCGGTGGCAGCGCCCCCCAGCTCAGCGCCGCGCCCGCCAGCAGCGCCGCGATCATGCCTCGCCGCTGGCTCGCGCGAGGGTCTGCTCGGCGTGGTAGCTCGAGCGCACCAGCGGCCCGGCCGCCACCGACTCGAAGCCCATCTCGTACGCCTCGCGCTCGAGGTCCTCGAACTCTTCGGGGTGCCAGTAGCGCACCACCGGCAGGTGGTCGCGCGTGGGGCGCAGGTACTGGCCGAGGGTGAGCACCTGCACGTCGTGCTCGCGCAGGATGCCGAACGTCTCGAGCAGCTCCTCGCGCGTCTCGCCGAGCCCGGTCATCAGCCCGGACTTGGTGACGACCTCGTCGCCGCCGAGCGCCTTCGCGTTGCGCAGCACCCGGCAGGACCGCTGGAAGCGCGAGCCGCGCCGCGCCAGCGGGTACAGCCGCGGCACGGTCTCGACGTTGTGGTTGAAGACGTCGGGACGCTCGGCGATCACGCGCGCGAGCGGCATCTCCTCACCGCGGAAGTCAGGGGTGAGCACCTCGACCTTGCAGGCGGGCGCGAAGCGGCGGATCGAGCGGATCACGCCGACGAAGGCGCTCGAGCCGAGGTCGGGCAGATCGTCGCGGTCGACCGAGGTGATCACCGCGTGGCGCAGCCCCATCCGGCGCACCGACTGGGCGACGCGCAGCGGCTCGAGCGGGTCGTTGTGGGTCGGCTTGCCGGTCTTGACGTTGCAGAAGCCGCAGCGGCGCGTGCAGGTGTCTCCGAGGATCATGAACGTCGCGGTGCCGCGCTCCCAGCAGTCGCCGATGTTGGGGCAGGCCGCCTCCTGACAGACCGTGTGCAGCCCCTCGCCCTCGATCATCCCGCGCAGCTCGCGGTAGCGCGGCCCGCCCGGCGCCGGGCGCTTGAACCACTCCGGCTTGCGGTCGCGGAACGGGCGCACCTCGCCCATCTCGAGCACGCGGGCGCCGCCGGGATTCGACCGCGAGCGCGTGCTCACGCGGTCACCAGCGACCGTTGAAGCACCCGGTCCAGCGACACCAGCCGCTGACGGCGGCCGAAGGCCTCGCTGAAGCGGTAGGCCAGCCGCTTGCGGAAGCACGGCAGCGACGGAGAGCGACCCGTCTCGCGGGCGACCGACGTCACCTGCACGTGGTCGATCCCGCACGGCACGATCCACTCGAACGGCTGAAGGTCGTTGTCCACGTTCACGGCGAGGCCGTGCATCGAGAAACCCTCGCGCACTCGCACGCCGATCGAGCCGACCTTCGCGTCGCCCACCCAGACGCCGGTGAACGGCGTCGCGCGCGGCTCGGCCGCCACGCCCTCGTCCGCAAGGGCGGCCACGATCGCGTGCTCCATCGTGTGGACGAAGTCGGCGACCCGGTCGACGGCCATGATCGGATAGGCGACCAGCTGCCCGGGACCGTGGTAGGTGACGCGCCCGCCGCGGTCGGTGTCCTCGACCTCGATGCCGCGCTCGGCGTACCAGGCGGCGCCCATCGGGAGGTCGCCGGGCTCGGTGCGCTTCCCGCGCGTGTACACGGGCGGGTGCTCGAGCACGAGCAGCAGGTCGGGCAGCTCCCCGGCCGCGCGCCGGTCGCGCAGCGTCCGCTGGAGCTCGAACGCGTCCGCATACCGGACCGGTCCGAGGTGCGTGACCCAGAGCTCGGGCATGACCCTCAAGGCTACCCTGCCACCGGTGAACCCCCACGAGGAGCGCTTCTGGCCAACGCGGATGCGCTGGCGGCTGCGCGGCGCCTGGATGTGGCCGACTTTCGTCGCGGCGACGCTGCTCGATGCCCTGCTCCTCCATCGGCTGTCGCCCGTCCGCGAGGGCATCGACCCGATCCCGGCTCTGCTGATCGCCACCTTCAGCAACCTGATCCTGATCGGCGCGGTCGGGCCGTGGCTGGCGCGCCGGATCTGGAAGCGCCGGCCGGCCGCCGAGCCGGGCGCCCCGGCCAAGGCCCAGCTCGAGGTGCTGTCCGACCGCATGGGCACCGCCCTCCTGGTGGCGGGCGTGTTCGGCGCGCTCGCTGCCGGGCTGGCCAACCGGCCGCTGATCGTGGTCGAGACCGACCAGCGCGAGCGCGGCGCCAAGCTGCTCGAGGACTACGTCGAGGCGCACGGGAGCGCCGAGCTGCGCCGCAACCTGGAGGCGTCGGACACGCGCCGCTACGCGGACGGCTACTACCGCAGCTGCATCCCCCACGACGACCGCCGGCGCGCCAGCTGCTTCTTCATCGACGTGCGCGACGACAAGTCGGTCATCCAGGCCGACCCGAGCCAGATCCCGAATCCGCCTGAGCCCTAGAGCCGCGCCAGGCCGCCGTCCGGGCGCACCTCGAAGAGCTCGACTCGGTTGCTGCCCTGCCGCAGCGCCGACTCGGGCACGATCAGCGAAAAGAACTCCATCGCGCGACCGCGCAGATGGAAGCTGCGCCCGACCGCGCGGATGCGCCCGTTGACCGCCACAGCCAGGTCGCGCATCGCGCCCGGCGGCGTGCCGGGCAGCCGGCCGGTCACGCGCGTCGGCCAGATCGGGTTCGACGGCTCCACGTCACCCAGCAGCCCGGCGTTGGCGAGCCGCGCGTGCACCGCGCCCGCTGCCGC
Source organism: Thermoleophilaceae bacterium (assembly GCA_052038485.1). Taxonomy (GTDB): domain Bacteria; phylum Actinomycetota; class Thermoleophilia; order Solirubrobacterales; family Thermoleophilaceae; genus JACVRW01. The sequence continues at coordinate 27,411 of JBQGCL010000154.1, read as the reverse complement.
CACCCCGACCGGCACCGATCGCCCGATCAGCTCCGGGTGAGGGCCGACCCGGTAGGCCGACGCCCACGGGTCCCCGAACAGCAGCTCGCTCTCCGCGCCCGTTCCGTACTTGCGCGCGCGCCACAGCCGCAGCGCGTGGCGGCGCCGCTCGAACTCGGCTCGGCTGTACGAGATGACGCGGCTGAAGTCGCGCCTCGACATCGACACGCGCTCGCGCCTGCGGGCGGCCTCCGAGAAGACCGACGTGCCGTCGTGCTTCCACCAGACCGTCGTGCCGAGCAGCTGCGCGACGGTCGGCACGACGTCGATGTTGCGCACGATGCTGTCGTTCACGGCGCCGCTCGTCTGGCCGGGCGCCTTGACGAAGAACGGCACCGCGGCGACCTGCTCGAAGTTGCTCTCGCTGACCTGACGGCGCTCCTGCACGCCGACCTCGAACGCGATCCCGTGATCGGCGACCACCACGAGCAGCGCGCGGTCGAACACGCCGGTGCGCTTCATCCGGTCGACGATCAGCCCGAGCTGGCGGTCGGTGTGGCCGACCTGGAGCAGGTGGCGGAGGTGGTTGTGGTCGGTCAGCCGGGAGTCGTGGAAGCCCTCGGGCCGGTTGATCCCCTCGATCGGGTCGTTGCCGGGCGGCCGGCTCTGGTGCCCGGAGGGCAGGTAGATCCAGGGTTCGTGGGGCAGCAGGGCGTGGTGGAAGTAGAAGGTCGGCCGCGGCCGATCGCGGATCGCGCCGATCCACTTGTGCAGCCGCGCCGGCCGCCCGTTGCCGGCGAGCCGCTTGAGCACTCCGGGGCGGCGCGCCCGCGCGCCGGCGCAGATGCGCGGCGGGCAGACCGCGGTGCCCGACTCGACCTTGATCACGTCGTAGCCGAGCCGGTCCATCAGGCCGAAGATGCTCGGCTGGTGGCTGCGCACGTCCGGCGCGGTGCCGCGCCGGGGCATCCGCGCGTCGAGGATCGCCGGCACCGCCTTGAAGGTCGAGTCGTAGACCGTCTGGCCGTTGCGGAACCAGGTCGACGTGCGCGCGAGCGCCGCGAACTTGGGGTAGCGAGCGGCGTCGATGCGGCCGTCGGGGCCGATCAGCGTGTCGGCCGGGAATTCGTCGAAGACGACGATCACGACCGGCGGGCGGCGCTCTGCGGCGCGCTCGCCCGCGCCGGCGCCGTCGTGGCCGATCGCCACCGCGGCCACCAAGGCGCCCACGAGCAGGAGCACCACGAATGCCGTGCGCACGCGGTGAAGGCTAGAGCCGCCGCAAGCGCCGGCCCACGACCTCGAACAGCTCGATCGTGTTGCGGCCCTCGTGGAGCGAGCTCTCCGGCACGTTCAGCGCGAAGTGCTCGGTCGGGTCGCCGACCAGGTAGAACGAGCGGCCGACCGCCTCGATGCGCCCGTTGACCGCCACGGCGAGGTCGCGCTTGGCGCCGTTCGACCCGCCCGCGAGGTTGCCCGCGATCTGGGTCGGCACGACGCCGCTCTCCTTGCGCACGTCGGCGTACAGGCCGGGTTCCGTGAGCGCGGCGCGCACCGACGCTCGCGCGACGTTCGGCGCCGGCGCCCCGATCAGGTCCTGGTGCGGTCCGATGTTGGTGTAGAGCGAGGCGAGGTCGCCCGAGCCGAACTGGCGCAGCCGCCGGCGCACCACCGAGCGCCGGCGCTCGTTCCAGTCGCGCCCCGAGATGTGGACGATCGCGGAGAAGTCACGCGTCGTCAGCGTGACGCCGCGGCGCCTGCGCGTGACCGGGCCGAAGGCCGAGTGGCCGTCGGCGCGGTAGCCGAGCTTCAAGTCGAGCACGTCGGCGATCGTCGGCGTCACGTCGAGCGTACGCGCATAGGCGTCGCTGATCCGCCCGCGCCGCTGGCCCGGACGCTTGACGAAGTACGGCACCGGTGTCAGCTCCTCCACGTTCGACGCGTTCACGCTGCGCCGCGTCTCCACGCCGACCTGGAACGCGATGCCGTGGTCGGCGGTGACGACGATCAGCGTGTCGTCGTACATCCCCTGGCGCTTGAGCTGGCGGATCAGCCGGCCGAGCAGCCGGTCGGTGAAGCCGAGCTGGAGCAGGTAGCGCTGCTCGTTGTGGCGGGTGAGGAACTTGTCGTCGAATCCCGGGACCGTGTTCATCCCGTGCAGCAGGTCGCCGGCGGCCGGCCGCGAGCGAGCGCCCGACGGGAGGTAGAGGTATGGGTTGTGCGGCAGCATCACGTGCTTGAACCAGAACGTGGGCCGGCCGGGCTTGATCGAGCGCACCCAGCGGTTGAAGCGCTGCGGGCGGCCGCTGACCAGGGACGGGATGATCGCCGGCCGCCGCGTGCGCCCCCCGCGGCAGATCGAGGGCGGGCAGATGGCCGAGGCCTCCTCGGAGTTCACGATCCGGTAGCCGTGCCGGTCGAACATGTCGTAGATCGAGTGGGGGTGGTCGCGCCGGTCACCGGCGGTGCCGGGACGCGGGCGGATGCCGTCGAGGATCAGCGGTACGGCCTTGGTGGTCGAGTCGTAGACCGAGTAGCCGTTGCGGAACCAGGTGGCGTCGCCGGCCAGCGCGGCGAAGTTCGGGTAGCGAACGGGATCCACCCGGCCGCGAGCGTCGAGCAGCGAGTCGCCCGGGAACTCGTCCATCACGACCAGCACGACGTAGGGCTTGTGCTTGGCGGCGTGACCAGCACGGGGCTCGTCCGAGGAGCTCCACAGCAGCACCACCAAGGCGGCCGCCGCCGCGACCGCGACCGTCAGCAAGACTCGTCTCACGACCGGCACTCTAGGTACAGCACCCCCTCGTATCGTGTAAAAGCTGTTTCGCCGGTGGCGCGACCCGAAACCCTCACATCGATGGCCCGCACAGACTTTGCTTATCGATCGCCTCTGATCCGCGCGGCGCTCGGGTTCGCCGCCGACCGTCACGAGGGGCAGACACGAGACCAGGACGACGACGCGCCGTTCGTCACGCACCCGGTTGAGGTCGCCTGCCTGCTCCACGAGGCCGGCTACTCCGACGCGGTGGTGGCCGCCGGAGCGCTGCACGACGTACTCGAGAACACGGGCGCCCGACCCGAGGACCTCGAGCGGCGCTTCGGGCGTGAGGTGACCGAGCTGGTCGAGGCGGTCAGCGACGACCCCTCGATCGAGGATTACGCCGCCCGCAAGGCCGCCCTGCGCGGTCAGGTCGAGCGCGCCGGGGAGTGTGCGGCTGCCGTGTTCGCCGCCGACAAGGTCTCGAAGGCCCGCGAGCTGCGTCGCCGCGGCGGTCGCTTCTCACGCCGGGACAAGCTCCGTATCGAGCACTACGAAGCCAGCCTCGAGATGCTCGAACGGATGCTTCCCGGCCGCGACCTGGTCGATCGCCTGCGCGGCGAGCTCGAGGCGCTGCACGCGCTGAGCTAGACGACGTCGCGCCGGCTCAGCAGCAGTCCCGTCAGGGCGATCAGCCCGGCGGCGAGCGCGGCGAGTACGGCCGCCCCCTGAAGGCCGCCCACCAGCGGACCGGCGTAAGAGCCCGGCCCGCTCGACTCGATCTCCTGCACGGAAGCGCCGAGCGCAGCAGCGATCGAGTAGCCGTTCGCGCGCAGGAACAACTCCGTGAGCGGCTCGAGCAGGCTGACGCTGTCGGCGAAGGCGCTCAGCAGCCCTTCGATCACGAGCGCGTAGAGGATGCCGACGCCGATCGCCAGCGACGTGCCGCGCGTGAGCACGCCGAGCAGCACACCGAGCGTCCCCCACACCGCGAGGATCAGCCAGCCCGCGCCGATGGCCCGGAGCAGCAGCGACGCGTCCGGCCAGTGGACGGGCGCGCCCTCGATCTGCGCGATCACGTAGCTCGCCACCGCGCCCGCCGCGAACAGCGTCAGCACGAACGGCACCAGGACGATCCCGAGCGCCGCCAGCTTCGCGGCGAACACCCGCAGCCGGCTCGGCCGCTGGGTGAACGATGTCTTGAGCGTGCCCCATCCGTACTCGCTGCCGAACGCGAACACGCCGAGCATCAGCGCGAAGACCCCACCGAAGAACGGGAAGCCGGAGATCAGCGTCCCGGCGAGCGACTCAGGGAAGAATTGCTCGACCCCGCCGGTTGCGTCCTCGGGGTCGAGGGCATACGGGACGACGTAAGCGAAGAACACGCCCAGCAGCGTCCAGATCCCGAGCAGGGTCCAGGTGGCGGCCCGCTTTCTCAGGATCAGCAGCTCGGCGGCAATGTCGCGGGTCACGCGGATGCACCTCCGTTCGCGGTCAGCTCAAGGAAGACGTCCTCGAGCGAGGCTTGCTGGGCATACAGCTCCGAGACCGAGATGCCGGCCTCCACGAGCGCGCGGTTGATCGCCGGCGCCATGGTCGTGTCGGCGGTCACCTCGATCAGGCCGTCGACACTCGTGACCGCCTCCACGCCGGGCAGCCGGTCGACCAGGCGGGCCGCGCGCAAGACCGGCTCGGCGCGGACCCTCAGCCCGGCCCGCCCGCGCAACTGGTCGACCGTCCCCTCCGCGACGAGCGAGCCGTCGCGGATCACGCCGACGCGGTCGCTGACCTGCTCGACCTCAACCATCAGGTGGCTCGACAGCACGAGCGTGCGGTCGCCCTTGCCGAGCGAACGCATGAACTCGCGCATCTCGGCCATTCCGGCCGGGTCGAGGCCGTTGGTCGGCTCGTCGAGGATCAGGAGCTCAGGATCCTTGAGCAGGGCTGCCGCCACCCCGAGGCGCTGCTTCATGCCCAGGGAGTAGGTCGCCGCCCGGTCGTCCGCGCGCTCGCTCAGGCGGACCTCGTCGAGCACAGCCTCCACACGATCCTCGGAGACCTGGGCGTGCCCGGCGAGCACGCGCAGGTTGTCGCGCCCGGACAGGTAGGGATAGAACGCGGGCGCCTCGATGAGCGCACCGACGCGGGCGAGCCCCTCGGGCGCTCCGGGCGGCGCGCCCAGGACCGTGGCTCGGCCCGACGTCGGGCGCACGAGCCCGAGCAGCATGCGAAGCGTGGTCGTCTTGCCGGCCCCGTTGGGGCCGAGGAAGCCGTAGACCTCGCCCCGCCGGACCTGTAGGTCGAGGCTCTCCACGGCGACGATCGCGTCGCCGTAGCGTTTCGTGAGCCCGCTGGTGTCGATGACGAGGTCGGATGTCATGGGGCCCAACGCTAGGAGCGCCCGTGCTCGGCGGAAACCGCCTGAAGGCGGAACTCGCGTACGCCCTGAGGGGGACGCGCGATCCCCCCGCGGGGCGATCCCGGCGCGCGGAGGCGGCGCTACGCTCGCAAACCAGTGGGCGCTCACCTTTCACGTGACGAGCTGCCCCTGGACGGGGCGATCGCGGCGGGCGCATTCGCGCTCTCGCTCGGCCTGCTGGCGGCGTCCGGTGACCTCGGGGCCGTCGGCGTGCCGCTCGCCGCCCTGGCCTCGTTGCCGCTTGTGGCGCGCCGTGCCGCTCCCCTGCCGGTGTTTGTTCTCACCGCTTGTGCGAGCGCCGTGATGTACGGGGTCACTGACGTCGACGGCCCGCCGTTCGGGCCAACAATCGCCCTCTACACCGTGGCGGCTGAGGGCGACGGGTCACGTGCCCGCGTCAGGGTCGCGCTGGCGCTGGTTGCGGCGCTGCTGGCCGTCCACGTCGCGGCCTCGGGGTTGGGCGAGGGGCGCTTCCCGGGTCCCCAATTGCTCTTCGGCGTGCTGCTCTGGGGCGGCACCTGGCTCGCGGGCGACCGGGCGCGCCTGCGCCGCGAGCGGATCGCCGAGCTCGAGGACCGCGCGCTGCGCGCCGAGCGGGAGGCTGAGCGCGAGCGAAGGCTCGCCGCCGCGGAGGAGCGCGCCCGGATCGCGCGCGACCTGCACGACTCGGCCGGGCATGCAATCAACGTGATCCTTGTCCACGCCGGGCTGGGGCGCCTGCGGACCCAGGACGACCCCGACGAGGCGCGCGCCGCGTTCGAGACGATCGAGGAGGTGGCGCGGGAAACGGTCGGCGAGATCGACCAGCTCGTGCGGATCCTCCGCGAGGACGCGACGAACGGCGCGGATGAGGTCGAGCCGCCGCCGGGACTGGCCGCGCTCGATGCCCTGGTCGAGCGCCACCGGGACGCCGGGCTCGACGTGACCGCCAGCGTCGCCGGCGAGCGCCGTCCCCTTCCAGCCGGCGTCGACAGGGCCGCCTACCGGATCCTCCAGGAGGCGCTCACCAACGCCGCCCGCCACGGCACGGGAAGCGCCGAGATCGGGCTGAGCTTCGAGCCGGACACGCTCGACGTGATGGTCGTCAACCCGATGCGCCCCGGGGAGCCGCCCCCCGCGCCGGGCGGCGGTCACGGGGTGGTCGGCATGCGCGAACGTGCGGCCGGACTTGACGGCCGGCTCGAGGCGCGCGCGCAGGATGGCCGCTTCCGGGTGCACGCCCGTCTTCCGCTCACGGGTGACCCGGCATGAGCGAGTCGCCCGTGCGTGTGCTGATCGTCGACGACGACGACCTCATGCGCGCCGGACTGCGCGGCGTGCTCGCCAGTGACCCGGCGATCGAGGTGGTGGGCGAGGCGAGCGACGGGCGCGACGCCGTCTATCGCACGCGGCTGGTGCGGCCCGACGTCGTGCTGATGGACATCCGGATGCCCGACCTCGATGGCATCGCCGCGACCCGCGAGCTGCTCGCGGCGTTCCCGCAGGTGAGGGTCATGATCGTCACCACCTTCGACCAGGACGATTACATCTTCGGCGCCCTCCGGGCCGGCGCGTCCGGGTTCCTGCTCAAGCGCAGTCGCCCGGAGGAGCTCGTCGGCGCCATCCACACGGTCGCCGCCGGCGACTCGCTGCTGGCACCGTCCGTGACGAGCCGCGTGATCGAGCGGATGGCGAGCCAGCCGGCGGCCGACCTCGCCGGCGATGCGCGCCTCGACGAGCTGACGCCGCGTGAGCGTGAGGTGCTGGTCCTGGTTGCGCGTGGCCTGTCCAACGCGGAGATCGCCGCGGAGCTGGTCGTCGAGGAGTCGACGATCAAGACGCACGTCCGTCGGGTTCTGGCGAAGCTGGGCGCGCGCGACCGCGTCCAGGCAGTGATCTTCGCCTACGAGAGCGGGCTCACCACGGCGCGCTAGCCGGCGGCGAGCAGCGGCACGCCCAGCCGCCGGGCGAGCCCCTCGCCGCCCCAGCGCATGACCACGTCGTGGTTGTGCTCGAACACCGGTCGCGCGACGGGTGCGATCAGGTTCATCCAGCGCTTCGATGTGGCCACGTCCCAGTCGTAGACCACCGCGGTCACGCCGTCCTGCTCGAACAGCCGCCACACGCCGGTCCCCTGGAGGTCGCCGATCGCCTCGCCCGCCATGCAGCACGGCTCGTCCACCCGCCGCACGACGAAGTCGAACTCGAGCTCGTACGGCACCCGGCTGCGCCAGGCGATCCGGTAACGGGAGCCCACCCGGCGGCCGTCCCCGCCGTCGAGCTCGCTGACGCGCGCCACGCCGCGCCACCACTCGGGCCAGCGCAGCGGGTCCTGGAGCACCTCCCAGGCAGACGCCCGGGAGGCCTCCAGCAGCCAAGTTGTGAGGAAGCGGTATCTCAGCCGATTCGGATGAGCTTCTTGTTCACGAACTCATCCGCGCCGAGGTTACCCAGCTCGCGGCCGAAGCCTGATCGCTTCGTCCCTCCGAACGGGAGCTCCGCGGCGTCGGCCCCGACGATGTTCACGTAGACCATTCCGGCGTCGATCTGGTTGGCCACGCGCTCCGCCTGCGCTTCGTCCGTCGTCATCAGGTAGGACCCAAGCCCGAACGGCGTGTCGTTCGCGAGCTTCACGGCCTCGTCCTCGGACGAGACGCGGTACACCTGCGCCACGGGGCCGAACAGCTCCTCGCGGTAGGCGTCGTTGTCGGGTCCGATGTCGGTCAGGACGGTCGGCTCGAAGAAGTTGCCGTCGCGGGTCCCGCCCACGGCGACCTTCGCGCCCTGGTCGATCGCCCGCTTCACCTGGTCCTCGAGGCGGTCGGCCGCGGTCTTGGACGAGAGCGGACCGATCGCGGTGTCCTCGGACGTCGGGTCACCCGGCTTCGTCGCGGCCATCGCGGCCGTGAACTTCTCGAGGAAGGGCTCGTACAGCTCGTCGGCGACGATGAAGCGCTTGGCCGCGTTGCACGACTGGCCCGTGTTGTCGAGCCTGGCTGCGACAGCGTCCTCGACCGTCTGGTCGAGATCGTCCGTGCCGAGCAGGATGAACGGATCGGAGCCGCCCATCTCCAGCACGACCTTCTTGAGATTTCGTCCCGCGATCTCCGCGACGGCGGCGCCGGCGCGCTCGGAGCCCGTGACGGAGACGCCGCGGATCCGGGGATCGGCGATCGCCCACTCGATCTGCTCGTTCGTCGCGTAGACGTTCTCGTACGCGCCTTCGGGGAACCCGGCATCGTCGAAGATCTGCTGGATCGCGGCCGCCGACTCGGGGCACTGCGGGGCGTGCTTCAGCAGGATCGTGTTCCCGATCACGTGGTTGGGCGCCGCGAGACGGGCCACCTGGTAGTACGGGAAGTTCCACGGCATGATCCCGAGCAGGACGCCGAGTGAGCTCCGCCGCACGACGGCCGACCCCTCGCCGCCGAGCAGCTTGATCGGCTCGTCGGCCATCAGCTCCTCGGCGTTGTCGGCGTAGAAGCCGTAGATGTCGCCGCAGAAGTCGACCTCGCCGAGCGCCTGCTCGATCGGCTTGCCCATCTCCCGCACGATGATCCGCCCGAGCTCCTCGCGGCGCTCGAGGTGCAGCTCTCCCACGCGCCGGACCAGCGCCGCGCGGTCGGCCACGCTCGACGAGGCGGACCAGCTGCGATGAGCCTCGTCGGCGCGCCCGATTGCGGCACGCAGCTCGTCGTCGGTGATCGTGGGGTATTCCTCGACGGTCTCGCCGGTCGCCGGGTCGATAACTGCGTAGATGCTCATTGGACTCCCTCCTAGGCGGTAACGCTCAGCACTTCTTCGACGGGTGTGTAGTCGACGCCGACGCCCTCGGCGACGGCGGGGTGGGTCACCTTGCCCGCGGCGACATTGACGCCCGGCTTGAGTCCGGGCAGCTTCTCGATCGCGCCCTGCAGGCCCTCGTCGGCGAGCGCGAGCACGTAGGGCAGCGTGGCGTTGGTCAGGGCGAACGTGGATGTGACCGGCACGGCGCCGGGCATGTTCGCCACGCAGTAGTGGGTCACCCCGTCGACCTCGTAGACGGGATCGGAGTGGGTCGTCGGCCGCGAGGTCTCAAAACAGCCGCCCTGGTCGATCGAGACGTCGACCAGCACCGCCCGCTCCTTCATCAGCGAGAGCTGGTCGCGCTTGATCACGTACGGGGCACGCGCGCCGTGCACCAAGACGGCGCCGATCACGAGATCGGCCTGGGGCAGCATCTGCTCGACCGCCAAAGTCGAGCTGTAGACCGTCGAGGCGCGACCGCCGAAGCCGACGTCGAGCTCGCGCAAACGGTCGATGTTGCGGTCGTAGACGAACACGTCGGCCTCCATGCCGATCGCGATGAAGGCGGCGTTCTGGCCGACCACACCGCCGCCGATGATCATGACCGTCGCCGCAGCCACCCCGGGCACGCCGCCGAGCAGCACGCCGCGGCCGCCCAAAGGGCGCTCGAGGAAGAACGCCCCCGCCTGGGTCGCGATCTTGCCGGCCACCTCGCTCATCGGGGCCAGCAAAGGCAGCCGGCCGCGTTCGTCGACCACCGTCTCGTAGGCGACGCAGGTCGCGCCCGACTCGGCCAGCCCGCGGGTCAGCTCAGGGTCGGGGGCCAGGTGCAGGTAGGTGAACAGCAGATGGTCGGGGCGCAGCATCGCCACCTCGCCCGGCTGGGGCTCCTTGACCCCGAGGATCAGCTCGGCCTCGTCGAACACAGACGCCGCGTCCGGCGCGATCCGCGCACCCTGCGCCGTGTACTCGCCGTCGGGAATCGTGCTGCCCTCGCCCGCCCCGGACTGCATGATCACCTCGTGCCCGTGCTCGACCAGCTCCCGGACGCCCGCCGGCGTCAGCGACACCCGGTACTCGTCGGTCTTGATCTCGGTCGGAACCCCAACTTTCATGTGACCAGCTCCCTCGCCCTCAAAGCCAACCAGAACTCGATTCGGTCGCGCGCGCTCGACAGATCCCTCCCCGTCAGCTGCTCAACCCTCCTGATGCGGTAGCGCAGCGTATGCCGGTGACAGTAGAGCTCGCGCGCCGCCCGCTCCCACTGCCCGTTCTGCTCGATGAACGCCTCGAGCGAGCGGATCAGCTCGTCGCCGTATTCGCCGGTCGCGTCCTCGAGCGGGCTGAGCACGCTGTCGCAATAGAGGCGCAGCGCGTCGTCGTCCTGGAGCGACAGCAGCAGCTGGAACGCGCCGAGGTCGCGGTAGGACGCAACCGGAGGCGCGCTGCCGTTGGCCAGCGCGGCAGCCTCGAGCGCGCAGCGCGCCTCGTGGAACGAGCGGCGCAGCGATCCGACCGGGGCGATCCGCGAGGCCGCCGCGCGCAGCTGGCCGTGCTCCGGCGCGAGCGCCTCGCGCGCTCGCGCGCCCAGGCCGACCGGGTCCAGCCCGTCGCCCGCGTCGACCACCGCGCAGAGGAGCCGCCCGCGCGGCGCGACGAGGGCGCCGACGCCGCTGTCGCCAAGAAAGCGATCCAGGTCGGCCTCGGCGTCGGGCGCCGCGTCGCCGTCCTCGGCGAACACCAGCACCGCCGCGTGCGCGCCCACGCCGAACGGGCGCAGCCGCACCGCCAGCTCGGCCTCCGACAGGCGTCCGGTGAGCGCCTCGGCGAGCACGTCGCCCGCCAGCCGCCGCTCGGTGTCGCGCATGGCCCGCTGGCGCATCAGCTCCAGCGCGACCACGGTCACCGCCTGCTGGAGGATGAGCCGCTCGAAGTCGCCCAGCCCGCCGGCGTCCCGCGCGGCCCCCAGCCAGGCCTGCGGCGCCCCGCGCCCGCGCGTCGACACGGGCAGCACCAGGGAGCGGTCGGCCAGGTCTGGGTGCTCGGAGGCGAACTCGGTCGCCTCCGCGCCCTGGCCGGCCGCCACGCTGCGCCGGTGAACCTCCGCGGCCAGGTGCTCCAGCGCCGCTTCGGGCAGCGGACGCCTGAACACCTTGGCGGCGATCGTCTCGCCACGTGCCGACAGCACCGTCACCGCGCTGCCGGTCGCCGCCGCGAGCGCGCGCACGACCTCGTCGAGCCCGCGCTCCTCGAGGACGATCCGCTCGAGCCGCTTGTGGATCGCGATGCCGCGCTGGAGCACCTCGTACTGCTCGTTGACCAGCCGCGTGAACGCCTTCTCGGTGATCGCGATGAACGGCAGCTCGTACGGGACCTCGAAGACCGGAAAGCCCGCTTCGGCCGCCTCCTCGACGATCGCGTCGGGCACCCGGTCGTGGTCGAAGCCCGTCCCGAAGCCGAGCCCGGCCAGGTGACGGTCCGCCAGCAGCCGGACGAACTCGCGCTGGCGCGCCTCCGTGTCGAGCTGGATGCCGGTGGTCAGCAGCAGCTCGCCGCCCGACAGCCAGGGCGTCGGGTCCGGCAGCTCGGAGATGTGCACCCAGCGGACCGGTGCGTCGGAGCCCTCCTCGCCGGCCGCGAGCGTCAGGGCCATCTCGCCCACGAGACCGCGAACGGTGAGCATCAGTGGCGGACGATCCGCTCCCAGGCCTCGGTGAGCACGGAGCGCAGCACCCTGTCGATCAGCTCGAACTCCTCGGTGTCCGCGATCAGCGGTGGGGAGAGCTGGATGACGGGGTCGCCGCGGTCGTCCGCGCGGCAGATCAGCCCCTGCTTGTACAGCTCGGCCGACATGAATCCGCGCAGGAGCTCCTCCGACTCCTCGTCGCTGAACGTCTCCTTGGTCTCCTTGTCCTTGACCAGCTCGAGCGCGTGGAAGTAGCCCGCGCCGCGCACGTCGCCGACGATCGGCAGGTCCTCCTTGAGCTTCTCGAGCATGCCGCGGAACTCCGGCTCCTTCTCGCGCACGTGCCCGCACAGGTCCTCGCGCTCGAAGATGTCGAGGTTCGCCATCGCCACCGCGGCCGACATCGGGTGGCCGCCGAACGTGATGCCGTGCGTGAACATCTTCGTGTCGTGCAGGAACGGCTCCGCGACGCGGTCCGACACGATCACGCCGCCCATCGCCGCGTACGCCGAGGTGATGCCCTTGGCCGTCGTGATCATGTCCGGCACGACGTCGAAGCGCTCGACGCCGAAGTAGTGGCCGAGCCGGCCCCAGGAGCAGATCACCTCGTCGGCGATCAGCAGGACGTTGTGCCGGTCGCAGATCTCGCGCACGCGCTGCCAGTAGCCGTCCTGGGGGACGAAGCAGCCGCCCGAGTTCTGGACCGGCTCGAGGATCACGGCCGCGACCGTGTCGGGGTCTTGGAACTCGATCACGTGCTCGATCTGGTCGGCGGCCCAGAGCGTGTCGCGGTCCTCGGCCCAGCGGTAATCGTTCGTGTTGGGCGCGTGGTAGGCGCCCGGTACGAGCGGCTCGAAGGGCGTGCGCAGAGGAGTGATGCCGGTGATCGAGAGGGCGCCGAACGTCGTGCCGTGATAGGCCGTCTCGCGCGAGATGATCTTGTACTTGCTGTGCGAGCCGGTCAGCTTGTGGTACTGGCGCGCCATCTTCCAGGCCGACTCGACGGCCTCCGAGCCGCCCGAGGTGAAGAACACGCGGTTGAGGTCGCCCGGGGCGAGCGCCGCGATCCGCGTGGCCAGCTCGACCGAGACCGGGTGGGCGTAGCTCCAGTTCGTGTAGAAGCCGAGCTCCTTGGCCTGGCGCGCGGCTGCCTCACCCAGCTCGGCCCGGCCGTGGCCGGCGTTGACGCAGAACAGCGCCGACAGGCCGTCCATGTACCGGTTGCCGTGGTTGTCGTAGACGTACGACCCCTCGCCTCGCACGATCAGCGGGATCTCGTGGCTGGCGTCGTAGCCACCCATGCGCGTGAAGTGCATCCACAGATGCCTGCGCGCCTTGTCCTGCAGGTCGCTCGCGGCCCCGCTCTGCGGATCGGTCACAGCTTGTGGGGTCGTCGCCATATATCTCCTCGCAATCTCCGTACGACTAGACGCTTCGGACAACGGTATCGGCGGATTGACAGGCCGTCTAGAGAGGGGGTGGCGAAACGCACCGTCGCCGGGTTGTACGTTTCGTACTGTTAGGCCTAGGTGTTTTCGGCATTCCGCACCTTGTACTGATGCCGAATCGGACATAGCTTGCGCACGCAGATGGGACTGGAGGGCCAAGGGGGGTCTGCACCGAGCGTCAGCTTGCGGTCGGTCACGAAGCGCTTCGGCGACTTCACCGCCGTCCGCGACATGAACCTCGACATCCCAAAGGGCAAGTTCTTCACGATGCTCGGGCCGTCGGGTTGCGGCAAGACCACGACGCTGCGCATGATCGCCGGCTTCGAGGACCCCAGCGAGGGCACGGTCCTGCTCGACGGCGACGACGTCACCAGCCTGGCCGCGTTCCGGCGGCCGACCAACACGGTCTTCCAGAGCTACGCGCTGTTCCCGCACCTGAGCGTCGAGCGCAACGTCGCCTTCGGCCTCGAGCGCCAGCGCATCTCGAAGGACGAGGTGCGCCGGCGCGTGGCCGAGGAGCTCGAGCGCGTCGGCCTCGCCCGCGAGGCCAAGCGCAAGCCGCGCCAGCTCTCCGGCGGCCAGCAGCAGCGCGTCGCGCTCGCCCGCGCGCTCGTCAACCGCCCGAGCGTGCTGCTCTTGGACGAGCCGCTCGGCGCGCTCGACCTCAAGCTGCGCAAGCAGCTCCAGATCGAGCTCAAGCGCATCCAGCAGGAGGTCGGCATCACGTTCGTATACGTGACGCACGACCAGGAGGAGGCGCTCACGATGTCGGACTCGATCGCGGTCATGAACCACGGCGTGATCGAGCAGCTGGACGGTCCCGAGGAGATCTACGAGCACCCGAGCACGACGTTCGTCGCCGGTTTCATCGGCGTGTCGAACCTGATGCCGGGCGAGGTGGTCTCGAGCGACACGGGCAGTGTCGAGCTGCGGCTCGACGCGGGCCCGACCGTACGCGCCGGCGCCGCCGGCGCGACCGTGGGGGAGCGCGCGCACGCGGTCGTGCGCCCCGAGAAGCTTCAGCTGCACCCGGCCAACGGAGCCGGCCCGGACAGCCGGCCGAGCGTCGAGGGGCAGGTGGAGAGTTCGCTCTACCTGGGCACCGCCACCCAGGTGGTCGTGCGTCTGCAGGACGACACGCGAATGACGGTGCTGGTGCCGAACACCGACGAGGAGGCGCGGCGGCGCCTCCCGGCTGCCGGAGACCCCGCCCGGCTGACCTGGTCGGCGGAGAACATTCACATGGTTAAGGAGGCAGGGAGCTCGTGAGCGACCTCGAGCGGCAGTTCGACCGCATCATCAAGGAAGAGATCAGCCGCCGGCGGCTGCTGGGCCGCGGCGCGGCCGGGGCGCTCAGCATGTCGGCGCTCGCCTACCTCGCCGCCTGCGGGACGGACGAGCCGGCGGGCGGCGGCGACGAGGCCCAGAAGCTTAAGCCGATCGCGAAGGGCGAGATCGCCTCGAGCATGTACTTCGCCAACTGGCCCGCCTACATCGACGAGGATCGTTCGGCGCTCAAGTCGTTCCAGGACAAGAACGGGACCAAGATCAAGTACGTCGAGGAGATCAACGACAACGATCAGTTCTTCGGCAAGGTCCGCCAGCAGTACGCCCAGGGCGACTCGGGCGGGCGTGACATCCACGTCGTGACCGACTGGATGGCCGCGCGGATGCAGCGGCTCGGGTACGTGCAGAAGTTCGACAAGTCCACGATGCCGAACGCCAACGCGAACCTGATCGAGCGGCTGCAATCGCCGCCGTTCGACCCCAAGCGCGACTTCTCGATGCCCTGGCAGTCGGGGATGACCGGGATCATCTACCGCAAGGACAAGGTGAAGTCGCCGCCGAAGTCGGTCGACGCCCTGTTCGACCCCGCCTACAAGGGCAAGGTCACGATGCTCACCGAGATGCGCGACACGGTCGGGCTCGTCACGGCCTGGCAGGGCGGCGACCCCGAGAACGCCACCCTCGACGAGTACATGAAGGCGATCGACAAGGTCCAGGAGGGCGTGGACTCCGGTCAGATCCGCGGCTTCACCGGCAACGAGTACATCAAGGACATCCCGAAGGGCGACTCGTGGGTGATCTTCGGCTGGTCCGGTGACGCGGTGCAGCTCAAGGCCGACAACCCGAACGTCGAGTTCGTGCTGCCCGAGAGCGGCGGCATGCTGTGGACGGACAACATGCAGATCCCGGTCGGCGCGCCGCACGCCTTCACGGCCGAGAAGTTCATCGACTACGTCTACCTGCCCGAGGTGCAGGCACCCATCGAGGCGTACATCAACTACATCTGCCCGGTGGAGGGGACCAAGGAGGTCCTGGCGAAGGACGACCCGGAGCTCGCGGCGAACCCGCTGATCTTCCCGGAGAAGGCGGACTTCGACAACCTGTACATCTTCCGCGACCTGAAGCCGGAAGAGGAGCGCGAGCTGAATGACGCATTCCAGCAGCTGATCGGCGCGTAGGCGCGGATGCGCCTCCGGAAGGCGTCACTGCCGTACCTGCTGCTGCTCCCGGGGCTGGGGTGGCTGCTGCTGTTCTTCGCGCTGCCGCTCGTCTACATGGCGCTCGAGTCGCTGAAGACCGGCACGATCGACACGGGCTTCCAGCTCACCTGGGAATTCTCGAACTACACCAACGCGCTGAGCGACTACAACGAGCAGTTCATCCGCTCGTTCGAGTACGCCGGCATGGCGACGCTGATCGCGTTCCTGATCGGTTACCCCCTGGCCTATGTGATCGCGTTCCGGGGCGGGAAGTGGCGCAACGCGCTGCTGCTGCTGGTGATCGTGCCGTTCTTCGTCACGTACCTGATCCGCACGCTGTCGTGGGAGACGATCCTGTCCGACTCCGGCATCGTCGTCAGCACGCTGCAGTCGGTCGGGCTCCTCTCGGAGGACGGGCGTTTGCTCGACACCACGGTCTCCGTCGTGGCAGGCATCACGTACAACTTCCTGCCGTTCATGATCCTGCCGCTGTACGCCTCGCTGGAGCGGATCGATCCGCGCCTGCTCGAGGCCGGCTACGACCTCTACGGCCGGCGGCGCGACGTGTTCTTCCGCGTGACGCTTCCCCTGTCGATGCCGGGCGTCGTGGCGGGCGGGCTGCTCACGTTCATCCCGGCGGCCGGCGACTTCATCAACGCCCAGCTGCTGGGCACACCGAAGCAGTTCATGATCGGGAACGTCATCCAGTCGCGCTACCTGGTGGTGGCGGACTACCCCACCGCGGCCGCGTTGTCGTTCCTCCTGATGGCGTTCATGCTGATCATCGTCCTGATCTGGGCGCGCATCGCCGGCACGGAGGCGCTGCTCGGCACCGAGGGTGAGCGCGCATGACGGCGCTCAGGCGCCGCGGCTTCGATTGGCTCCTGAACGGCTACGCCGCGCTGGCGCTGTTCTACCTGCTGCTCCCGATCGCGGTGATCGTCGTCTTCTCCTTCAACAAGCCGGCGAGCCGCTTCAACTTCATCTGGGAGGAGTTCAGCCTCGATGCCTGGAAGCACCCGTTCGCGGTTCCGGGAGTGCAGGACGCGCTCGAGAACTCGCTCGAGATCGCTGCCGTCTCGACCCTGATCGCGACCGCCCTCGGCACGCTGACCGCGCTCGCACTGGTGCGTTACGAGTTCAAGGGGCGCTCGCCGGTCAACTTCTTCATCTTCATCCCGCTGGCGACGCCCGAGGTCGTGCTCGGAGCCGCGATGCTGTCGCAGTTCCTCAACTGGGGCACGCCGAAGCTCGGCTTCGCGACGATCCTGATCGCGCACGTGATGTTCAACCTGTCGTTCGTGATCATCACGGTCAGATCGAGGCTGATCGGCTTCGACCGCTCGCTCGAGGAGGCGGCCCAGGATCTCGGCGCCACGCCGTGGCAGACGTTCCGGCTCGTGACGTTGCCGCTGATCATGCCGGGCGTCGTATCCGCCGCCCTGCTCGCCTTCGCGCTCTCGATCGACGACTTCGTGATCACGAACTTCAACTCGGGTTCGACGATCACGTTCCCGCTGTTCATCTGGGGCGCCGCGCGCGTGGCCATCCAGCCGCAGATCTACGTGATCGCGACGATGATCTTCCTGTTCACGGTGGCGATGATGATCCTCACCGTCTGGCAGCAGCGGCGCGCCGAGAGGATGGCGGCCGTGCGGCCCGAGGAGGGCGACCTCCCCGCGCTCGAGCCGGCCCCTGCTTGAGAATCTCCGAGCGGAAGCGGTAAACATGGCCCCAAAGGAGCTCCACCGATGAGCAAACACCACGAGCACCACGCCCCGCAGGCGGGCGACAAGGGGCTCAAGCAGGACGCCATCGGCTTCCTCGATGGCCTCGTGATCGGCATCTCGTCGACCGCCCCGGCCTACTCGCTGGCGGCGGTGCTGGCGATCGTGGTGGTCGGGGTGGGCGTGCAGGCGCCGGCGGTGATGCTCGTCTCGTTCATCCCGATGTTCCTGATCGCGTCGTCCTTCTACTACATGAACCGCGCCGATCCGGACTGCGGCACCTCGTTCTCCTGGGTCACGCGCGCGATGGGGCCGAGCCTCGGCTGGCTCGGCGGCTGGGCGGTCACGACCACCGGCATCCTGGTGATCGGCTCGCTCGCCCAGGTCGCGGCCTACTACACGTTCGACCTGTTCGGCCTGGACACGATGCGGGACTCGGTCTTCTGGAACGTGCTGTTCACGCTGCTGATCATCGCGGTGATGACAACGATCTGCGTGCTCGGCACCGAGCTGTCGGCGCACATCCAGCGCTTCATGATCTTCGGGCAGGTCGGGGCGCTGCTGCTGTTCGCGGTGGTCGCGCTGATCAAGGGCGGCGCGCTGACCTTCTCCCTGTCCTGGCTGTCGCCGTTCGCGATCGACAGCACCAACGCGCTCATCCTCGGCGTGCTCACGGGGGTGTTCATCTACTGGGGCTGGGAGAGCGCCGTCAACCTCAACGAGGAGACCGAGGACTCGGACTCGGCGCCGGGCCTGGCGGCCGTGCTGTCCACGGTGATCCTGCTCGGCACCTACGTGATCACGACGATCGCCGTCGTCTCCTACGCGGGGCTCGACCGGATCGGCGAATTCGAGGACGACGCCGGCATCTTCGGCTCGCTGGCGGGCGACGTGCTCGGCTCGCCGCTCGACAAGCTGGTCGTGCTGGCGATCATCACGTCGGCGCTGTCGTCGACCCAGACCACGATCCTGCCGGCCTCGCGCACGACCCTGTCGATGGCCCGCCAGGGGGCCTTCCCGAAGGCATTCGGCGAGGTGCACCCGCGCTTCCTCACGCCGCACGTGTCGACGATCGTGATCGGCGCGGTCGCGGCGGTCTGGTTCGGCGTGCTGTTCCCGCTGTCGGAGAACTTCGTCTACGACTCGCTCACGGCGCTGTCGCTGATGATCGCCTTCTACTACGCGCTCACCGGGATCGCCTGCGCCGTCTACTACCGGCGCGAGCTGACCAAGTCGGTGAAGAACTTCCTCTTCATCGGGGTCGGGCCGCTGATCGGGGCAGGCGTCCTGGGATATCTGTTCGTCAAGGCGATCATCGAGTACTCGAAGACCGACCAGAGCTACTCCGGCAGCGCGCTGTTCGGCGTCGCCATCCCGGTTGTGCTCGGGCTCGGGCTGCTGCTGCTCGGTGTGGTGCTGTCGCTCGTCTGGCGCCTCGGCGGGCACGAGGAGTTCTTCGGGCGCAAGACCGAGATCGTCGATCCGGAGGTCGCCGCGGGGCGCCGAGTCGGGATCGCGGCCGTTCCGGAGGAGGCGGTCTGATGGGCGTGATCGTGCTGGGCTACGACGCCTCGCCCGGGGCCAAGCGGGCGCTCGAGACCTCGCTCGACCTGGCCGGCCGTTTCGGCGACCGGTTGCTGATCGCCTTCGCCGCAGCGCCGCCGGGGGCGCCGACCGAGGAGGAGCACGCCCACTATGAGGCGCTCCAGGAGCTGGGCGGCCGCGTGACCGCGGGCGCGCTCGAGCGGGCGCGCGAGGCCGGCGTCGAGGCGGAGGTGGAGCTGGTGCCGCTGCGGCCGGCGGCGGCGCTGGTCCAGCTGGCCGACCGCGAGGACGCGCGCATGATCGTCGTCGGGACCTACGGCGACAGCCCGATCAAGGGCGCGATCCTCGGCTCCACGCCGCACAAGCTGCTGCACCTGTCCGAGCGGCCGGTGCTGGTTGTGCCGGGTGGATAACCTCGCCGGGCGTGAGCACCTGGGACCAGCTTTCATCACTTCCACTTGAGATCGACCGCTACGACCTGGAGGGGCGCGAGCTCGCCTTCTCCGAGGAGTTCGTCCGCTACACGACGCTGATCACGCTGCGCGGCGGCGGCGAGGAGGGGGTCGGTGAGGACGTCGTCTACGACGGGCTCGACCACGTCTCCTTCCAGGCCGCCGGCGGGTCGCTGCCGCTGACCGGCTCGTGGACGCTCGCCTCGTTCGCCGAGCACCTCTCGCAGCTCGACACGTTCCCCGATCCGCCCGTGCGCGACGTGTCGCGGCGGTATCGCAACTGGGCCTTCGAGTCGGCCGCGCTCGATCTGGCGCTGCGCCAGGCCGGCCGCTCGCTCGCCGAGCAGGTCGGCCGCGAGCTGAGCCCGCTCACCTACGTCGTGTCGATGCGGCTCGGCGCGTGGGACAGCACCGAGCCCGAGACCTCGGACAAGATGCTGCGCGTGCTCGAGCGCTACCCGGGCACGCGCTTCAAGCTCGACCCGACCAACACCTGGAGCGACGAGCTGATCGAGGAGCTCGCGGCCTCCGGAGCGGTCGACTCGCTCGACCTCAAGGGCCAGTACAAGGGCACGCCCGTCGACGTCGAAACCGATCCCGAGCTGTACCGCAAGCTGATCGAGGCGTTCCCGGACGCCTGGCTCGAGGACCCCGACATCAACGACGACACGCGCGCGGTCCTCGAGCCGGTGCGCGACCGGATCACCTGGGACGCGCCGATCCACTCGGTCGACGACATCCTCGCGCTCGAGTGGGAGCCGCGCATGGTCAACATCAAGCCGTCGCGGGTGGGCTCGCTGGCGGAGCTGGGGCGCGCCTACGACTTCTGCGCCGAGCGCGGGATCGGCGCCTACGGCGGCGGCCAAACCGAGCTCGACGTGGGGCGCGACCACATCCAGTACCTGGCGGCGCTGTTCCACCCCGACACGCCCAACGACGTCGCGCCGCGCGGCTTCAACTCGCCGGAGCCGCCGGACGGGATGCCGGAGAGCCCGATCGAGCTCGACCCCGCGCCCACCGGATTCCGCTTCGCGTGATCCAGGCCCAGCCCCTGCACCCGGGCGGGCAGACGGCGCTGGAGCTCGCGCAGCGGGTGGCGGCGTTTGTCAGCGAGGCGCAGAAGTCGCTCGACCTGGCCCTCTACGACGTCCGGCTGCCGGGCGAGCCCGGCGACCTGGTCGCTGACGCGCTGCGCGACGCGGCGGCGCGCGGCGTCGCGGTGCGGATCGCCTACAACGCCGACCACGACGAGCGCATGATCCCGCCGCCGCCGCAAACCAAGCCGGAGCTGGTCGAAGCGCTGCCGTTCCCGACCCGCGGGATCCCCGGCATCCCGGACCTGATGCACCACAAGTACGTGGTGCGCGACGCCTCGTCGGTGTGGACCGGCTCGACGAATTGGACGACGGACTCGTGGACGCTCCAGGAGAACGTGATCGTGCTGGTCGACTCGCCGCAGGTCGCCGCCGAGTACGCGCAGAACTTCGAGGAGCTCTGGAGCGCCGGGGACGTAACCGGCTCGGGCGAGGTCGAACCGCGCACGGTCGACCTCGAGGGGCGCCAGACGCGCGCCTGGTTCACGCCCGGGCACGGCGAGGAGCTGTCGCACCGGATCGCTCGGGCGATCGGCCGGGCGCGCGAGCGGATTCGGATCGCGTCGCCGGTGCTGACTGCCGGGCCCGTGATCGGCACGCTCGCCGAGGTCGCGGCCGAGGCGCGCGTGGACCTGCGCGGCGTGGTCGACCGAACGCAGCTGGAGCAGGTCTTCTTCCAGTGGCGGGAGAACGGTCGCTCGGCCTGGAAGATCCCGATCCTCGCGTCCGTGCTGGAGCACGCCGACTTTCGCGGCAAGCCGTCCACGCGCTACACGCCCGAGAGCGTCCACGACTTCATGCACGCCAAGGTCACGATCGCCGACGACTGGGTGTTCGCCGGCTCGTTCAACCTGTCGCGCTCGGGCGAGCGCAACGCCGAGAACGTGCTCGAGGTGCGCGACCCCGAGCTGGCGGACCAGCTGGCCGCCTACATCGACGCGGTCAGGGAACGCTACGAACGGATGAGCGCGCCTGACGGTGCGCTGCGGCCATGAGCCGGTCGCGCACGTCGTAGGGGTCGTCGGTCACGCTGAACAGGTCGAGGTCCTGGGGCGCGATCTTGCCCTCGGCCACGAGCCGCTCCCGCACCCAGTCGATCAGCCCGCCCCAGTAGTCGGTGCCGACCATCACGACCGGGAAGTGGCGGATCTTGCCGGTCTGGATCAGCGTCAGCGCCTCGAACGTCTCGTCGAGCGTGCCGAAGCCGCCGGGGAAGACCACGAAGCCGCTGGCGTAGCGGACGAACATGACCTTGCGCGTGAAGAAGTAATGGAACTCGAGCCCGATGTCGCAGTACGGGTTGAGGCCCTGCTCGAAGGGGAGCTCGATGTTGAGGCCGATCGAGAGCGCGCCGGCGTCGCGGGCGCCGCGGTTGGCGGCCTCCATCGCGCCGGGGCCGCCTCCGGTGATGATCGCGAGGCCGGATTCGCCGACGATGCGGGCGGTCTCGCGCGCGAGCATGTACTCGGGATCGTGCGGGGAGGTGCGAGCCGAGCCGAAGAAGGAGGCCGCGGGCCCGACGTGGGCGAGCTTGGTGAAGCCCGTCTTGAGCTCGCCGCGGATGCGGGCGATCCGAGCACCGTCGGTGAGAGTGGAGAGAACGCCCTGCTCCTGGGCGGCGATGATCTCCTCGTCGGAGGTCGCCGGCAGTCGCGGCTCGCGATTCGGCTGAGCCATAGCCTTCGAGAGTAGCCCTACCCCTGCGTTGTCGCGAGCACGAGCGTCGCTGTGGCAAGGCCGACAAGCGCGAGCGGCGCCAGCCGGCGGGCTTGAAGCGGCGGCGCGCCGGGACCGGCCAGCTCGGCCGCGATCAGAGTCGCAACCGAGCCCTGCGGGGTGGCGAGCGCCCCGACGCCGAGGCCGATCGTGGCGGCGTACGCGCTTGGGCCGGCGCCGAGCAGGCCGGCGACCGACACGCTCGCGGGAAGGTTGTTGGCGAGCGCGGCCACGAGGCTGACCGCACCGGCGACGGCGAACAGGGAGGTTGTGCCAAGGGCCGGCGCCGGCTCGAGCGAGCCGATCAGGACCAGCAGCCCGGTCAGCTGCACGGTCAGCCTGACCGGGACCGTGGGGCGGGGCCGGGGGCGCGGATGCAGGACGATCGCCGCCGCGGTGACGAGCGCGAACGGGTAGCAGGGCGACACGCCCGCGAGCGGCGCGGTGGAGGCGACAAGCGCGGCGGCGCCCAGCGCCGCGAGCATGTGCCGCTCGGCGCGGGTCAACGCGCTCTTCGGTTGGGCGCTCTTCGGTTGGGCGCTCGGCGCGTAGCGCGCGGAGAGCGTTCGCCGCTCGAACAGGGCAGCTGCGCCGGCGCACGCCAGCGCCGCGGCCAGGCCGGGCAGCAGCATTCGGCCGAGGAAATCGACCGGAGCGATGCCGAGCCGCTCGATCACGACGAGGTTGGTGGGGTTGCCCTGCGGCACCGCCACCGAGGCGGCGTTGGCCACGGCGACGGTGCCCAGCAGAAGCGGCGCGAGCGGCGCTCCGTGCCGTGTCGCCAGGGCGAGCAGCAGTGGGACCATGAGCACGACGGCGCCGTCGAGCGAGACGACGGCGGTGCACGCGGCCGCGGCGAGGCAGACGATCGCGTAGAGCGCGGCGGTGCGTCCGCGGGCAGCGGTCGCCAGGCGGTCGGCGGCGCGCTCGGCCAGCCCGGCCCGGTCGGCGGCCGCCGCGAGCGTCAGCGCCGCGGTCAGGAACACGAGGACGGGCAGCGCCGCCTCGAGCGCCGGCGCCAGCGGCGAGCCGAACGCGATGCCCAGGCCGGCCAGCGCGGCGACGCAGGCGGTGGCCGCGCGGCCGGTCGCGTCGAGGGCGATGGCCCCGACGGCCAGTCCTGCCAGAATGAGCTGAAAGCTAAGCACGGTTAATCGATAAGGCTACTTATCTATTGCCACCACGCCGCCCTCCCAAACAAGACGAGGCCGTCGACTCGCTGCTCGCGGTCGGCCCGCTCGTGTCGCGCTGGATGGAGCGGCTGCTGGCCGGTCACCGGCCGCGGCTGACACTCGCCCAGTACCTGGCGCTGCGGGCGATCGCGCGCGAGGCGCTGGGGGCAAGCGAGCTGGCCCGCCGGACCGGCGTGTCAGGGCCGGCGGTGTCGCAGCTGACGGCGGCGCTGGTGGAGTCGGGGCTCGTACGGCGCCGCGCGGCGGCGGCTGACCGGCGCCGTCAGCAGCTCGAGCTGACCGCGGCGGGCGAGCGGGCGCTCGAGTCGGCCCGCCGGCTGATGCGCGAGCGGTTGACGGGGGTCATCGGCGAACTGCCGCGGCCCGAGGCGGACGCGCTGGCGCGCGCGCTGCCACACCTGGAGGCGATGCTGTCCGGGGCGCCGCCCCCGCGGCGGCCGAAGCCGCCGCGAACCTCCCCGCCCGCCGCGCTAGAGCGCTAGCGAGAGCGGCTGCTCGAGCAGTTCCTTCACGCGCGCCAGGAACTTGGCGCCGTCCGCTCCGTAGAGGATGCGGTGGTCGCAGACGAGCGACAGTGCCATCTGGTCGCGGGCGACGATGCGGCCGGTGTCGTCGACGGCCGGGCGCTTGGCGAGCGCGCCCACGCTGAGGATCGCCGCCTGCGGCGGGTTGATGATCGGCGTGAAGTGCTCGATGCCGTACATGCCGAGGTTGGAGACCGTGAAGGTCGCGCCCGACAGCTCGGGCGGCGTGATCGACTTGTCGCGTACCCGCTCCGCTACGGCGCGGGCGTCGCGGGCGATCTGACCGAGCGACTTGCGGTCGGCGTCGAAGACCGTCGGAACGACCAGCGCGTCATCGGCCGCCACAGCCACGCCGACGTTGACGCGCTCGTAGAGCTCCCACTTGCCGTCGCGGTAGGCGCCGTTCACGCGCGGGTGCTCGCGCAATGCGGTGGCGGCTGCCTTGACGACCATGTCGTTGAACGAGGGCGCCGGGTCGCTCACCCGCTTGAGCTCGGCGCGCAGCTCGACCGCCTTGGTCATGTCGACCGTCAGCGAGATCGAGAAGTCCGGGGCGGTCGCCTTCGACTCGGCCATGCGGCGGCCCACGGTCTGCTGGAGGCGGCTGAGGTCGTGGACCTCGACCTCGCCCTTGACGCCGGCCTCGCCACGCTGGGGCTCGGGCTGCGCGGGCGCGGCCTCGCGCTCGGCGCCGTCCTCCGGAGCCGCGGCGGGCGCCGCCGCTCCGCCGCCGCCGGCGGCCGCTTGCACGTCCGCCTTGACGATCCGCCCGCCGGGGCCGGAGCCTTCCAGCCGCGCCAGCTCGACACCCAGCTCGCGCGCCATCCGGCGCGCAACCGGGGAAGCCTTCACGCGGCCCCCGTTGCCGCTGGGCGCGCGTTCCTTGACAGCGGTGCCGGCCTGCGTCTCGCCTCCGCCATCGCCCGCGCCGGCAACCGCGGCCTCCTCTCCCTGCGCCTCGGCACCAACCGGCTCGCGCTCTTCCTGCTCTTCCGCCTGCTCCTCCTCCTGCTCCTCAGCGGCGGGCGCTTCCTCTTCCTTGCCCTCTTCCTTGGCCTTCTCCTGCTTGGCGGGCTTCTCGCCCGCTTCGCCGGGCTCGCCGATGCGGGCGATCACTTCGCCGATCGCCAGCGTGTCGCCCTCCTGGGCCACGATCTCGATCAGCGCGCCGTCGGTGTCGGCCTCGTAGGTCATGTTGGCCTTGTCCGTCTCGATCTCCACGAGCGGCTCGCCGCGCTTGACCTCGCCGCCCTCCTCGACCAGCCACTTGAGGACGGTGCCCTCCTCCATCGAGTCGGACAAGCGCGGCATCGTTACGTCGGTGGCCAACTGGTCTCCTCCTAGAGATCTCTGAACGTCGCGATCGCGGCCTGCACGACGTGCTCCTCGTGCGGGAACGCCGCCTGCTCCAACGGCTTGGAATACGGCATCGGAACGTCGGCTCCGGTCACGCGCTGAACGGGGGCGTCGAGCGAGTCGAAGGCCTGCTCCTGAATCAACGCTGCCAGGTTTGCGCCGACCCCGCCGTGCGGCCAGCCCTCCTCGACGATCACGGCGCGGTTGGTCTTCTCGACCGAGGCGAGGATCGTGTCGAGGTCGAGCGGGCGCAGCGTGCGCGGATCGATCACCTCCGCGTCGATCTCGTGTTCGTCGGCCAGCTTCTCGGCGGCCTTCTCAGCGGTGACCGCCATGCGCGAGATACCGATGATCGTCACATCGTCGCCTTCGCGCCGGATGGCCGCCTCGCCGAAGCGCATCGGGCCGCCGTTCTCGGGCACCTCGCCGCGCTGGCCGTAGAGGGTCTCGTGCTCGATGAAGACGACCGGGTTGTCGTCGCGGATGGCGGCCTTGAGCAGGCCCTTGGCGTCGGCCGGCGTGGACGGCGCGGCGACCAGCAGGCCGGGCACGTGCAGGTAGAACGCCTCGAAGCTGTGCGAGTGGGTGGGGCCGAGCTGGTGGCCGGCGCCCTGGGGCATGCGCACGACCAGCGGCACCTTCACCTGGCCGCCGAACATGTAGTGGATCGCGGCGGCGTGGTTGACGATCTGGTCCATCGCGAGCAGCGAGAAGTTGATCGTCATCAGCTCGACGACGGGGCGCAGGCCGATCATCGCGGCGCCGACGCCCATGCCGACGATCGTGTTCTCGGAGATCGGCGTGTCGCGGACGCGCTTCTCGCCGAACTCCTCGAGCAGCCCGGCGGTGACCTTGAAGGCACCCTGGAAGACGCCAACGTCCTCGCCCATCAGGAAGACCTTCTCGTCCTCCTCCATTTCCTCGCGCAGCGCCTGGTTGAGCGCCTCGCGGTAGCGCATGACCGGCATCAGCCGGCGCCCCCGCGCTCCTCGGCGTCCGCGGCGCCGACCTCGCCTTCGCCGGTCGCCTCCTCGCCGCCTTCGGCCTCGTCGTCGCCGGGCTGCTCCTTGCCGTCTTCGTCGGGCTCGCCCGCGCCCTCGTCGCGCCTCCGCGAGCGCCGCTCGACGCCCGCATACGCGGCGCCCTGCTCGGCAAGCCGGTGCGGCACGTCGCCGGCCTCGCGCTCGTGCTCGCCACGGTGCACCTCGGGGGAGCGCTCGTCGACGGTCCACCAAGCGGGCACGTCGCTGTCGAAGACGTAGACGTCGTCGTACAGGGAGTCGAGGTCGGGGAAGGGCGACTCGTCGGCGAACTTGACGGCCTCGTCGACGGCGGCGATCGCCTCCTCGTCGAACCGCTCGATGTCCTCCTTGCTGAGCACGCCCTCGTCGACGACCCGGTCGGAGAACGCCCTGATCGGGTCGCGCTCGCGCCACTCCTCGACCTCTTCCTTGGTGCGGTACTCCTCGGGATCGGCCATCGAGTGGCCGCGGTAGCGATAGGTGACGGCCTCGACCAGCTGCGGCTTGCGCTCCTCGCGCGCGCAGCGCAGCGCCTCCGTCACGACGCTGTGGACGTCGAGCACGTCCATGCCGTCGCAGCGGGTGCCGGGGACGCCGAAGCCCTCGGACTTGATCGACAGGTCGGTGACGGCCGAATGGCGGTGCAGCGCCGTGCCCATCCCGAACTGGTTGTTGATGATCAGGAAGACGACCGGCAGCTTCCAGAGCGCGGCGAGGTTCATGGTCTCCCCGAAGGTGCCCTGGTTGGTGGCGCCGTCACCCATCATCGAGAGGATCACGTCCTCGGTCTCGAGGTAGTCGCTCGCGAGCGCCACGCCCGCGCTCAGCGGCAGGCTGCCGCCGACGATGCCGTAGCCGCCGAGGACGCGCTTGTCCCAGTCGAACAGGTGCATCGAGCCGCCGCGCCCGCCGGAGCAGCCGTCCTTCTTGCCGAACAGCTCCGCCATGACCGCCTCGGGCGAAGTGCCGCGCGCGATCGCCTGGCCGTGCTCGCGGTAGGTCGACATCAGGTAGTCGGTCTCGCGCAGGGCCTGGGTGCCGCCGACGACGGTGGCCTCCTCGCCGATGCAGAGGTGCAGGAAGCCGCCGATCTTGGCCTTCGCGTACATCTCGCCGGCGCGTTCCTCGAAGCGGCGGATGAGCATCATCTTCGCCACGATCTCGCGGCAGCGATCCTCGGACGGGAGCGGATGCTGCTGCTTGCGGCCGGAGTTGTTCGCGCCGGTCTTCCGCTTCCCGCT
>JBQGCL010000153.1:0-6791 GCA_052038485.1 Thermoleophilaceae bacterium | reverse complement strand
GACCTCGCCGACGCCCGACGAGCGCCGCGAGAAGCTGATCGGCGACTACAAGGCCCGCTTCGCCAACCCCTACTCGGCGGCCGAGCGCGGCTACATCGACGACGTGATCGTGCCCCACGAGACGCGCCCGAAGCTGATCCGAGCGCTCGAGACGCTCCAGACCAAGCGCGTCGACACGCCCAAGCGCAAGCACGGAAATATTCCGCTGTAAGCGGAATTTGGTCTCGCGAGGCCGGAGGCCGAGCTTGCCATCAAGACGCGGGGCAGGATGCCCCGCGGAGGTAATCCCGCTGTAGGGTCGCGCCATGCTGCGCTGGCTCGTGGCCGCGAGCGCGCTCCTGGCGAGTGCTTCTGCCGCCCAGGCGGGGTCGCTGCCGAGCGTGCGCTCGGGCGAGCGCCCCGGCCCGCCGCTGCTGTACGCCAAGGCGCCTCGCGTCCCGCAGCTCGAGAACCACGCGCCGTTCCGGGCACGGCCCCTGCTCGTGTCGGGGACGGACGCCTACCGCGACGGGGAGTACCTGTACCAGGACTACCTGTACGACGATCACGGCGCCGACACCGGCGCGACGGTCTCGCAGCCCGGCGTCGCGGACTTCTCCCCGGCAAGCGGCGACCTGCTCTACCCCAACGATCCCCGTAACGCGAACAACGCCGCCGACCTTGTCGAGTTCCGCATCAAGCCGACACGGACGGCGGTCGTCTACCGCGTGACGCTCGGCGCCGTCTCGGGGCCGAAGGTCGCCGCGGTCGGCATCGGTATCGACACCGACCGCAGCGGCGGCCGGCACGTGGAGTGGCCGGGCGGCGCGGGGATCAGCTCGCCGGGCGTCGACCGCTTCATCATCGCCTGGGGCACGCGGGGCCGGATCACCCGCGCCAACGGCACGGGCACGTTCCTGCCGCGCGGCGCCGTGAAGATCGACCTGCGCACCAATCAGATGACCATCCGCGTGCCCCGGTCGCTGATGGACCCGGGCCGCGCGACCTGGCGCTATGTCGTCGGGACCGCGCTCGCCGCGGGTGCGGGCTTCGCGCGCCCGCCCGGCGTCTTCAACCTCGGCTTCCGCTTCGACGAGCCCCAGCCGCGCGGCCTCGGCACCTGGTTCGAGGAGGACCAGGCGACGGCACTCGCGGGCGGAACGAGCGGCCGCTTCCACGCGGACGTCAGCTTCGCCCGCCTCGCCGACCGGGCGAACGCCTGGATCCATGCGCCCGGGCGCAAGCAGGCGCGCATCTACCCGTCGCGCCTCAGGCTCCACGAGGGCGTCCGGCGCGACTTCCCCGAGTTCGGCGGCCGATTGCAGCCGTACCTCGTATTCGTGCCGAAGACCTACGCCCGCACGAAGCGGGCCGGGGTGACGTTTGCGCTGCACTCGCTGTCGGCCACCTACACCCAGTACGCGGTCTTCTCGCCCAACCAGCAGCGTCAGCTCGGCGACGACGAGGGCCGCTTCTACGTCACTCCGCTCGGGCGAGGGCCGGACGGGTGGTATGCAAACGAGGCCGAGGTCGACTTCTTCGAGGTCTGGGCGGATCTGGCCCGGAACTTCCGGCTCGACCCGACCGTCGTCGCCCTGAGCGGTTACTCCATGGGCGGATACGGCACCTACAAGCTTGGGCTCCAGTGGCCCGACCTGTTCGGCGCGGCGTTCACCGTCGTCGGACCTCCGCTGGCGCCGGGCCGTCTGAACACGATCCAGTTGATCGGCAACGCGCGCTGGCTTCCCTACCTGAACTGGGCCGGCCGCACCGACGCCCTGGTGCCGATCGGCCTGGTCCGCGCCGCGCAGGCGCGCTTCGACCGGCTCGGACTGCGCAACCAACTCTGGGAGTACCCGTTCGGCCACCTCAACCTGGCCGCGATCGACCGCTGGGAGGCAGCCCGCGGCTTCCTGGCGGGCCCGGTCGTGATCCCCGACCCGAGGCGGGTCGACTACGCGTTCGTCCCGTCCGGCGACAACCGCCGTCTGGGGCTCGTGCACGACCACGCCTACTGGGTCTCTGGCCTGCGCGCCCGCTCGAACGCGCGCGCCGAGGTCAACGCCGTGAGCAGCGCGCCGATCAGGCGGACGGGGCGGGCCGGCGAGACGTTCGGGCGCGCCGGCGACCCGGTTCTGGAGCAGGTGGGCGCCTGGAACGGCGAGCCGCCGCAGCCCGACAGCGTGGCCGGCACCGAGTGGAACGGCATCCCCAACGTGCCACGCGCCAACCGGCTGCGCCTGCAGCTGACGAACGTCGGCCGCGCGCGAATCGACGGCGCCCGCGCCGGGCTGACCGGGCGACGCTGCCTTCAGGTCGTCGTAGCGAGCGACGGCCCGGCACGCGTGAGTCTGCGCCTGCGCCTGCCACGCGGCGCCCTCCTGCGGTCCGGTGACAACTGCCCGGGCTCAGGGCTCGGGAAGGCGCTGGGCCGCGGCGGGGCGACGATCGTCGCGCCGGGCGGCACGGGCAGCTGGGTCATCCTGCCGGGCTAGCGCCGCCCGCCGACGTCCTCCATTCGGAGGACCCGGGATCAGCCTGCGGTTGACCGCGAAATCGTCAGCCCGGCTGGCCCGCCCGGCCTACGCCTCCTGACCGGGCTCGACCTGGGCGCCTCCGTCCGTTAGGGTGGGTTGTGTTACGCAACTCACTCTGACGGAGGCCCCCATGCCGCAGCTCGATGCCCACATCCCCGCCGGCGCGCTGACCGAGCAGGCCGAGCGCGACCTGATCGCCAGGCTGACCGACATCCTGATCGAGCACGAGGGTGCCGACCCCACCAACGAGACGGTCCGCTCGATCGCCTGGGTGTTCGTCACGCGCCCGGAGACCGTCTACGTCGCCGGGGCTCCCGCCGACGCCCCGCGCTACCGCTTCGTCGCCTCCGTCCCCGAGGGCCAGTTCAACCCCGAGCGGCGCCAGGCGATCGTCGAGGCGATCACCGAGGCCGTGCTCGACGCCGAGCAGGGCGCCTACCCGCGCGACCCGATGCGCGTCTGGGTCTTCACCCCCGAGGTGCCCGACGGAACCTGGGGCGGCGCCGGCCGGATCGTCACCTTGGGCGACATCGCCGGGATGGCGATGGGCGACCTCGAGGCCGGCCACGCCTACGCCGAGCGCGTGTTCGCCGAGCGGCGCGGGGAGACGGTCGCGGCTACCTGACGCTGATGCCGAGGGCCGTGCGCACCTTGTCGCCGTCCTTCTCGGCGCCGACCGCGAGCGCGCCCAGCGGCTCCAGATAGGGCTTGATCTTCCGCCAGCCCTCGTCGTCGCCGGCTCCGGTTGAGTCGACCAGCTCGACGATCTGCTCGAAGCTGAGGTACAGGCTGAGATCGTAGTCGCCGCCGAGCGCGGCCTGGGCGTCCTTGTAGCCCTGGCTGTCGCCGAGCTTCTCGCCAGGGTCGAACGCGGCCGCCGCCGCGCGGTCGCCGTAGGCGAGCACGACCTTGCCGTCGCGCTGGAAGAGCTGGATCGGCTCGGGGATGTCGTCCGAGCGGAAGGTCACGCCGCCCTCACGGCGCGTCACCTGACCCTCGTCGCTCTTGCTCGCCAGCCGCGCGATCGCGGCGATGAAGCGCGCGGAGGCGGCCTCGTCGGTCGTGTCGACCACGAGCGCCCCGCTGAGCTGGTCGACGGACGTGCCGCTCACGAACAGGCGCCAGTCGCCCATCCAGGCGATCACGTCCTTGTCGAGGTCGAGCCCGGTCGCGCCCTTCAGCTGCTGCGCGAGCATGTCGCGCCCGCCGGCGATGGCGCCGAAGGTGTCGACGAAGTAGGAGATCGTCTTGCCCAGGTCCGGCTGCGCGAGCGCCAGCCAGGAGTCCGCCGGCAGCTCGGCCGCGGCACCGCCGCTGGCGCCGATGATCGGGAAGGCCGAGCTGAGCGACTCCGGCAGCGTCGCCTCGATCCGTACGCCGCTGTCGTTGACGTTGACGGTCGCCAGCACGGGATCCTTGAACAGGTCCGCGAACGGCCCGAGCCCGAAGCCCGCACTCGACTTCTGGAGCTGCTTGGCGAACGCCGGCGTGTTGAAGTACACGAAGCCGAGCCGATCGTCCGGGGCGTCGTCGAGCGTCCGCGTGAACGAGTCGTCGTCCTCGAGCGGAGCGCCGCCCTCGGCGGTGTCGATCGCCGCCTTGAGGCCCTGCTCGCTGCCGAGCACGACCCAGCCGTCGACCACGCCCGCCGCGCCGTCGGAGATCGCGTAGTAGTCGTGCCCCTTGTAGGAGACCGGCTTGCCGTCGTTGGCCTTCGCCGCCTTCTCGATCGCGTCGCGCGACTTGCCCTCGTCGTCGGTGGCGAGCATGAAGGCCGCGCTCGCATCGCTGCCGGGGCCGAAGGAGGACACGAAGAAGGCGGCCCGGTCGCCCAGCCACGGCTCGATGTCCTCGCCGTACGAGAGCCCGGTCTCCGACTCGCTGAAGGCCTTCTCGAGCAGCCCGCGGATGCGCTCGGCGGCGCTGCTCTCGCCGGGGAACCTCTCGATCAATGCGTCGATCGCGTCCTGCTGCTCGTCGCTCGGGTCGAGCGTGGCCTCGCCGTAGATGACGGCGCCGGCGGGGGCGAGCGAAGCGGCGCCCGACGAGCCGGACGAGCCGTCGTTGCCGCAGCCCGCGGCGAGGACGACGACGCTGAGCAGGGCGGTGAAGGTGAGCAGGATTCGCGCCATTTGCACTCCTATCGGCGAGCCCCGTGCCCGGCTAGAGCCTGACCGCGCGCGTCTCGACAAGCCCCGCGCGCTGCGCGCCGAGCAGCGCCAGGCAGACCGCCAGGTCCTGGATGGCGAGGCCGGTGGAGTCGAACAGCGTGACCGCCTCCGTGCTCGAGCGGCCCGGCTCCGCGCCGGTGAGCACGTCGCCGAGCTGGCGCACGCCGGTGCGCGTGACCAGGCCCGCTTCGACCGCACCGGTCAGCTCGCCGCCGTGGCTGGCCTGCTCCCACTCGTCGCAGAACAGCTCTGCCTTCGCGACGGCGGCGACCTCCGCCTCGGCCTTGCCGGGGCCGTCGGCGCCGAGCATGTTGAGGTGAAGGCCGGGACGCAGATCGGACTCGAGCACGACCGGCTCGTACCCGGGCGTGACGCAGGTGACCACGTCGCAGGCCAGCGCGTCCTCCCGCGACCCGGCGTCCCAGCCGAGCTCGCCCGCCAGCCGGCCGGCGGCCTCCGGGTCCGGGTCGAAGCAGACGCCCGGGCCGTACTCGGCCGCGGCCAGGCAGCGCGCCGCCCAGGCGCCGTGGAGCCCGCAGCCGACGATGCCGACGCTGCGCGCGTCCTCGCGGGCAAGCTCCTGCGCCGCCAGCGCGGCGACGGCGCCGGTCCGCAAGGCGGTCACCGCTCGCACGTCGACGAGCGCGAGCGGCCTGCCGTCCTCGGCCGAGGAGACGCAGATCATCCCCATCACCACCGGCAGCCCCGCCTCCGGGTTGCGCGGGAACGAGGTGACCCACTTCAGGATCGCGAGCCCGCCGCCCTTGGCGGGCATCGCGCGGAAGTCACCGGCCGGAGGAACGTCGAGGTAGGTCTTGGGCGGCATCTGCCATTGGCCGGACGCGTACTCGACGAAGCCCTCGCGCACGCGCTCGATGGCCTCGCCCGGCGAGATCGCGGCGAACACGGACTGCTCGTCGAAGACGGCCAGCTCGGGCACCGCCGATACGCTACCCAGCCCGTGAGCCGCAACGGAAAGCAGCACCCGCCGCGCCCGCGCATCGAGGTGGAGGGAACGGCCTCACCCGAGGAGGCCGCCGCGATCGCCGCCGCGATCGAGCAGTTCCTGCGCGACACCGCGCCGCCGCCGGCTCCCGACGGCCCCGCGATCAGCCCATGGCTGCGGGCCGGCCTGCTGGAGGCGACCGGCGCGACGAAGCTCTGGGGCGGGTAAGCATCCGGGGGCTCGCTCCCCCGGGCCCCCGCGGAGCGTCGGCCGGTCGCCTACGCGGCCGCGAAGGTCGGCGGGCGCCGCTCGGCCCACGGCACCGCCTCTTCGAGCTGCGCGGCAACCCGTAGCAGCAGGTCCTCTCGGCCCAGGTCGCCGACCAGCTGCACGCCGATCGGCAGGCCGTCCTGTGACCAGTGCAGCGGCAGCGAGATCGCCGGCTGTCCCGTCGCGTTGAAGCCGGCCGTGAACGCCGCGTAGGGGATCGCCCGCTCGATCGGCGCGAACGGGTTCTCCTCGTGGCCCGTCCCGATCGTGCCGAGCTCCGCGGGCGGCACCGCCATCGTCGGCGTCAGCAGCAGGTCGTAGTCCTGCCACCAGCGCAGCACGCCGCGCG
The DNA here is from genome assembly GCA_052038485.1 of Thermoleophilaceae bacterium. GTDB lineage: Bacteria > Actinomycetota > Thermoleophilia > Solirubrobacterales > Thermoleophilaceae > JACVRW01. The sequence continues at coordinate 539 of JBQGCL010000153.1, read as the reverse complement.
CCACCAGTTGGGCGTAGCCGAGCGACGCGACGAAAGCCGCCGCGGAGTTGCTCCAACCCTGCTCGGCGAGCGCCCAGGTCAGCGGCTCGACGTCTGCCTGCGTGATCTGCTTGCCGGTGCGCATGCTCCAGAAGTCGAGCCCGGCCGCCACCCCGGCAGTCCAGCGGATCAGGAACTGCGGGATGTAACCCTCGTCGTCGAGCGCCGCCGGGTGCGCGACCTCGACCGAGTGGCCGAGTCCCTCCAGCGCCCGCGCCGCCGCCTCGGCCGCCGCCACGCAGTCCGGGTGCGCCTCGTACTGCCCGCCGGGCGGCGCGGTCATCAGGCCCACGCGCAGCTTGCCCGGGTCGGCCCCGACCTCCTCCGTGTAGGGGCGCAGCTTGGCCGGCGCGAAATACGGCTCGCCGGGCGGTGCTCCCTCGGAGACGAACTCGAGCACGGCCGCCGTGTAGCCCAACCAGCGCCACAACACCCCCACGGTCAAGACCCCCCCCCCCGATTCGCCCCCCCGTGCCAAACACACAACCCCCCCCGCGGCC
>JBQGCL010000152.1:0-13365 GCA_052038485.1 Thermoleophilaceae bacterium | reverse complement strand
GAGTCGGACGGCCGCCTGTTCATCGCGATGCGCTGGGTCGAGGGGACCGACCTGCGGTCGGTGATCCTGTCCGAGGGTCACCTCGAGCCGGAGCGGGCGGTGACCATCGCGGAGCAGGTGGCGGCCGCGCTCGACGCGGCGCACAAGGGCGGCCTGGTGCACCGCGACGTGAAGCCGGCCAACGTGATGCTGACGACGGCGCACGGTCAGGAGCACGTCTACCTGACCGACTTCGGCCTGACCAAGCGGGCCGGCTCGGAGACGGGGCTGACCCGCACCGGGGCGTTCGTGGGGACGCCCGACTACATGCCGCCCGAGCAGATCAAGGGAGAGCGCGCCGATGCGCGAACCGACGTGTACGCGCTCGGATGCCTGCTCTTCCACGCGCTGACCGGGAGGGCGCCCTACGACCGCGACAGCGAGGTCGCGAAGATGTACGCGCAGCTGCACGACCCACCGCCGAGCGCGAGCGATACGGCACCCGGGACGCCGCCGGCCCTGGACGCGGTGATCGCGCGAGCGCTCGCGAAGGACGCAGACGAGCGCTACCCCTCCGCCGGCGACCTGGGCCGCGCCGCCCGGGCGGCGCTGACGGGAAACGACCCCTCGCAACCCGAACGCAGCCTGGCAACCGGCCTGGCAGCCCCACCAACGGAGATCGCGAAGCCCGAAGCGACCCCGGGAGCGACCGAGCTCTCGCCGCCACCGGCCGCGCCCCCGCCGGCCGCCGCCGCACCGGCCGCCGCCGCTCCGCCGAGCGGGCAGCCGCCCGCCTCCCCGCCCGCCGCTTCGCCGCCCGCCCCTTCGGCGCCCGCCCCTTCGCCGCCGCCCGCCGCTTCGCCGCCCGCCGCTTCGCCGCCTCCCGTCGCGACCCCGCCCGCCGGCGCTCCCGCGCCGCGCGCTCCGCGGCGCTCCGGCGTCTTTCCGATCCTGCTCGCGGCCGCGCTCATCGTCGGGGTCACCGTCACCCTCGCGGCCGCCGGGGTCTTCGACAGCGGCGGCGACGACGGTGGCGGCGGCGGCCAGTCCTTCAGCGACCAGACCGGCGATGGCGGCAACGACAAAGGCGGCGGCGGGCAAGGCGGCCAGTCCGCCGCTCCGAAGGTGCTCGCCAAGGCCATCCCCGCCGGCGACGGACCCGACGGCATCGCCGTCGACGGCAACCGCGTCTGGGTCTCGAACTCGCGCGGCAACGCGCTCGTCCGCATCGACACCGACACCGATGAGCCGATCGGCGACCCGATCCCGGTCGGCACCAATCCCGACGAGGTCGAGGCCCGGGACGGCGTCGTGTGGGTCGCCAACACCGACGACGGCACGGTCACCCGATTCGAGGAGGGCGACCCCGGCGCCTCCAAGGAGTTCGCCGTCGGCCAAGGACCCGAGGGCCTCTCCCTCGGCAAGAGCTCCCTCTGGGTCGCCAACGGCGACTCCGACAGCGTCACCCGCATCGACCTCATCTCCGGCACCCCCCAGCCCGCCATCCAGGTCGGCAGGAAGCCGATCGGCATCCTCGCCGGCAAGAACTTCGTCTGGGTGACCAACAGCTTCGGCAACAGCGTCACCCGCCTCGACCCGGAGACGGGGGCGCAGGTCGGCGTCACCGAGGGCGTCGGCAGGAACATCCGGGCTGTCTTCGAGGCGTTCGGGTTCATCTGGGTCTCCAGCGCCATCGAGAGCGGCACGGTCCAGCGCCTCGATCCGCAATCGGGCGCGAAGGTCGGCCCGCCGATCGCGGTCGGCAACAAGCCCAAGGAGATGGCAGCGGCCGGCGGCTACCTCTGGGTCGTCAACGAGACCGACGGCACCGTCGTGCGCATCGACCCGAAGACGTTCAAGGTGGCTGGAGCGCCGATCAAGGTCGGCCAGACTCCGGTCGGGCTCGCGTACGGCGCCAAGTCGCTCTGGGTCTCCAACAACGGGAGCGACACGGTCACCCGCATCGACCCGGGCAAGCGCTAGGCGGCTAGCCGAGCTCGCGGTCCAGGTAGAACGCCGCGCTGATCAGCGCCAGGTGAGTGAAGGCCTGCGGGAAGTTCCCCAGGGCCTCGCCGGTGAGCCCGATCTCCTCGGAGTACAGCCCGAGGTGGTTCGCGTAGGTGAGCATCTTCTCGAAGGCCAGCCGCGCCTCGTCCACGCGCCCAGCCCGCGCCAGCGCCTCGACGTACCAGAACGTGCAGATCGAGAACGTGCCCTCCTCGCCCTCGAGCCCGTCCGGCGACGCCTCGACGTTGTAGCGGTAGACGAGGCTGTCCGAGACCAGCTCCTCGCCCATCGCGTCGAGCGTCGACAGCCAGCGCCTGTCGGTCGGCGCCACGAAGTTGACGAGTGGCATCAGCAGCACCGCCGCGTCGAGGAACTCGGTGTCGTAGTGCTGGACGAACGCCTGGCGCTCGGGGTGCCAGCCCTGGGCCATGATCTGGTGGTAGATCTGGTCGCGCGAGGCCTGCCACTTGGCCAGCTCGGCCGGCAGCCCGCGGTCGAGCGACATCCGCACCGCGCGGTCGAGCCCCACCCACGACATCAGCCGCGAGTAGGTGTAGTGCTGACGCTCCCCGCGGGCCTCCCAGATCCCCTCGTCGGCTTGGTCCCAGTTCTCGCAGACCCAGTCGATCACCCGGCACAGATCGGTCCACGAGTCGTGGTCGATCGGCGAGCCGTGGCGGCTGTAGAAGTAGAGCGAGTCGATCATCTCTCCGTAGATGTCGAGCTGCAGCTGCTCGGCGGCGCCGTTGCCGATCCGCACCGGCGCCGAGCCGCGGTACCCCTCCAGGTGGTCGAGGACCTCCTCCTCGAGCTCCGAGCGACCGTCGATCCCGTACATGATCTGGAGCGGGCCGGTCTCCCCGGTGCGCGGCTCGCGGAAGCGCTCGCGCAGCCAGTCCATGAACGCCGCGGCCTCCTCGGTGAAGCCGAGCCGCAGCAGCGCGTACAGAGAGAACGCGGCGTCGCGGATCCAGGTGTACCGGTAGTCCCAGTTGCGCCCGCCGCCGAGGTGCTCGGGCAGGCTGGTCGTCGGCGCCGCCACGATCCCGCCGGTGGGCCGGTAGGTGAGCAGCTTCAGCGTCAGCGCCGAGCGGTGCACGACCTCACGCCAGCGCCCCTGGTAGCGCGACTTGGCGAGCCAGCGGCGCCAGTACTCGATCGTGCGGTCGAACGCCTCGCGCGTCTCGGCCTCCGAGTACGGCCGCGGCACGTAGTCGTCGGGCACGCGCTCCAGCACGAACGTCACGCTCTCCCCGGCCGGCAGCGTGATCTCGCACGACACGCCGGTCTCGCGCAGCGTCAACGGCGCCGACGTCTCGAGTGCGAGCGACATCCCCTCGGACCTGAACACGACGCCGTTCTCGTGGAAGACGATCGAGTGCGGGTCGCGCCCGTAGTTGAAGCGCGGCTCGACCTCCACGCGGAAGGTCAGCTCGCCGCGCACGCCCAGCACGCGCCGGATCAGCCGGTGCCGGAAGATGCTGCCGGGTGCGTCGTGCACCGGCATGAAGTCCTGCACCTCGCCAACGCCCTCGCGCGTGAGGAAGCGCGTGATCAGGACGTTGGTGTCCGGGAAGTAGAGCTGCTTCGGCGTCCAGTTGTCGCCCGCCGGCGCGATCCGGTAGTAGCCGCCGCGCTGTCGGTCGAGGATCGCGCCGAACACGCTCGGCGAGTCGAAATGCGGGCAGCAGTACCAGTCGATCGTGCCGTCGGTGCCGACCAGCGCGGAGGTGTGGAGGTCGCCGATGATCCCGTGCTCGGCGATCGGGAGGTAACCGGGCAGCCCGCCGCCCGCGAGCGCGTTCTCCCTCACGTGCGCCACTCGGATGCGGTCTTGAGCCGGCGGGCCTCGGCCTTGAGGATCCGGTACGTCACGAGCGGGTGGGCGACGAGGAAGTCCTGGATCCCGTCACCCTGGATGACGAGGCAGGTGACCGGCGTCCTGGTGACGATCGACGCGCTCGCCGGCTCCTTGAGCAGCACGGCCACCTCACCGAAGAAGCTGCCCTTCGACAGGACGCGCCGGTCCTCGTCGTCGATCACGACCGCCACCTCGCCGTCGACGATCACGTAGACGGCCGACTGCGGATCCCCCTGGCGGATGATCCACTCGCCCTCGCGGAACGAGACCTCCTCGGCTTTCGCGGCGATCTGCTCGAGCTCGTCGGTGGGCAGGTCGACGAACAGCGCCAGGCGCCCGAGAAGATCCAGAAAATCCGCGCCCCCGCTGTTCACGCGCGCAGCGTAACCGAGGTAGAGTCGCGCCGCGTGCAAACGGTCAAGCCGCACGGCGGGAACCTTTGGCGGCGACTCCGTGGCGCCCGCGAAGCCGACCTGTTCGGACCGCGCGGCAGACTGCCCCGCCGCGGTGAGCCGGACACGACGAAGAACGTCGCGCTCTGGGGCCTGCTGGCGGTCACCGCGGCAGGGCTTGCGCTGCGCCTGCTGGTGCCGCGCGGCATCTGGCTGGACGAGGCGATCAGCGTCCACCAAGCGCACCTGAGCATCCACGACCTGTTCGAGAACCTCCAGTACGGCGATCGTCACCCGCCGCTCCATCACCTCGTCCTGTGGCTGACCGTGAAAGCCTTCGGCGACGGCGAGATGGCCGTGCGGATCCCGTCGATCGTGGCCGGCACGCTCGCGATCCCGGCGCTCTACCTGCTCGGCCGCGAGCTGTACGACCGCCGCACCGGCCTGGTCGCCGCGGCCTTCGGAGCCGCCTCGCCGCTGCTGATCTGGTACTCGCAGGAAGCCCGCATGTACGCGTTCGTGGAGCTGTTCGGGCTGCTCGCGCTGTGGACGCAGCTGCGAGCGATCCGCAACCCGAGCATGGGCAACTGGGCGGCCTACATCCTCGCCACGGCCGCGCTGCTGTGGTCGCACTACTTCGGCCTGCTGCTGATCATCGTGCAGCAGCTGATCTGGGTCGGTGTGCTGATCCACCGCCAGCGCACCGGCGAGCCCAACCGGGCGATGCTGCTCGGCTTCCTCTACTCGCTCGCCGTGCTGATCATCCAGCTGGTCCCGCTGCTCACGTTCGCCCAGAAGCAGTTCGACTCCACCGAAGCGGCGTTCGGCTCGCCGAGCGGCACCTACGACTCCCTCTCCTTCTACGCGGTCGTGTCCAACATGGCCTGGGCGCTCTGGGGCTACCACCCCGACAACATCACCGAGCTGCTCGCGGCCGGCTGGCCGCTGCTGCTGTTGCTGTCGCTGCTGCTGCTCGGGCGCGGCGGCTCTCGCCAGACGAACATCCTCGCGGTCGCGGCGATCACGCCGATCGTGCTGCTGATCGGCGTGGCGATCTACGACCGCGACCTGTTCGAGGTGCGCTACTTCATCGTCGCGATCCCGCTCCTGTTCCTGCTGATCGCGCGGCTCGTGACGGGCTGGATCCGCAACCCGCAGGCGCGCATGGCGGCCGTCGGCATCGTGCTGTTCACGCTCCTGCTCGGCTTGGTCGACCAGCAGACCAACGACGACAACCCGCGCCTGTACGACTTCCGCGGGGCCCTCGAGCAGATCCAGGAGGACGCGGGACCGAACGCGCTCGTCCTCTACGAGCCCCCCGACATGCGCTACGTGCTGGACTACTACGCACCCGAGCTGCGCCGGCAGCCGCTCCGCAAGGGCGTCCCGAAGCGCAAGGAGGGCAGCCCCGTCATCGTGATCGCCTCCTTCCAGGACAACGACCTGTTCTTCGACCGGACCAACCGCGTGGTCGGCAAGCTCGACTTCCAGCGCCGGCTGCTGGCCGAGTTCGAGACGCCCCAGACGAAGGTGTGGGAGTTCCGATGAGCAGCCGCCCGTGGGACGTGCGCCTGAGGAAGGTCGCGTGGCAGCCGGTGCCGACCAACGTGAGCGTCAAGACGCGCGTGCGCCTGATGGCGCTGATCGGTCTGCCGCTCGCGGTCTGGTACTTCGGCTGGCTGCTCAACCCCGACCGGATCGGCACGCCCTACCTGTACGGGCTGCTGATCGCGGCGGAGATCTTCAACATGATCCAGGCGATGGGCTTCTGGTGGACCTGCGCGAGCGAGCGCGTGCGGCCGCCGAATGCGCCCAGCCAGCGCTACGCCGTCGACGTGTTCGTGCCGGTCTACAAGGAGCCGGTCGACATCGTCGACCTGACCGTGGCCGCCGCCGCTGGGCTGCGCGGCGCCGAGGTGCGCGTCTGGGTGCTCGACGACGGCAACGACGACGCGATGCGCGACCTGGCCGCGCGCTACGGCGTCGGCTACATCCGCCGCGAAGAGCACACCGGTGCCAAGGCGGGCAACATCAACCACGCGCTCGGGCTGACCGACGCGCCGTTCATCGCCGTGTTCGACTCAGACCACGTGGCCGACCCAGCCTTCCTCGAGGCGACGCTCGGCTACATGGAGGACCCGGCGGTCGCGTTCGTCCAGACGCCGCAGTACTACGCCAACGCGGACCAGAACCGAGTCGCCGCCGCCTCCTGGTCGCAGCAGGCCCTCTTCTTCGGCGCCATCGCGCGCGGTAAGGACGGGCTCGACTCGGTCTTCTGCTGCGGCACCAACGTTCTGTTCCGGCGCTCGGCGTTCGAGAGCGTCGGCGGCTTCCCGACCAACTCGCTGACCGAGGACTACGAGCTGTCGATCTGGCTCCACGAGAAGGGCTGGAAGTCGGTCTACGTGCCGGACGTGCTGTCGCGCGGGCTCGGCCCCGAGGACATGGCGGCCTACGTCTCCCAGCAGCAGCGCTGGGCGCGCGGCTGCCTGTCCGGTCTGCCGCGGGCGCTGCGGGCGCGATTGCCGCTCAAGCTCAAGGTCCAGTACGTGCTGTCGGCCTCGTACTTCTTGTCCGGCTGGACCGTGCTGATCTACATGAGCTTCCCGGTGATCCGGCTGCTCACCGGCGGCCAGCCGATCGACGGCATCACCGCGCCCGAGTTCCTACTCCACTTCGCGCCCTACTTCGCCGTGGCGCTCTCCACGGCCGCGCTGGCCGGCGCGGGCTCGTACACGTTCGCGGCGTTCGCGCTCGCCGCGGCGAACTTCTGGATCCACTGCCTGTCCACCGTCTACACGGTGCTGCGCAAGGAGGGCTCGTTCGTGGTGACTCCCAAGAAGGGCGCCGCGGCACGCCAGCCGAGCGCGGTCATGCCGGCCCTGGTGGTGGTTGCGATCCTTGTCGGCGTGAGCATCTACGGGTTGATCAAAGCCCAGGACGCCGCCACGCTCAACAACGTGTGCTTCGCCGCCGTACACGTCTCGATCCTGATGACCGGCTGCTGGCCGGCGCTTGCCAAGCCGCCCGTCCCCGATCGCGAGTCGCCCGAGCTCGCCGAGGTCGCGGCCTGAGACGCGTGCGAGAGCTGCTCGTCGTGTTGCTGGCGCTCGCCCTCGCCGGGGGCGTGGCCTTGCTCGTTGTGGGCTGCGGCGGCGGGTCGGACTCGGGTTCCTCCGGCGACGGCAAGTCGAGCGCTCCGGCCAGCGCTGCCGACCGCGCTTCGAACGCGTTCCTCGACAGGTATGTGGCCGAGGACGGCCGCGTGCGCCGCATCGACCAGGGCGACGACACCGTCGGCGAGGGCCAGGCCTACGGAATGCTGCTGGCCGCCGCGATCGGCGACGAGCAGCGCTTCGACACGATCTGGAAGTGGACGAAGGACAACCTCGTCCGCCCGGACGGGCTGATCTCGTTCCTGTGGGCGAACGGCAAGGTCACCGATCCCGAGCCGGCCTCGGACGCCGACGTCGACGCGGCCCGGGCGCTGCTGGTGGCCTCGTGCCGGTTCAAGCGCCCGGAGCTGAGGGACGAGGCTCTGAAGCTCGCCAGCGCGATCCTGTCCCTGGAGACCTCCTCGTTCCAGGGCTCGCCGGTGCTCGTCGCCGGGCCGTGGGCGCGCAACCCGATCGTGCTCAACGCGAGCTACTTCTCGCCGGCCACCTTCGCGTTGCTCGGAAACGAGACCGGCGACGGGCAGTGGGGCAGCCTGTCGGCGGGCGCGCGCTCGGTCACCGAGCTGCTGATGCCGTCCGAGGGCAGCCTGCCGCCCGACTGGGCGCAGGTGAAGGGCGACAAGCCGGTACCGATCGGCACGCCCGACAACCCCGGCGGCACGCCGACGTTCGGCTTCGACGCCGCCCGCACGCTGGTGCGCTTCGCCGAGGACCCCGACCCGGCCGGCCAGCGGATCGCCGCCAAGGCCTGGCCCGCCTTCGAGGGTCAGAAGCCGGCCGACATCGTGGTCGAGCACAACATCGACGGCTCGCCGAGCGGCGGTACCAAGCACGCGATGGGATTGGTCGCCGCGGCCGGCGCCGCCAAGGCGGCCGGCAAGACCAAGGACATGAACAAGCTGCTCGACGCCGCCGAGTCGCTCGACGGGCGCGACCCGACCTACTACGGCTCCGCCTGGGTCGCGCTCGGCCGGGTGATGCTGACGTCGGACCTGCTGAACGCCTGCGGCTAGCGCTCGCCGACTGCTGACAGCACCTGGGCGGCGAAGGCGGCCGCGCTCGGGCGCCCGTCGGGGCGCTTGGCGAGCCCGGCCCGGACCGCGGCGTCGAGCGCGTCGGGCACGTCGAAGCGCTTTTCCAGCACCGACGGCGGGTCGGCGTTGAGGTGCGCCCACATCTTGGCCATGCCGCCTGTCTCGCCCGCGAACGGGGCGGCTCCGGTGAGCATCTCGTAGAGCACGCAGGCAAGGCCGTAGACGTCGCCGCGCGCGTCCGGCTCGCCGCCCTCGATCTGCTCGGGGGCGACGTAGTCGATCGTGCCGAGCATCGCCGACGCGCCCGTGAACCCGGACGCCGAGCCGGCCCGCTTGGTGAGGCCGAAGTCGGTCAGGTAGACGTGGTCCTCGGCGGTGACGATCACGTTGGACGGCTTGACGTCGCGGTGGACGAGTCCCTTCTCGTGGGCGACCTCGAGCGCCGAGGCGATCTGCGCCGCGATGCGCGCCGCCCGGCGCGGCTCGAGCGGGCCGCCCTCGCGGATCAGCGCGCCGAGCTCGGTGCCCTCGACCCAGCGCGTGGCGATGAAGACCGTGCCGTTGTCCTCGCCGGCCTCGTAGAGCGGCACGACGTTGGGGTGGTCGAGCGCCGCGACCGTCCTCGCCTCGCGACGCAGGCGCTCGCGCACGACCGGGTCGGCGGCAACCTCGGGCTCGACGAGCTTGAGCGCGACCGGCCGGTCCAGACGGATCTGGCGCGCCCGGTAGAGCACGCCGAGGCCGCCCGAGCCGACGACCGTCTCGACTTCGTACCCGGCGATGATGGTTCCCGGGGCCAGCACCTAGAGATCGCGCTCGGTGATGATGCCGGCGTAGAAGGCACGCTCGACGAGACGGATGCGCTTCTGGTTCTGGGGCAGCTGCTCGATGCCGAACTTGGCGAACAGGACGCGCAGGTGGGTCTTGACCGCATCGACCGACAGGAACAGCTCGTCGGCGACCTGCTGGTTGGTCGCCGGAGTCGCGAAGGCGGTGCCGTCCTTGTAGGGGCGGCAGAGCGCCACGAGCACGCGCCGCTGGGTCGTCGACAGGTCCACGGCGGTCGGGATCTGGCTGGCGACCGCCGTTCCCTGCTGGTCGTCCAGCTGGGGCGATCGGAAGATCATCGTGGTGCCGCCGAACCGCACGCTGTCGCCGTCCTCGAGGCGACGACGCCCGGTCAGGCGCTCGCCGTTGACGAACGTCCCGTTGCGCGACAGGCCGTCGTCGACGATCGTCCAGTCGGCGTCTACGCGCTCGAACTGAGCGTGAAGGCGGGACACCTGCTCGTCCCAGTCGAGCACCAGGTCGGACGAGTCGCGGCGGCCGACGGAGGCTTGGGTGGTGTCGAGGAAGAACAGCTGCTGGTTGTCCTGGCCGTCCCGGTAGAGCAGGAAGGGCCGTCCGTCGCGCTCGGCCTCGGTGCGCGCCTTCAGCTCGGCTACGGAGTTCGGGGACACGGCCCGATTATCCCTCCGGCGGCTGGGGCGGGCGAGTGCCCATGTAGGTGACCTGGTCGGGCGCGAGCGAGACCTGGTGGCGCTGCTCGCCGGCGGGCGCGCGGAACAGCACGACCGTGTCGCCGAAGCGGAGCACGTCGCCGTCGCGCAGCGGGTGGCGGCCGCTGACGCGCTGGCCATTCAGGTAGGAGCCGTTGCGCGAGCCCACGTCGACGAGCGTCCAGCCTTCGCCGGAGCGCAGCAGCTGCGCGTGCTCGCGCGAGACCTCCTGGTCCCAGGACAACGCCACGTCGTTCTCGGTGCGCCGGCCGACGCTGACGGTGCCGCCGTCGTCGAGCGTGATGACCTGCTGCTTGCCGCCGCCGTCCTGGAAGATCACGTAGGCGCTGCCGCGGCGCTCTGCCTCGATGCGGTCGTGGAGGATCGCGTCGGCGCGCGAGAGCTGGCCGGACTCGGCCAGGGCGATGCCGAGCTTGACCGTCAGGTCGCGGCGGGCGGGATCCTCCTCGTCGAGCAGCGAGACGGCGCGCTCGAGCAGGCTGACGGCGGGGCTGATGTCGCCGCGGGCGAGCGCACGGCCGCCGGACGAGCCAAGCCGCGCCGCGGCCTTGGCGCCCAGCCGGCGGCCCTGGTCGTCGATCGGGCCGAGCTCGGTCAGGTAGCGGTGGGCGCGCTCGAGGTGGTAGCCGAGGATCTCCTCGTACTCGTTGGCGCGCTCGCCGGCGACCTGCTCGAGCCAGTCCGCGAAGCGCGCGTGCAGCTCGGTGCGCTTGCCCTTGAGGATGCCCTGGTAGGCGACGTCGCGCACGAGGATGTGGGTGAAGCTGTAGGTGTCCTCGCCCGCGAAGCGCCCGCCGTCGGGCTCGATCAGCTGCTTGCGGATCAGCGCCGAGAGGCGCTCGTCGAGCTCGGCGCGGTCGCCGCCGCGGCCCAGCTCGGCGACGGCGCCGCCGCTGAACGACCTGCCCACCACCGATGCGGCCTCGAGCGTGGCGCGCTCGGGGGGCTCGAGCCGGTCGAGGCGCGCGGCCAGCAGCGCGTGAATCGTCGGCGGCACGTCGAGGTGGCGCTCGTCGACCACCATGCGCACCAGCTCCTCGACGAACAGCGGGTTCCCCTCGGCGCCGGCGAAGACACGGTCGGGCAGGTCGGCGGCGGTGCCCGGGTCGCCGACGAGGTGCTCGACGAGGCGCCGGCTCTCGGCGGGGCTGAGCGGGTGCAGCTCGAGCCGGACGGAGCCCTCGACAGCGCCGGCGAAGTCGGGCCGGACGTCGAACAGGTCGGTGCGGGCGGCCGCGACGAGCAGCACCGGCACGCCCTCGAGCGCGCCGGCCAGATGCTCGATCAGGTCGAGGAAGGTCGGCTCCGCCCAGTGGATGTCCTCGAACAGGATCACCAGCGGGCGCTCGCGAGCGGCCGCCTCGAACAGCTTGCGGACGGCCCAGAAGGTCTCGGCCGGGTAGGCGGCGGTCTCGGACTGGCCGAGCGCGCCGGCGAGCCGCTCCACGATCGTGGCGGACTCATCGTCCTGCTCGACCAGGCTCGCGATGCGCGCCTGGGCCTGGCCGGAGGTCTCGTCGTCGGCGGTGCCGACCAGTCCCTCGACGATCGCGCGCAGCGGCCAGAAGGTGAGGCCCTCGCCGTAGGAGAGGCAGCGGCCGGTGACGACTCTGGCGTGCGTCCCGAGCGCGGCGCCGAAATCCTCGGCCAGGCGCGACTTGCCGATACCGGCCGGGCCCACGAGGGTTACCAGCTCGCAGGTCCTTCCCGAGACGGCCCGGTCGAACGCGGCGCGCAGCAGCTCGAGCTCACTTTCGCGGCCGACCAGCGGGGAGCCGAGCCGGCGCCCGGGCTGGGCCACCTGGTCGGCGACCTCGACGAGCCGGTAGGCGGGCACCGGCTCGCTCTTGCCCTTGAGGTCGAGCGGCGGGACGGCCTCGACGGTGACGGCGTCGCGGACGAGCTCGAGCGTCTGCTCGCCGAGATAGATCTCTCCGGGCGGCGCCGCCTGCTCGAGGCGGGCGGCGACGTTGACGGCGTCACCGCTCACGAAGCCCTCGCCCCGCTTGGGGTCGCCGGTGATCACCTCGCCGGTGTTGACGCCCGTGCGGGCCTCGAGCCGCACGCCCCAGCGCTCCTCGAGCCGGTCGTTGAGCTCGGCGAGCGCGCTGCGCATCTCGGCGGCGGCGCGGACCGCGCGCAGGGCGTCGTCCTCGCGGACGGTCGGGGTGCCGAAGACCGCCATCACGGCGTCGCCGATGAACTTCTCGATGGCGCCCTCGTGGCGCTTGAGCGCCTCGGCCATCGCCTCGAAGTAGCTGGCGATCACCTGACGGAGCGTCTCCGGGTCGAGCCGCTCGCCGAGCGGAGTCGAGCCGACCAGGTCGCAGAAGACGATCGTCACGACCTTGCGCAGCCCCTGGGCGGTCGGGACCTCCGTGAGGGCGACGCCGCAGACCGGGCAGAAGCGTGCCCGTTCAGGCGTTTCCTCGCCGCAGTTGGGGCAGGACGGCATGAGGTTGAGTCTATGCCTGGCGGGTGGGTGCGGTGAGGCGTAGGGTTCGGCGGCATGGCGGGTGAGCAGCTGCGTGTGAGCGAGGGATACGCCCCGGGCGAGCTGCTCTCCGTGGAGGGCGAGCTGCTGATCGGGCGGGCCGCGTCGGTGGATGCCGGGCGCCTGGGCGACGACCCGGAGCTGTCGCGCCGTCACGCGACGGTTTCCCGCGGGCCGGGCGGGGAGCTGACGATCGAGGACCTCGGGTCGGCAAACGGGACGTTCGTGAACGGCGAGCGGATCTCGGAGCCGCGGGTGCTGGTCCCCGGCGACGTGGTGCGGTTGGGGCAGTCCCAGCTGGCCGTCGAGGCGGGCGAGGAGGCGCCTGGCCCGACGAGGATGTCGGCGGGGCCGGTGGAGGAGCTGGTCGTGACCGAGGGGTGGGCTTCCGGGCTCCGCCTCGAACTGGCCGACGAGCTCGTGATCGGACGAGCGGAGGAAGGTCCGGGCCGTTTGAACGACGACCCTGAGCTGTCTCGCCGCCACGCGGTGGTGAAACGGCTGCCCAGCGGATTGATGATCGAGGACCTCGGGTCGGCCAACGGAACGTTCGTCAACGGCGAGCGAATCCGCGAACCCAAGCCCCTCGCGCTCGGAGACACGGTCCGCGTCGGCCGAACGACGATGCAGCTCACCGTGGCCGGCCAGGAGCCGACCGGAGCGGGAGCCGCCGCCGGCGCACCGCCCGCACCCCCGCCTCCGTCCGCGCCTCCCGCCGCCTCCCCCGCGCCTCCCGCCTCCCCGCCGGCCGCCACGCCCCCCTCCGCGCCTTCGCCACCGCCCGCCGCCGCACCGCCTGCCGCCGCACCACCTCCCGCCGCACCACCTCCCGCCGCCGCACCGCTACCCGCCGCCTCCCCGCCTCCCGCCGCCGCACCGTCTCCCGCCGCCTCCCCGCCCTC
>JBQGCL010000151.1:0-3922 GCA_052038485.1 Thermoleophilaceae bacterium | reverse complement strand
GTCGCGCTCGCCCGCTACCTCGGTCGTGCTCGGGGCGTCGCCGCCGATCCGGAGCGCCTGGTCGTCACATCTGGCATGGCTCAGGGCATGGCGCTGCTCTGCCGCGCCCTGGTCGCCCAGGGCGGTCGCCGGATCGGCGTCGAGGACCCCTCCAACAAGCCCGGCCGCGACCAGCTCAGCGCCAACGGCCTCGAGATCGTCCCGGTACCGGTCGACGAGGCCGGCCTGCGCGTCGATCTGCTCGAGAGCCTCGCCCCCGACGCCGCCTTCGTCGCCCCCGCCCACCAGTTCCCGCTCGGCGTCGTGCTCGCGCCGGAGCGCCGCGCCACCCTGATCGACTGGGCCGCCCGCACCGACGCGTTCGTGATCGAGGACGATTACGACGCCGAGTACCGCTACGACCGCGCCCCGGTCGGCGCCGTCCAGGGCCTGGCGCCCGAGCTGGTCGCCTACGGCGGCTCGGTCAGCAAGACGCTCGCCCCCGGACTGCGCCTCGGCTGGCTCGTGGCCCCGGAGCGGCTGGCGCAAGGCGTCGTCGACGCCAAGGCCACCGACGACCTCGGCACGCCGGTCGTCGAGCAGCTCGCGCTGGCCGACTTCCTCGAGCGCGGCGAGCTCGACCGCCACCTGCGCCGCACCCGCGCCGTCTACCGCAAGCGCCGCGACACGCTCGTGGCCGCACTAGCCGCCGAGCTGCCCGGCTCCCGCCCCGCCGGCGTCGCCGCCGGCCTCCACCTCGTCGTCCACCTCCCGCCCGACACCGACGAGCAGGCGGTCCTCGGGCGCGCCCGGGAGCGCGGCCTCGGGCTGTCCGGCCTGTCCGAGCATCGCCTCACACCCGGCCCGCCCGCGCTGCTGCTGGGCTACGGCCGCATCGCCGAGCCGGCCATCGCGGCCGGTATCGCCGAGCTTGCCGCCGCCGTAGGGTTTGCCTCATGAGCTACGAGCACTTGATCTGGGAGCAGGACGGCGGCGTCGGGCGGATCACGCTCAACCGCCCCGAGACCCTCAACGCCTGGCACCCCGACTTCGGCCGCGAGCTGAAGCAGGTGATCGACGTCGACGCCGCCGACCCCTCCGTCCGGGCGGTGCTCGTGACCGGCGCCGGGCGCGGATTCTCGTCGGGCGCCGACCTCAAGGCCGGCTTCGACGTGGCCGACGACGGCATGCCCGACGTCGCCAAGGAGCTCAACACGCTCTACCACCCGATCGTCGCCGGCGTCCGGCACCTCGAGAAGCCGGTCGTCGCCGCCGTCAACGGGCCGGCGGTGGGCATCGGCGCGTCGCTCGCCTTCGCCTGCGACCTGGTCCTGGCCGCCGAGTCCGCCTACTTCGGCCTGGCCTTCGTGAACATCGGCCTGATGCCGGACGGCGGCTCGACCCTGTTCGTCCCGACCGCCGTCGGCAAGGCGCGCGCGTTCCAGATGGCGCTGCTCGGCGAGCGGATCGAAGCCCGAAAGGCGCTCGACTGGGGGCTCGTGAACTACGTCTACCCCGACGACCGCCTGCTAGAGGAGGCCAACACGCTCGTCGCGAAGCTGGCGGCCGGCCCGACGCGCTCGTACGCCGGGTCGAAGCGGGCGCTCAACCGGATGCTCTATCCCGACCTGGACGGCCAGCTCCAGCTCGAGGCCGACCTCCAGCACGCCCTCGCGCGCACGCGTGACTTCCAGGAGGGCGCTCTGGCGTTCCTGGAAAAGCGCGAGCCGGCCTTCCAGGGTGCCTGATGGCGTCCCGGTCAGCCACGGCCACCGGTGCGAGGGCCGTCGGGGCAAAGGCCACCGGCTCGCTCGCCGTCGGCGCGCTTGCCGTGGGCGCGCTTGCGGTGGGCGCGCTCGCCATCGGTCGCCTGGCGATCAAGAGAGCCACGATCAAACAGCTCCGCATCGAGGAGCTCGAGGTCGGTCGGCTGCGTGTGCGCGAGCTGGAGGTCCAGAACCGAGCCCCCTAGGGGCATCCGGCACGAAGTGGAGCGTCCGCGCTGGGCGCGGATATGATCCGCGCGCCTTGCCCACCGGCATGCCACGACGCCTGATGCTCGCCGCGCTCGCCGCGGCTCTGCTCGCTCTCCTGGTCTCAGCGCCTTCGGCGCTGGCCGACGTCTTCACGCCCGAATCCGGCGGGTCGCAGAACGCCGACGACATCGACACGCTCTACAAGATCACGCTCTACGTCGCGATCGTGATCTTCCTGATCGTCGAGGGGACGCTGCTCTGGTCGCTGGTGCGCTACCGCGCCCGCCGCCGCGGCCCCGAGGCAGCCCAGATCCGCGGCAACACCCCGCTGGAGATGGGCTGGACGGTCGCGGCCGCGCTGATCCTGGTCGTGCTGACCGTCGTCACCTTCCTCTACCTGCCCGACATCGAGAACCCGCCCGAGTCGGGCCCCCAGGGTCTCCAGGCGTCGCAGTCGCGCTTCGCCTCGATCGACCAGCCCGCACCCCCCGGCGGCCGCCCCTACCTGAAGATCAGGGTGAACGGCCAGCAGTACCTGTGGCGCTTCGACTACCCGGGCAAGCAGACGCTGTTCAGCTACCACACGCTCGTGGTGCCCGTGGACACGACCGTCGTGCTCGAGGTGACCGCCTCGGACGTGATCCACTCGTGGTGGATCCCCAAGCTCGGCGGCAAGGTCGACGGCGTGCCCGGCCACATCAACGAAACCTGGTTCAAGATCCCCGCCGACCAGGTCGGCCGCACCTTCGAGGGCCAGTGCGCCGAGCTGTGCGGCTTCAACCACGCGGACATGCGTGCCCGGGTCAGGGCCCTCTCGCCCGAGGACTACCAGGCGTGGGCGGAGCAGCAGGCGAGCGACATCGAGGAGTCCGGCAAGCTGCTCGCCGAGCAGCGTAAGGGCCGCGAAGGCAAGGACAGCCCCTGATGGAAGCCGGAACGGCAACAGGTCAAGGGATCGCACGGCCGGAGGTCGTGCTGCACGAGCTCAAGCCCGCCCCGCGCGGGTGGCTCGCGTGGCTGACGACGACCGACCACAAGAGGATCGGGATCCTCTACCTGTTCGCGACCTTCCTGTTCTTCATCCTGGGAGGCGTGGAGGCGCTGATCATGCGCCTCCAGCTCGCGCAGCCGGACAGCACGCTGGTCAACCCCGAGACCTACAACGGCCTCGTCACGGTGCACGGGACGACGATGGTCTTCCTGTTCGTCGTGCCGGTGCTGGCCGGGTTCGGCAACTACCTCGTCCCGCTGATGATCGGCGCGCGCGACATGGCCTTCCCGCGCCTGAACGCGCTGTCGTTCTGGCTGCTGCTGTTCGGCGGAGTCGCCTTCTACTGCAGCCTCTTCTTCGAGCCGCCCCAGGCCGGCTGGACGATGTACCCGCCGCTGTCGGACGACTCGTTCTCGCCGAGCGGCGGCGTCGACGCCTGGATCTTCATGATCCACCTGACCGGCATCTCGTCGCTGATCGGGGCGATCAACTTCGTCGCCACGATCCACAACATGCGCGCGCCCGGCATGAGCTGGGGCCGCATGCCGCTGTTCATCTGGACGATCCTGGTCTACAGCTACCTGCTGATCATCGCCCTGCCGGCCGTGGCGGCCGCGGTGACGATGCTGCTGACGGACCGCCACTTCGGCACCGCCTTCTTCGACCCGACGGGCGGCGGCGACCCGCTGCTGTGGCAGCACCTGTTCTGGTTCTTCGGGCACCCCGAGGTCTACATCATGGTGCTGCCGGCCTTCGGGATGATCTCCGAGATCCTGCCGGTGTTCGCGCGCAAGCCGATCTTCGGCTACCGGGCGATCGCGGCGTCGACGGTGGCGATCGCCTTCCTCGGCCTGCTGGTCTGGGCGCACCACATGTTCGCCACGCCGACCGCGACCGTGGTGCTGGCGTTCTTCATGCTGGCGTCGTTCACGATCGCGGTGCCAACCGGGATCAAGATCTTCAACTGGATCGCGAC
>JBQGCL010000150.1:0-7108 GCA_052038485.1 Thermoleophilaceae bacterium | reverse complement strand
CGCAGCGACGGGACGAATGTGCCGTCCATGCGCTCGTGCTGCATGCGCAGGGCGTAGAAGACGTCCGCCTCGCCGAGCTCGTCGAGCGTCGTCTCGACGCGGCAGCCGAGCGACTCGATCCCGCGCGGGATCAGCGTCGGCGGCCCGCAGATAGTCACGTCGCAGCCCATCCGCGAGAAGGCGAGGATGCCCGAGCGCGCGACGCGGCTGTGCAGGACGTCGCCGACGATCCAGATGTTCAGCCCGTCGAGCGAGCCGAGCCGCTCGCGCAGCGTGTAGACGTCCAGCAGCGCCTGGGTCGGGTGCTCGTGCTTGCCGTCGCCGGCGTTTATCCCCGACGCGCGCGCCCCGCGCGCGACCAGTGCGGCCGCACCCGCGTGCGGGGAACGGATCACGATCGCGGCCGGGTCGTAGGCGGACAGCGTCTGGACCGTGTCCTTGAGCGACTCGCCCTTGTCGACGCTCGAGCCGATCGACTTGACCGTGACGAGGTCCGCGCTGAGCCGCTTGGCGGCCAGCTCGAAGCTCGAGCTCGTGCGGGTGGACGCCTCGTAGAAGAGGTTGATCACGGTGCGGCCGCGCAGCGTCGGCACCTTCTTGATCTCGCGCCCGGACACCTCCGCAAAGCTCTCGGCGCGGCCGAGGATGCGCTCGATGTCGTCGCGCGAGAGGTCGTCGATCGACAGCAGATGCCGCCTCATGCCAAGTCCTCCGTGGCCAAGCGGCCGGCTCGGCCGGCCGCGCGGCTTCCGCGTTCGTGTTCGGCGATGACCACCTCGTCCACCCCGTCGACCTCCTCCACTCGGACGTTGACCCGCTCTCCCGGAGCGGTCGGCAGGTTCTTGCCCACGTAGTCGGGCCGGATCGGAAGCTCGCGGTGGCCGCGGTCGGCCAGCACGGCGAGCTGCACGCGCTCCGGCCGGCCGTAGTCGAACAGCGCGTCGATGGCGGCGCGGACGGTGCGGCCCGTGTAGAGCACGTCGTCGACCAGCACGATCGTGGTGTCCTCGACATGGAAGTCGATGTGCGACGCGTGCACGACCGGCTGGGAGGTCGGCTCCCGGCGCGCCAAGTCGTCGCGGTAGAAGCTGATGTCGATGTCGCCGAGCGGCACGGGCTCGCCGACGAGCTCGGCCACCAGGTCGCGCAGGCGTGCGGCCAGCACGGCGCCGCGACGGTGGATCCCGACGACCGCGACTCCCTGTCCGCCCGTCTTCTCGACGATCTCGTGTGCGATCCGCACCAGCGTGCGCCGCACGTCCTCGCGGTCGAGGACCGTCTTCTCGGTCAAGTCACCGCCCCTTCCTGGCCTCTCCGGACCGGGTTAAAGGAACCTCGCGGCGAGACTAGCAACCGCGCGGGACACTCGCTCCTATGCTCACCGGGTGCGCCGGACGGCAATCGTCGCCCTGCTCGTCGGTGCGGTGGTGGCGGTGGCTGCCGTGCCCGGGTTCGTCAAGCTCGACGAGCCCAACTCGGACGGCCTCTTCTACGAGGTCGAGCGCCTTCGCGTCCAGGGTCACGACGAGGCCGAGGCGACGCGCCTGGTGTTCGACGGGCCGCTCGCGCGCCAGACCGCGGCGATCGAGGACGAGCCCGACGAGCCGCGCGTGCTCGATCCGGCCTGGGTCGAGTACAGCAAGCGCTTCTACGAGCGCCGCTGGCTCGTGCCGGTGCTGGCGGCGGGCATCGACCCGCTGGTCGGCGACGCGCCCGGGCGCGCGCTGCGGGTCGCCTCGCTGATCGGCTACCTGCTGATCGCCCCCGTGCTGTTCCTGCTGCTGCGGCGGCGCTTCCCGGTTGGGGTCAGCGCCGCCCTGGCGCTGGCCTGCACGCTGGCGCCGCCGGTCTACAAGTGGTCGCTCGGGATGCGGGTCGACTCGTGGGGCCTGCTGCTGGAGTCGCTCGGCCTGCTCGCCGCGGTGCTCGTCAAGGACAGGGGCCTCCCCTGGCTGCCGCTCTGGATCGTCGCGATCGCCGCGCTGTCGATCACGCGCGACGCGACGGTGATCCTGCTGCTGGCGGTGCTCTGGCTGCTGTGGGTCGAGCGCCGCGACGCCGGGGCGCGGCGGACGAACCTGGCGCTGCTCGGTACCGGGATCGCCGCGGCGCTGCCCGTCTACCTTCTGGGCGGCACGCCGGTGCGGGAGAACCTCGCCTACGTGATCAGCGGCTTCAAGATCCCCGAGGACGACAGCTGGAGCTTCGTGGCTGGCGGCTACCTCGACCAGCTCTGGCGGACGATCAGCACGGACCTCACCTACCCGGTCGACTTCGCCATCCCGGTGGCGGTCGTCCTCTATGCGGGGCTCGCCCTCGCCGTCGCCGCCCTGGTCGCGCTCGTGGCCCGGCCGTCGCGCGGCGATCCCTACTTCTCGCTGCTCAAGGCGGCCCTCCCCGGCAGCGCCCTGTTGCTGCTGCTGGCGAACAACCCGCAGGCCTACCGGCTCGAGCTGGTGCTCGTGCCCACGGTGGCCGTCGGGCTCGCTACCCTCGCGTCATCCCGATGAACTCGGAGCGTGCACAGGCATACGGGAGGCTGATGCGGACGATCCGAGAGGAAGGGCCGGGCGCGCTGACCACCGACGAGTCGGCGCTGATGCGCGAGGCCGCAGACTCGCTGCTGTTCTGCGAGAACCTCACGACCGACGACGAGGCCCGCGACGGTCTCGCCCGGGTAGGCGACCTCGCCGGCGACCTGGTCGGCT
Organism: Thermoleophilaceae bacterium; assembly: GCA_052038485.1. GTDB lineage: Bacteria > Actinomycetota > Thermoleophilia > Solirubrobacterales > Thermoleophilaceae > JACVRW01. Next base: position 4,400 of record JBQGCL010000150.1, on the reverse strand, counting down.
CCGGGCGCTGGGGGCCGGACCGGGCCGAGCAGCTGCTGCGCGACATCGAGTGCTGCGGCCCGATGGCGCCCGTCGGCTGACGCTAGGGACCGACCGCTCCCGGCTCGCGCTCGCCCTCGATAGCCCTCACCAGCGCGGGCTCCCCGCGCTCGGGGAACGGGACCTCGATGCGATCGAAGTCGCGCGGGACGACGGTGTTCTCGAACACGGCGCGCGCCTCGTCGCGAACCTCCTTGGCGCCGTAGCGCGGGGAGATGTGGGTCAGGGCAAGCATCGTCACGCCGGCGGCCGCGGCCAGCTCGGCGGCCTGGCGGGCCGTGGAGTGGCGCGTCTCGGCGGCGCGGTCGGCCTCCTCCTCGAGGAAGGTCGCCTCGTGGACGAGCAGGTCGGCCTCGAAGGCGACCAGGCGCGTCATCTCACAGGGCGCGGTGTCGCCCGCGAGCACGATCCGGCGGCCTCGGCGCGGATCGCCCATGACCTGCTCGGGGCGCACGTCGCCGACGGCCTCGCCCTCCTGGAGGCGGCCGAAGTCGGGCCCGGGAGCCACGCCCAGTTCGCGGGCGCGGTCGGGGTCGAAGACGCCCGGGCGCGTGTCCTCGACGAGCGCGTAGCCGAGCGCGCCGACCCCGTGGTCGGTCGCGTAGGCGGCGATCCGGTAGCCGTCGCGCTCGAGCTCGTCGTTGGGCTCGAGCTCGTACAGCTCGACCGGGAACGTCACCCGCCCGACGATCGGCTTCAGCGCGCCGAACAGGGCGCGCAGGCCGCTGGGGCCGTACACCCTGAGCGGCCGCTCGCGCTGGCGCAGCGCGAACGTCTTGAGCATGCCGGGCAGGCCGAGCACGTGGTCGGCGTGGAAGTGGGTGATGAAGACCTCCTCGAGCTCGACCAGGCCGGTCGAGCGCACGAGCTGGCGCTGGGTCCCTTCGCCGCAGTCGAACAGCAGCCGGTCGCCGCCGCGCCGGACGAGCGTGGCGGGCAGGCCGCGGCGGGCGCTGGGCGCCGAGCCGGCGGTGCCGACGAAGAGGACGTCGAGGTCCATGGGCCTACCGTATTAGCCGAAACTCGATCCGCGAGCCCTCGACGCTCGCCAGGCCCATCGTGTGATCCGGCGCTCGCCGGCGTTCGGTAGGGCTGCCGGGGTTGAAGATCTGGAAGCCGTCGGCGGCCTGCTCGTGCAGGGGCATGTGCGAGTGGCCGAAGACGAGCGCGTCGGCGACCTCGCCGTAGCGCTCACGCAGGCGCTCGAGGCGGCCCGCGCCGGCGCCCGCGTCATGCACGATCGCGATGCGGGCGTCCTCGACCCGCACGACGCGCTCCCCGGGCAGCAGGTTCCGCAGCTCGGCCGTGTCGACGTTGCCGTGGACGCCGACCAGCGGCGGGCCGATCCGCTCGAGCTCGCGCAGGACCTCGACCGTGACGAAGTCGCCGGCGTGCAGGAGCAGGTCGGCGCCGGCGATCAGCTCGACGAAGCGCTCCGGCAGGCGCCGCCCGCCGCGCGGCATGTGCGTGTCCGAGATGACGGCGACAAGCATGGGGTCCTACACTCAACCGCACCCGGCGCCCGTAGCTCAGTGGATAGAGCGCTGCCCTCCGGAGGCAGAAGTCGCAGGTTCGAATCCTGCCGGGCGCGTAGCTCGCCCCGACGATATGTTCCTCGGCGCCTTGTCCAAACAAGTGTGCGTCGACCAATGAACCGACGGATTGCTGCCCGCTCATCTCATGGCGGGGTCACGGGGCTCGCGCCGCCGCAGTGATCAGGGGAGCGTCGCCCCAACTGCCCCCGTACCGCCAGGTCGATTCGGGTGTGTGGGTGTTCGCAGTTGTTGCCGTGTGCGTCGTGGCCCCGGTTGTCGTGGCGCTGGTGAAGGCGATCAACGCGGATTGGACGCCGCTCTCGGACGACGCCGTTATCGCCACGCGCGCATATGACGTGCTGAGCGGACATTCGCCGCTTGTGGGCCAGTGGTCTCAGGCATCTCCACTGATAGGCGAGCCGGCTCACGGCGCAGGGCCCCTGCTGTACTGGCTGCTGGCTGTTCCCGCGCGTGTCGCCGCCACGGCAATGGTGGTCACGATGGCGGGCGTCGCCGCAGTGTCCGTGATCGGCGCTCTGATGGTCGCCCAGCGGCTTGGCGGCGTGTTTGCCGTGCTCGCGACCGGGCTGGGTCTGGTGGCGACGATGCGCTCTCTTCCGCCCGAGGTCCCGTACGAGATCTGGAATCCGTGGGCCGGGATCTTTCCGCTCGTCCTGGTGGTGTTCGTCTCGTGGTGGGTGGGCACGGGGCACGTCAAGCTGCTGCCGGTCCTTGTGCTCATCGCGAGCTATGTCGTGCAATGCGATCTGGCGTATGTCATCCCCGTCGCGGCGTGCCTGGGGGTCGCGTTGGTTGGTCTCGGCCTGTCCCGCCGCGAGGCAACGAAGACGCAAGAGCCACTGAGGCTACGACCGTGGGTGGTCCTCGCCGTGCTCGCTGCCGTGATGGCGTGGAGTGCTCCGGCCATCCAGCAGGTCACCCACTCGCCCGGCAACCTCCACCTGATCTGGCGCCTCGCGACGGACGATCACGAGAAGGCCGGGATTGACAGCGGATGGGGGACGCTCACCGAGGCCGTGGGCGTCACTCCATTGTGGACGCGGCCCCCTCTGACGCTCGAGCAACGTCTGTTCCTGGGAGCCGACGTCGGGGCTCTTCGACAGCTGTCGACCGTCCTGATCCTTGCGGCCATCGCGATCTTGTTCGCTCTCAGCGTGCTACGGCGACACAGCGACGCCGCCGTAGCGTTGGCGCTGAGTGCCGGGCTGTGCGCAGCCGTCGCTATCGACGCCGCCTCGGTCCCCGGTGGGAACTTGGGCTATGCCGCCCACCAGTATGTGTTGGTCTGGATCTCGGCCGCAGGGATGTTCGTGTGGCTCGCGCTCACCTATGCCGTCTGGCGCCTCCTCGGTGCCCAGGAATCAGCGAACGGGCCACGACCCGTCCCGCGAGCTGCCGCGCTCCTGGGTTGCGCTGCGATCGCAGTGGTTGCGGCCGCCGCGGCCGGACGGTCAGGTGACAGCGACGGTCGGTTCCCCGCACAGGTTGCTGACTACGCACCTGGCCGAGCGACCAATGGGGCCGTGCTGGCGGCAATCGGCGACGAGACCGACGTGCTCATCCGTCACCAGAAGGGCAGCCTGTTCGCAACCACCTTCGAGCGGGCTCTCGTCTATTCCCTACGGCGTCACGGGATAGCGGTCGCCGTGGCCGACGAACACCTCGTCACGCAGTTCGGCAGTCGCTACAGGGCCGAGGCGCGCCCGTACGCCCTCACGGTGACGGTTGCCGAGGGGGCCTCCGGCCTGTCACTGCTTAACGACGGTGACCAAGTGGTCGCACAGAATCCCCGCGTAACGGTCACGATCGGGCGACGATAACCGCGGAGCTCCGGCTCGATCGGCTGCGGCTGTGCTGCCGGGCGCGCTCTAGTCCCGCGGCGGCGCGTCTGACTCCAGCAGGAACAGCAGCACGGTCGTGTTGGCCTCCGCGTTGTGGTCCCCGAGCATCGCTGTGACCTTCTTGCCGACGACCTCCTCGGTCACGGCGCAGAACTCGGGAGCCGCCATCTGGCGCACGCGGCGGCGCAGGAGCTCGACGGAGTCGAGCTCGCCGCCCGCGACAAGCGACCTCTCCACGTCGGTCTGGGCACTTCCGAGGATGACCAATGCGAAGTCGTCCTGAATGACTGCCTTGGCCTCGGTCGGGCCGCGCCCGAACCGATTGCGATAGCGCTGCACGATTGCCGTCGCGAGTCGGCCAGCCTGCTCGGTCATGCTGCTGCAAACACTATGACCCTGCGGGCTGGTACGGTCGCCCCGCATGAGGGGAGCGTTGGTGATCGTGGGAGCGATGGCCGTGCTTGCGGCGTTCCCGGTCGGCTCGTCGGCGCGCTCCCCGGTCGGCGACTCCGCGTTCGGGATCTTCGGCACCGACGGCGGTCCGGCCATCAACATGGACGCGGGCAGCGGGCCCTCGGGCGAGAACCCGACCGGCACCGTGCAGATCGGCTCCACCACGCCCGGCCCGCAGCCGCTGTGGCAGCTCGAGGTCACGTGCCTGTCGGTCACAGGCAACACGGCGATCATCGGCGTCTCGGGGACCCACACGAACTACACGGACAACACCGTGCGTCCCACGGCCGGCCTGATCCGCGCTGTGGACAACGGCGATGCCGGCTCGGGGCTGGACGCGATGGATCTGAGCTCCGTGGAAGGGCCTCCCGGCGGCACGGCCATCCCCGGGCCGACGAGCTGCTCCTCCTACCCCGGGGCCTTCCCGCTCCACTTCGGACCCTTCAACAGCCAGGGCGGCGACCTCGAGGTCACCGACGAGCTCCCCCTTCCCGCGCCCGTCGACCAAGAG
>JBQGCL010000149.1:0-20265 GCA_052038485.1 Thermoleophilaceae bacterium | reverse complement strand
TTGTTGCCGTCGGAGTCCATCAGCGTGAAGTGATGGTGGTGGCCGTTGGCCGACACGCCCGTGAACGGCTTGGGCATGAACGTCGGCAGCAGCCCGTGCTTGCGGCCGACCGCCGCGCAGATCTGGCGGTAGGTCGTGATGTTGTCGGCCGTCTTGACTGGGCGGTCGAAGCGGAAGTTGAGCTCGAGCTGACCGGGCGCGTCCTCGTGGTCGCCGTAGCTCATGTCGAGACCCAGCGCCTGCCCGTACTCGACCACGTCGAGCAACACCGGACGGAGCTCCTCGAACTGGTGGATGTGGTAGCAGTAGGGCTTGGTGACGCCCTCCGGGTCGGAGCCGCCCTCGCCCTTCTTGAGCCACATCATCTCCGGCTCGATGCCGATCAGGAAGCTGTAGCCCAGCTCCTCCTCGAACTCGGCGACGACGCGCTTGAGGTTCTGGCGCGGGTCGGCGTCGAGCAGCTCGCCGGTCTCGGTGTCGTAGCAGTCGCAGAACACGCGCGCGACGCGCGGATCCCATGGGAGCGTGGCGAACGTGGACAGGTCCGCGATCGCCGCGAGCTCGGACTCCTCGGGGCCGAAGCCGATGTAGTTGCCGGCGCGGTCGGTGAACAGGTTGGCGGTCGCGCCGTAGACGAGCTGATAGCCCTTCATGGCGACCTGGGGGAAGAAGTCGGCGACCACGCCCTTGCCCATCACGCGGCCGGTGATCGAGACCTGCTGGAAGAAGACGTACTTGATGCCCTCGGCTTCGATGCGCTTGGTGATCGCCTCGACAGCCTCGGCCCTACCGGGCTGGTTGCGCGCCTCCTCGAGGGTCGCCGGCGGCGCCTCGGAATGCGGGGTGTCCAGCACGGTGGTGACATCGCCGCCGAAGCTGGCCACGGCTCCCTCGTAGGGGTTCGTCATACCCTTCCCTCCGGGTCTCGCTTTAAGGGCCGACTATACAGCTTTTGGTCAAATTGGTTCAAGACCTCGTGGACCGGCCGATCGCCGGTACCGGCGGCACGTCCTCGAGCCAGCGGACCACGTGAAGGTCGAGGCTGTGGGGCAGGAAGATGTCGCTCGAGTGCTCCACCGGAGCGCCATCCGCCGTGCAGGTCTCGTGCTCGATCTGGAGGGCGCCGGTCGTCTCGGTCACGCCGAGCTGCCGGCCCACCGGGTCGTCGGGCGTGAGCACGCGCGCGCCGATGCGCAAGCTGTTGTAGGCCACCGGCACGCCCTGCTTGAGCAGCACGTCGAGCACCATCTGGCCGCGCTCCAGCGTCGCGCGCAGCTTGGCCGGCGGCGGCAGCTCGATGTCGGGCCGCACGACGTCGGTCATCCGCGCGCCGGGTCGCCCGTCCATCAGGATCACGCGGTTCACGTTCGTGGCGAGCGTCTCGGGATCGAGCCCGAACAGCTCGCCCAGGTCGTCGCCGAGCGGCTGCTCGTCGATCTCGAGGTCGGCCACCTCGAGCTTCACGCCGCGCTGCTGGGCGAGCTCGCTGTAGGAGACCAGCCGCTCCAGCCCCTCGTCGAGCGTGCCCGAGACGGCCTTGCCGACGTAGGTGCCGCTGCCCTGGCGGCGCACGATCTCCCCGCTGCGCTGGAGCCGGCCGAGCGCGGTGCGAAGGGTGCCGCGCGAGATGCCCAGCTGGGCGGACAGCTCCTGCTCGGGCGGCAACCGCTCGCCGACGCGGTGGCGCCCGGTCGCGAGCCATCGGCGCAGCGCCTGCTCGGCGACGTCGACCAGCGACGGCTTGCCCTCTCCTAGTGACTGCCCTCTATGAACGCGCGCCATTTATTGCTTGGAAACGTAGATCGGGCCGTGCCAGTCTGCGGCCATGTCCAAACCTATCGCCGCTCTCGCTCCTCCCGCGCGGCTGCTGTGCGGCCCCGGGCCCACGAACGTCGAGCCCGCGGCGCTCGCGGCAATGCAGAAGCCGATGCTGGGCCACCTCGACCCGGCCTTCCACGCGATCCTGGACGAGGTCGTCGCGATGCTGGCCGAGGTCTACCGGGCCCACGACGGCATGGTGTTGCCGCTCCAGAGCACCGGCACGTCCGGCATGGAGGCGGGCATCGTCAACCTGGTCGAGCCGGGTGACACCGTGGTCGTCGGCGTGTCGGGCTACTTCGGCGCCCGCATCGCGGAGATCGCGCGGCGCCACGGCGCGAACGTCGTGGAGGTGGCCGAGGACTGGGGGAGGGCCGTGCCCAACGAGCGGCTCGTCGACGCGCTCGATCGCAACCCCGGCGCGCGCCTGGTGGCGGTCGTGCACGGCGAGACGTCCACCGGCGTGGAGCATCCGCTGGCCGAGCTCGGCGAGGCGGTGCGCGGCACCGGCGCGCTGCTGATGGCCGACTGCGTGACGACGCTCGGCGGCGTGCGCATCGACTTCGACGCCTGGGGTGTGGACTACGCCTACTCGTGCACCCAGAAGTGCCTGGCGGCACCGCCCGGCATGTCGCCGCTCGCGGTCTCCCAGCGCGCGCTCGACCGGATCGAGACCCGCACGCTCCCGGTGCCGTTCTCGCTCGACCTGCGCATGCTGCGCGACTACTTCGTCGAGCGGCCGGCGGTCTATCACCACACCGCGCCGATCCTGCACGTGTACGCGCTCCATGAGGTGCTGCGGCAGACGCTCGAAGAGGGCGTGGAGGCGCGCTGGGGGCGCCACGAGCAGGCGGGCCGCCATTTCGCGGCGCGGGCCGAGGAGGCCGGGTTCGAGGTGCTCGCCGAGTCCGAGCACCGGCTCGCGCCGCTGACGGCGGTGCGAGTGCCCGACGGCGTCGACGGCAAGGACGTGCAGCGCCGCCTGCTCGCCGAGTACGGGCTCGAGGTCGGCGGCGGGCTCGGCCCGACGGCGCCGCCGATCTGGCGTGTCGGACTGATGGGCCCGAACGCCCGCGAGGACACCGCCGACCGGGTGCTCGACGCGCTCACGGCCGTCCTAGAGGGCCAGCGCGTGCCGGTGGCCCAGCCCGCCTAGCGCTGCACCTTGACATCGATGACCTTCCCGGTGTTGGCGTCGACCCGTACGATCGCGAGCTCCTTGAATCGCTGAGTGTTGATGGGATCGCCGGGGAACGGGACCGACAGGGAGACGATCCAGTTGGGCCTCGAGTTGATCCCCTGACGCAGCAACCGGATCTGGGTGCGAGTCGGCTCGAACTCGATCTGGCGCTTGGCCGTCGCGATCGCGGTGTCCTTCGAGACCCGGATCTGGTCCTTCTGGCAGGTCTGGGCGACCACGAACGCGGCGATGAGCACCGCGCCGACGAAGGCGACGCTGGCGAGCGGCCGCCGCCGGGGAAGCGCCTGTCGCGTGCCCGGCGGCGGGGGAGCGGCGTCAGATGGTGGGACGGAACTCGTTCCCGATGCTCGTGCCGAGGACGATCACGAGCACCACGATGGCACAGATGATCGAGATCGCGAGCATCGCGTATTCGAACCGCTTCGAGTGGTTCTGAAGCGGCGGGAACTCGATTTGCTTGCTCATTCCAATGCTCCTATTGCGCGCTCGGGGATGGCGGGGCTTCCTCGATGTCGTGGAACGGCACGTGGCCCGTCCTCGCGAACGTCGTCAGCCGGTGGTTCTCGTACCAGACCCACGCCACGAACACGAGCACCATCACGACGATCCCGATCCAGGTGAGCGTCATGTAGGCGCCCGCCGCGCCTGCGCCGCCGTCCCCGTAGGTGGAACCGGGGCCGAACGTCATGAAGCCGGCGCAGTCCTTGTAGTTGTCCTGAAGGATGAAGTCGGCGATGTCGTCCGCGCTGTACTTCTCGTTGTGGGTGATGCAGTCGGGTGCGCTGTTGATGATTGCCGGCATCTCGCCTCCTTACCTCCTCAGCTCCGCCAGCTCAGCGGCGATCAGGGGATCGGCGTCGACCACCGTCCCATCCGGCTCGACCAGCGCCGCCGGCCTGACCGGGACCTCCGGCAGGTAGATGTCGGGCACGTACTCGACCGTGTCGAGGCCGGCCACCTCCACCTCGGGCGGGACGCGCAACAGGTTCATCTTCTTCAGCACCCAGGACGCGAACCAGCCGGTCAGGAAGCCGAGCGGCAGGAACGTCGCCACGCCCAGCAGCTGACCCCAGATGCTCGAGTCGACGTTGTTGACGCCGGTCGGGTACCCGGCCGCGAACACCCCGACCCAGATGATGCCGAGGAAGCCCGAGACGCCGTGCACGGCCACCGCGCCGACGACGTCGTCCACGCGGCCCCTGGTCTCGATCCAGTTGCCCGCGTACACGGCCAGCGCCGCGGTCGCCATCGAGATCAGGTAGGCCAGCGTCGGCGCGTACACGTCCGCGCCCGCCGACACGCCGATCACGCCCGCGAGGCCGCCGGACACCGTCCAGAACGGGTCCCCGCGGCTGGCGAAGTAGCCGCCGGTGAACCCGCCGGCGAAGCCGAACGTGATCACCATCGAGATCGAGCCGAGCGTGGTCGGGCTGAGGTAGATGTTCGCCCAGCCCGGGAAGGCCGTGGACGCGATCACCAGGCAGGCGCCGTAGAAGGCGTAGAAGCCCGTGAAGATCAGCATCAACCCCAGCAGCGTGATGTGGAGGTTGTTGGGTCTGAAGACGCGCGCCAACCCCTCCCTCGTGTACTTGCCTATTCGCGGCCCGAGGTTGAACAGGACGCCCAGCGTGAAGGCTCCCGACACGCCGTGGACGACCGCCGAGGCGATCGAGTCATGGAAGCCGAAGCGCAGCGTCATCCAGCCGCCGGCGCTCCAGCCCCAGGCGGCGTCGAGGATCCACACGACCGAGCCGAGCAGCGCCGCCAGCACGAGGTAGGCGGACAGGCGGACGCGCTCGAGCAGGGCTCCCGACATGATCGACGCGGTCGTCCACGAGAAGAGCAGGAACGCCAGGAAGAAGATCAGGTTGATGTTGTTGGTCAGGTTCGGGCCGAACGCGTCGCTCCACGGGATGCCGCCGGCACAGGCGGCGGACGTGAAGTCGGACGAGTTCGGGCCGATCGGCAGACCCGGCTGGTTGCAGTTGTAGATCCACCAGCCGAAGTAGTAGAAGGTCGGCGTCACCGAGGCGATCGTGAGGATGTTCTTCATCGCGGTCGCCATCACGTTCTTGCGCCGCGCGACGCCCGCCTCGTACGTCATGAAGCCGGCGTGGATCAGCCACATCAGGACGACGGTCCAGAAGTAGAACTGCTCCCCGAGGATCGCGCTGTCGAGCGTCTGAGCCTCGGCGCTCGCAGCATCCTTCAGGTCGGTGACCTGAGCAAAAAATACGTCGATCAAGATCCCCTCCACGCTCGCCGGCGCTGCACGAGGGCGACGCTACTCGCGTTGTGCAGATTGGATCAATGGGATTTCGCACATCTCTTGCGACCGTCGAGTGGTAGAAATGCACATAGGGCCACCCGGAGGCCGGGGCTACGATCACTCCACGGAAAGGACGGCTCGCGTGACGGTTACACCAGTCACCGAGGGCGGCGGTGCCCTCGAACGCGTGCGGCGCGAGAACGAGACGCTGTACGCGGTCATCAAGACGGTCTCGTCGTCGCTCGCGCTCGACCGCGTGCTGGGGGGCATCGTCGAGATCGCGACCGACGCGACCGGCTGCCACGCCTGCTTCATCTACTTCGTCGAGAACGACCGGCTCGTCCTGCGCGCGGCCTCGCCGCGCTACTCGGAGCTGGTCGGCCAGCTGGGCTGGGACCTCGACGAGGGCCTGACCGGCTGGGTCGCGCGCACGAAGACGCCCGAGTTCATCAGGGAGCGGGCGCTCGAGGACCCGCGCATGAAGTTCGTGCCGGAGCTCGACGAGGAGCGCTTCCAGTCGATGGTGGCCGTGCCGATCCTCGCCCGCGACGGCAACGTGATCGGGGTGGTCGTGCTGCACACCGAGGCACCGCGCGAGTTCGACCACGACGTCCTCAACTTCCTGGTCCACACGGCCTCGCTGGTGGCCGGGGCAATCGAGAACGCCCAGCTCTACGAGGACGCCCGCCGGCGCGTGGACGCGCTGACGACGCTCACGCAGCTGAGCCAGTCGCTCGCTTCGGTGACCCTGCGCGAGGACCTCTACGACGCGGTCACGCGCGGGGCGCGCCAGCTGCTCGGCGCGGATGCGTGTCAGATCTGGCGCTTGGAGCCCGACGAGGACGAGCTGATGCTCGCCGGCGCCGACCCGCCCGACGACTCGGCGGCCCGGCCCGGGCGCGCCGCGCTGCTGCTCGACCTGATGCGGCGCGGCGCCCGCAGGGTCGAAGACGGCGGTCTGCTGGTGGCGCCGCTGGTGGCCGGGGACGAGCAGCTCGGCATCCTCACCTGCACGCGGCAGGGCGATTCGTTCGGACCGGAGGACCCCGAGCTGCTCCTTGCGGTGGCCAACCAGACCGCGGTCGGCCTGAAGAAGGCCGAGCTGATCGAGCGGCTGACCGCCGAGAACATCGTCACGCACATGTTCGACGCGCTCGCCGCGGGGGCCGTCCAGACGGCCGAGTCGAAGGCCGCCGACGCGCGTTGCGACCTCAACCGCCCGCACGTCTTCATCCACGCCGAACGGGCCCCCGGCCGGCCCGACGGGCTGCCCTGGCCCGAGCTGGCTGCGCGCGTCCAGGCGCGGTTGCAGCGCCTCTACCCGCGGGCGTTCTTCGACGCCCGCCACGACGCGCTGCGCGGGCTGGCGCCGCTGCCGACCCAGGAACCCAGCGCGGTCGAGGCGCTCTGGCAGGCCTGCGACGAGCTGGCCCGCGAGGAGGGCCTCGAGGTCGGGCTGAGCGACGTCGACCGTGGGGCGGCGAGCGCGCGCCGGCGCATGCGCGAGGCCGCCGACGCGGCCAGCATCGGGCGTTCGCTCGCGGCCGAAGGCGGCGCGGTCTCCTACGAGCAGCTGGGCGCCTACCGCTACCTCGTCCACCTCGAGCTGGACGAGACCCCACACGACCGTTACGGCCAGGCGGTGGAGGAGCTGATCGAGTACGACGGGCGCCGCAACTCGCAGCTGGTCGAGACGCTCGAGCGCTTTCTAGGCGCGCGCTGCTCCGTGGCGGAGAGCGCGCGCACGCTCTACATCCACCCGAACACCGTGCGCCAGCGGCTCGAGCGGATCGAGCGGATCACCGGGCTCGAGTTGCGCAAGGAGGACCTGCTCTCGCTCGAGCTGGCCCTCAAGGTTGCGCGCCTGCATCGCGCCCGCGGCGATGCAGGGCCAGCCAGGCCCTGAAGATCCCGTAGCCGAACACGTGGCCGAGGAACACGAACAGCACCCAGAACGCCTTCCAGAGGAACTCGAGGTCGTCCTCGTGCCAGAGCTCCAGCGCGGTCAGGTAGACGAGGATCAGCAGCGCCACCAGCAGGATCGGCGGCACCTGCCCGGTGAACACGAACACGATCATGCGCGGGGGCACCCTAGCCCATGACGATCCGCGCGAAGCTGTATGCGGCCATCGTCCTCACGATCCTCGGCCCGCTCGCGACGACGGCCGTCGCGCTGCACGGGATGTCGCAGATGGGCGACCGCTTCGATGAGGTGCAGGAGCGGGCGCGGCACGAGTCGATCGCGCTCGAGCTGAAGTTCGCCGTCACCGACATGAACGGCTGGCAGACGGCCTACGGCTACGACAACGGCCGCTCCCGGCCGATCTTCGAGCGCTCGGTGCAGACCCTGCGAGAGGACCTTCGGCGGGCGACGGCCACGTTCACCGATCCGCGCGAACAGTCGCTGCTGCGCGAGCTCAAGCGGGACTTCGCCGGCTTCATGGCCATCGACGTCGTCGCGTACCGGGCGCTCCGGCGCGGCGACGAGGAGCGCGTGCGCGACCTCTTCCTCGGGCCGGAGAGCGCGCGCTTCTCGGCGTTGGCGGAGACCGCCGACCGACTGGCCACCTACCAGGCAGGCCGCGCCGCGGCCGCCGAGCGCGCCTTCGACGATGCGCGGGACGACGCGCGCAAGCGCCTGATCACGGTGGCGCTCGGGGCGGGCATCGTGATCGTCCTGCTGCTGATCACTGCGAGCGACGTGGCGCGGATGGCGCTCGAAGGCGAGCGGCACGCGCGCGCCCGCGTGGATGACTGATGACCTCTTCCTCACGCTGAGCCTCCTGCTCAGCGCCGCGCTCGTCGCTCGCCTGGTTGCGAGCGCGCTGCCGGTCCCCGAGATCCTCGTGCTGGTCGCGGTCGGGGCGCTGCTGGGCAACTCGGCGCTCGACGTGGTCGACGTCCCGCTCGACTCCCTCGGCGCCCAGCTGCTGTTCACGCTGGGCGTGTCGCTGATCCTGTTCTACGGCGGGCTCAACCTGTCGCTGCCGGTGCTGCGGCGCGTGTGGATCAGCATGGGGCTGCTGGTGGTGCCCGGCGTCGTGCTCACGGCGGCCGTGGTCAGCGTGACCGCGCACTTCGTGTTCGACCTCGAGTGGACTGCGGCGCTGCTCATGGGAGCCGTGCTCGCCCCGACCGACCCGGCGATCCTGATCCCGCTGTTCGTGCGCTCCCGGCTGCGCCCGAAGGTCGCTCAGACCGTGGTCGCCGAGTCGGCCTTCAACGATCCGACCGGCGCCGCGCTGGCCCTGACGATGGCCGGCGTCCTGCTCAGCGGCGACAGCTCGCTGACCCACCCGGTCTCCGACTTTCTGGTCGACCTGCTGATCAGCACGGTGATCGGCATCGTCGCGGGGGTCGGCCTTGCCGCGGCGATCTCCAGTCACCGGTCGGGGGTGTGGCGCGAGTCGTCGGCGCTGGCGGTGCTGACGGTCGTGACGATCAGCTTCTTCTCGCTCGACTCGGCCGGCGGCAGCGGCTACCTGGGCGCATTCCTGGCCGGTCTGATCGTCGGCAACATGGAGCAGCTCGGCCTGGCGATGCACAGCCACCACGAGCAGGAGATGCGGCTCTTCGCCTTCAGCATGGCCGACCTCGCGACGCTGCTGGTGTTCGTCGTACTGGGGGCGAACATCCCGTTCGGCGCCCTCGGCGACAACCTGCTGCCCGCCCTCGCGGTACTCGCCACGCTGCTCCTCGTGGCGCGCCCGTTGACGGTGCTCGCCTGCGCGCTGCCCGACCGCGCTGCGCGCTGGACGCGGCAGGAGCTGGTGTTCCTGTGCTGGACGCGCGAGACAGGGGTCGTGCCCGCCGCGCTAGTCGGCGTGCTGGCCGGCCAGGGCGTGCCCGACGGCGAGCTCTACGCGAGCGTCGTGGCGCTGGCGATCATCGCCACCCTGCTGCTGCAGGCCCTACCGGCGCCCTGGCTCGCCGGCAGGCTCGGTCTCCTGGAGCCGCGCACGCGCGAGGTGCCGGCGCCGGCGGAGCAGGGGCGCGAGGCCGCCTAGAACAGCTGCAGGTACCGGTCGACCTCCCACTGCGTCACCTGGTCGTGCCACTCCTGGAACTCGCGCTGCTTGACGCGGACGAAGTAGTCCACGTAGTCCTCGCGCGCGGTCTTGCCCAGGGCGGCCCGCATGACGTCGTCGGCGGCCAGCTCGCGGGTGGCGTCCAGCAGGGTTGCGGGTAGCAGCTCCACGCCCAGCTTGGTGCGCTCGTCCTCGGTCAGCTCGTGCAGGTTGAGGTCGGTCGTCGGGTCGCCCGGGTCGAGGCCGTTCTCGATCCCGTCGAGCCCCGCCGCCAGCGTCACCGCCGCTGCCAGGTACGGGTTGCACGAGCCGTCGATGGTCCGGTCCTCCACGCGGCCCGGGCCCGGCACGCGCAGCATCTGCGTCCGGTTGTTGTAGCCGTAGCTCACATACACCGGCGCCCAGCTCGCCCCGCTGCGCGACCCCACCACCAGCCGCTTGTACGAGGTGACCGTCGGCGCCGTGACCGCGATGTACGCCTTCGCGTGCGCCTTCAGCCCGGCGATGAACTGGTAACCGGTCTCCGACAGGCCCATCCCGCGCGGGTCGTCGGCCGGGTCCGCCTCGAAGGCGTTCTCGCCGTCGCGCCAGAGGCTCATGTGGAAGTGGCAGCCGTTGCCGGTCAGGTGGGAGAACGGCTTCGGCATGAAGGTCGCGATCATGCCCCGCTCCTGGGCCAGCGACTCGACCATGTACCGGAAGAAGATGGCGCGGTCGCAGGTGGTCAGCGCGTCGGCGAACTCGAAGTTCTGCTCGAACTGGCCGTTTGCGTCCTCGTGGTCGGTCGCGTAGTTGCCCCAGCCGAGCGCGGTGATCTTGCGCGCCACGTCCGAGACGAAATCGAGGTGGCGGGTCAGCCCGCGCATGTCGTAACAGGGCTGGTCGAGCGTGTCCATCTGGTCGGCCAGCTCGATCGAGCCGTCCTCCCTCTTGCGGACGAGGAAGTACTCGAGCTCCGCGCCCACGTAGAACTCGAAGCCCATCGAACGGGCCCGCTCGAGCTGCCGGCGCAGGATGGTGCGCGGGCAGTAGGGCCATTCCTGCCCCTCGACGTGGATGTCGCACGCGATGCGGGCAACGCCGGGGCGCCACGGCAGCGGGGTGAGGGTGCGGACGTCCGGCATCGCGGCCAGGTCCGGGTCGTGCGGCCCCTGCCCGATCTCGCCCGCGGCGAAGCCCGCGAAGCCCGCGCCGTCCTCCATCAGGCCGTCGAGGTGGGTGGCCGGGACGAGCTTGGCGTTGGGCTTGCCGTGCATGTCGACAAACTGCGCGAACAGGAACTCGATGTCGTTGTCGGAGATGTACTTGCGGACGTCGTCGAGCGTCTCGGGTGCGGTGAATGGCTTGTCGGTCATCTGGCGCCGCAACCTACTCCCAAACGGTGCCCCGAGCCATGTAGCCAATCGACATCGTTGAGCTTTCAGAAGTGTGTGCCGGAGACATGGGTTTGTGGGGGGTGCCTACCTACACTCGAACGTCCGACATGTGTGGAATCGCCGGACTATTCTCAAAGTCGCTTGAGGTAAGCGGCGGCCTCGGGGGCCACCTGGGCGCGATGCTGATGCAGCTCAGCGACCGAGGCCCGGACAGTGCCGGCGTGGCCGTCTACCGCGATCCCGCGCCGCTCGGCAGCTCCAAGGTGTCGCTGTTCTCGCCCGACCCCGACCAGGACTGGGAGGGGGTGCGCGGCGAGCTGGCCGAGATCTTCGGCGCCGGCGAGGTCGAGCGCCGCGCCAGCCACGCGGTGATCGTGGTCGAGACCGACGCCGACGTCGCCCAGGCGTGGCTGCGCGAGCACCACCCGGAGCTGCGCGTGATGAGCGCCGGCCAGACGATCGAGATCTACAAGGAGAAGGGGTCGCCGCGCGAGTTCATCGAGGCGTTCGCGCTCGGCGAGATGCAGGGCAGCCACGCGCTCGGCCACACGCGCATGGCGACCGAGAGCGCGGTGACGACCGAGCACTCGCACCCGTTCTCGACCGGGCTCGACCTCTGCCTCGTCCACAACGGCTCGCTCTCGAACCACAACGACCTGCGCCGCCGGCTGCGCAAGCAGGGCATCCAGTTCGAGACCGACAACGACTCCGAGGTGGCGGCCGGCTACCTGACCTACCGGCTGCGCGAGGGCGCCGGCCTCGAGCAGGCGCTCGAGGGCTGCCTCGAGGACCTCGACGGCTTCTACACGTTCGCGGTCGGCACGGCCGAGGGCTTCGCGGTTCTGCGTGACCCGATCGCCTGCAAGCCGGCGGTGATGGCCGAGACCGACGACTGGGTGGCGATGGCGTCCGAGTACCGGGCGATCGCGGTGCTGCCGGGCGCCGAGAGCGCCGCGATGTGGGAGCCCGAGCCGGGCCGGGTCTACAGCTGGGAACGGGCGCCGGTCTGAAGGAGATCGACCTCGAAGTGACCCCGCTGCGCGAGCTCAACGCCGCGCTGCACGAGCCCGACCCGGAGGCGCAGTGGCGCGTGCTCAACCCGCGCGGCGCGCACGCGCTGGCGGCCGGGATCGACGCGCCGATCGAGGTCGACGTCGAGGGCCACGCGGGCTACTACTGCGCCGGCATGAACAAGCAGGCCACCGTACGTGTGCACGGGAACGTGGGCGTCGGGGTGGCCGAGAACATCATGTCCGGCAGCGTGATCGTGGACGGCAGCGCGAGCCAATCGGCCGGCGCGACCGGCCACGGAGGGCTCGTCTCGATCCGCGGCGACGCCTCGGCTCGCTGCGGGATCTCGATGAAGGGCGTGGACATCGTCGTGCGCGGCTCGGTCGGGCACATGAGCGCGTTCATGGCGCAGAAGGGCCGGCTCGTCGTCTGCGGCGACGCCGGCGAGGCACTCGGGGACTCGATCTACGAGGCGCGCCTGTACGTGCGCGGGACGGTGGCCGGCTTGGGTGCCGACTGCGTCGAGAAGGAGATGCGCGACGAGCACGCCGCCGAGCTGCGCGAGTTGCTCGAGGCAGCCGACGTCGAGGGCGTCGACGCGGCCGACTTCCGCCGCTACGGCTCGGCGCGCCAGCTCTACAACTTCCACCCCGACAACGCGTACTGATGAACTGGGCGCTGCGCGAATCGGCCCTGTTCGACCGCAACACGATCGCGGAGATCCAGCGCGCCGCGGCGACCGGGATCTACGACATCCGCGGCTTCGGGGCCAAGCGGCGCGTGCCGCATTTCGACGACCTGCTCTTCCTCGGCGCGAGCATGTCGCGCTACCCCCTCGAGGGCTATCGCGAGCGCTGCGACACCGACGTCACGATCGGCGCTCGCCACGCCGGCAAGCCACTCCAGCTCGACATCCCGATCACGATCGCCGGCATGAGCTTCGGCGCGCTGTCGGCGCCGGCCAAGGAGGCGCTCGGGCGCGGCGCCAGCGCGGTCGGGACGAGCACGACGACGGGCGACGGCGGCATGACCCCCGAGGAGCGCGACCACTCGAGCACGCTCGTCTACCAGCTGCTGCCGTCCCGCTACGGGATGAACCCGGACGACCTGCGCAAGGCCGACGCGATCGAGATCGTGGTAGGCCAGGGCGCCAAGCCCGGCGGCGGCGGGATGCTGATGGGGCAGAAGATCTCCGACCGCGTCGCCGAGATGCGCGATCTGCCCAAGGGGATCGACCAGCGCAGCGCCTGCCGGCACCCCGACTGGACCGGGCCGGACGACCTCGAGATCAAGATCCACGAGCTGCGCGAGATCACCGACTGGCAGAAGCCGATCTTCATCAAGGTCGGCGCGACGCGGCCCTACTTCGACACCGCGCTCGCGGTCAAGGCGGGCGCCGACGCGGTCGTGCTCGACGGGATGCAGGGCGGGACCGCGGCGACGCAGGAGGTGTTCATCGAGCACGCCGGCATCCCGACGCTGGCGGCGATCCGCCCCGCGGTGGACGCCCTCCAGGACCTCGACGTCCACCGCGAGGTGCAGCTGATCGTGTCGGGCGGGATCCGCAACGGGGCGGATGTGGCCAAGGCCCTGGCACTGGGCGCCGACGCGGTCTCGATCGGCGTCGCCGCGATGATCGCGCTCGGTGACAACTCACCCGCCCTCGACGCCGACTACGCCGAGATCGGGTCGGCCGCCGGGTTCTACGACGACTGGCACGAGGGCCGCGACCCGTCCGGCATCTCGACTCAGGACGACGAGCTGGCCGCGCGCTTCGACCCCGAGCTCGGCGGCCGCCGGCTGGCCAACTACCTGCGCACGATGGTGCTCGAAGCCCAGACGCTCGCGCGCGCGTGCGGGAAGTCGCACCTGCACAACCTCGAGCCGGAGGACCTGGTGGCGCTCACGCTCGAGGCGAGCGCGATGGCGCGCGTGCCGCTGGCCGGGACGAAGTGGGTGCCGGGCTCCTAGCCAACCGCAGCAATGAGGGCGGCGGCCCGGAGGTTTGGCGCGAAGTCGGCGTATGGGGGGCATAACTCGACAAGGTTCGTGATGAGCCGCCCTGGCTGCCGCACGGGCGCGGCACCCTACATGCGCGCGAGGTCGACGAACTCGCGCGCCTGGGGCCGGACGTCGCCGGTGGGCAGCAGCGCGGCCAGCTCGATCGTCGGCGCGCCCCTGACCGGCCGGTAGGTCACGCCCGGTAGCGCCAGTCGCTGCACCGACGCCTGGACGAGCGAGACGCCGATCTCCGCCGCGACCAGCCCGATGATCGTCTGCGTCTCGGGCGCGTACTGGGCGACGCTCGGGGGCCCGTCCGGTCCGCTCAGGCTCGCCAGCAGCCGGTCGTGCAGGCCGGGCGCCTGCTCGCGCGGAAACATCACGAGCGGCTCGGCGCCGAGCTTTCGCACCGGCACCTGCTTGCGCGCGGCAAGCGGGTGTGCCGCCGGCAGTGCCGCCACCGCCCGCTCGCGGCGCAGCACCTCGGTGCGCAGGTCGGGGGCATCGACGGGCAGCGGCACGAGCGCGACGTCGATCGAACCCGCGCGCAGCTCGCGAAGCTGTTCCTCGGTCGAGCGTTCGCGCAGCTGCAGCTCGACGTCCGGGCGCGCGGCGCGGTAGCGCCTGACCACCTCGGGGACGAGCGACAGCAGCGCCGATCCGACGAAGCTGATCCGCAGCCGGCCTGCGCTGCCCGCGTGGACGCGCCGGGTCGTCTGCACGGCCTCGTCGAGGCCGTCGAGCAGCGAGCGCGCGTGGCGCAGGAACTCCTCGCCCGCGGCCGTCAGCTCGACGCGCCGCCGCGAGCGGATCATCAGCGGACACCCGAGCTCCTCCTCGAGCAGGCGCAGCTGGTGGCTGAGCGGGGGCTGCGACATGTGCAGCCGCGCGGCCGCTCGCCGGAAGTGAAGCTCCTCGGCCACGGCGACGAAGTAGCGCAGCTGGCGCAGTTCCATCCTGTGATTCTACGACGCGATCAGTACGGACAGAAACAGGTATTGGACGCGATCACCGGGCGAGAGTACCTTGACGCCTCGGGGTAAAGAGTGTCCTACGTCTTGACCTGTCCCAATTGCGGCCCGCGCGAGGTCACCGATTTCAGCTTCGGGGGTGAGGTGAATCCGCGGCCCAAGGCCGCTCCGTCGCCGCGCGAGCTGGGCGCCTACAACTACTTCCGGGAGAACGTCGCCGGGGTCCAGCGCGAGTGGTGGTTCCACCGCTCCGGCTGCGGCGAGTGGTTCCTCGCGGAGCGCGACACGCGCACCAACCAGGTGCTGTTGACGGAGCTTCCGCGAAGCGGAAGCGATCACGCGCGGCCGGAGGCCGAGCGCTCCGATCAAAGCGCGGGGCAGGGTGCCCCGCGAAGGACTTCGTTGTCTTGAGCAGGCTGGCGCCGCAGCCCGGGGAGCGCATCGACCGGGACAGCACGCTCATGTTCACATTCGACGGGCGCGAGGTCGCCGCGCTGGAGGGCGACACGATCGCGTCCGCGCTGCTCGCCTCGGGCCGGCGCACCTTCTCGCGCAGCTTCAAGTACCACCGCCCGCGCGGCGAGCTGTGCGGATGCGGCCAATGCGCCAACTCGCTCGTCGACGTCGACGGCTTCCCCGGCGTGCGCGCCTGCGGCCAGGCGGTCCGCGAAGGCATGACGGTCGGGTCGCTCAACGCCTGGCCGTCGCTCGGCTTCGACGTGATGCGCGCCACCGACAAGCTCGGAGGCCCGTTCACCCCGCCCGGCTTCTACTACAAGACCTTCATCCGGCCGCGCCGCTTCTGGCCGCTGTACGAGAAGATCCTTCGTCACGCTGCCGGATTGGGCAAGATCGCCAAGAGCCAGCCCGATCGCGAGTGGCGCACCGAGTACCGGCGCCGCCATTGCGACGTGCTGGTCGTCGGCGGCGGTGTTGCCGGCCTGGCGGCTGCATCGGCGGCCGCCGAGCAGGGCGCCGACGTGGTGCTCTGCGACGAGGACGTCGAGCCCGGCGGGCGGCTGCTCGCCGAGGGCGGCCACGAGCATGCCCGCGAGCTGGCGGAGCGCGCTCGCGCGGCCGGCGTCGAGTTGCTCAGCGGCGCCGCCGCGCTCGGCCACTTCGACGGCTTGGTCCCCGTCTGGCAGGGCGACGTGCTCCACCAGGTGCGCGCGGCCGCCCACGTCGCCGCGACCGGCTCGCTGCAGCAGCCGCTCGTCTTCGGCGACAACGACCTGCCCGGGGTGATGCTCTCTGATGGGGCGCGCCGGCTGGCCGCCGTGTATGGCGTCGCGGCCGGCGAGCGCGCGGTCGTCGCCTGCGTCTCGGACGCCGGCCTCGACGCGGCGCGTCACCTGCACTGGGCCGGCATCCGGGTCGCGGCCGTCGCGGACCTCCGGCCCGACGCCGCCGACCGCCCGGCAGCAGAGCCGCTCGCGGACGCGGGCATCGAGCTGCTGGCCGGGTACACGGTCGTCAGCGCGCGCGGACGCGACCAGGTCAGCGGCGCGCTGCTGGCGCGCGTGGACGCCGAGGGCACCGCCAAGGACGGCAGCGAGCGCGCGGTCGGGTGCGACCTGCTCGCCGTCGACGGCGGCTCGGTCCCGGCGGGATCGCTGCTGCTGCAGGCGGGCGCGCGGGCGAGCTACGACGAAGGCAGCGCCCGGTTCGTGCCGGAGCAGATACCGGAGGGCGTCTGGGCCGCCGGCGCGGCCGCCGGCTGGGACGAAGCCGAGCCCGCCGAGTTGTCGGGCCAAATCGCGGGCCTCGAGGCGGCGATCGCGGTTGGGGTCGGGGGCGGCGACGCCGAGCGCGAGCTCGACGACCTGCGCGAGCGGCTCGGCGAGCACTCGGCACCGCCGGTCGTGGCACCGCCCGCCTACGCCCACGAGCCGGGCGGCGGCGGCAAGGCGTTCGTCGACCTCGACGAGGATGTGACCGTCAAGGACATCGCTCACGCGGCCGCCGAGGGCTACGACTCGATCGAGCTGTCGAAGCGCTACACGACCGTGACGATGGGACCTTCGCAGGGGCGCTACTCCCAGCTGCCGTCGGTGCGCGCGCTCGCCGCCGAGACCGGGATGGACGTGGGCGACGTGGGGCTCACGACGGCGCGCCCACCCTGGCAGTCCGTGCCGCTCGGGGCGCTCGCGGGCCGGCCCTTCGAGCCCGCCAAGCGCTCGTCGATCCACGGCCGCCACCGCGAGCTGGGCGCCACCGTGATGTGGGCCGGCGACTGGCGCCGTGCCTACGACTACGGAAACCCGGCCGCCGAGGCGCTGGCGGTGCATCAAGCGGCCGGCCTGATCGACGTGTCCACGCTCGGCAAGCTGATCGTGCGCGGCCCCGACGCCGGCGAGTTCCTCGACCGGCTCTACCCGAACCGCTTCTCGAACCTCAAGCCCGGCCGGATCCGCTACGGCGTGATCGCCAGCGACGCCGGCCGGATCATCGACGACGGCACGATCTGCCGGCTCGACGACGACACCTTCTACGTGACGACCACGTCGAGCGGCGCCGGCGCTGTCTACGAGTGGTTCTCGTGGTGGCTGGCCGACTGGCGCCTCGACGTCCAGCTGACCGACGTCACGCAGGCCCTCTCCGCTGTCAACCTCGCCGGCCCGCGCGCGCGCGAGATCATGACCGCGCTGACTGAGCTCGACTGCTCGGCGGAGGCGTTCACCTACCTCGACGGCAAACAGGCCGAGGTGGCGGGCGTGCCGTGCCTGATCCTGCGGATCGGCTTCGTGGGCGAGGTCGGCTACGAGATCCACTGCCCGTCGGTGCACGGCCAGCACCTCTGGGACGCGCTCATGCAGGCCGGCGCCGAGTTCGGCATGAAGCCGTTCGGGCTGGAGCCGCAGCGCCTGCTGCGCCTGCAGAAGATGCACATCCTGATCGGCCAGGACACCGACTCGGAGTCCACGCCGTTCGGCGCGGCGATGCCGTGGATCGTGAAGCTCGACAAGGAGCAGGACTTCATCGGCAAGTGGGCGCTCGAACGGGTCGCCGCCGAGGACCTGGAGACCGCGCTGGTCGGCATCAAGCTCCAGGACGGCCACGTTCCGACCGAGGGCGCGGTGGTGCTCCCGGTCGACGGCGGCCCCGTCGGCCAGGTGACCAGCGCGCGCTACTCGCCTCAGCTGGGCGGCGTGATCGGCATGGCCTGGGTGCCCGCGACGCTCGCGGAGGACGGCTCGCGGGTGACGATCTCGGACGAGGGCAAGCGCTTCGAGGCCGAGGTCGTGACCGCTCCGTTCTACGACCCCGACGGGGAGGTGCTGCGCTCATGAGCCTCGACTTCCTGTCGCCGGCGCCGACGGCCGTGGCCCGCAGCCCGATGGAGCGCGAGGCGATCGCCGCCGGCGCGACCATCGAGCAGCGCGACGGCTGGAACGTGGTCGTGGGCTTCGAGGGCGGCGAGACCTACCTGTCCACCGTCGCCTTCGCCGACCGCTCGCAGATCGGCAAGCTGGAGCTGAACGCCGAGCACGGACTCGAGCTGGGCGTGGCGCACCGACGTGACGATGCGTGGTGGTGCCCGACCTCGCGCGAGCGGGCGCTGGTGCTGTGCGAGCCCGGCCGCACCGCGGCGCTGCGCGCCTCGCTCGGCGCCGGCGTGGTCGACCTCACCTCGGCCATGGGGGCGCTGACGATTCGCGGGCCGCTCGCGCTGGAGACCTTCGCGCGCTTCACCGCGCTCGACCTACGGCCCCACATCACTCCGGTGCACGCCTTCCGGCCCGGCTCGGTGGCGCGCACGCCGGGAGCGATCCTGCGCGAGGCCGAGGACAGCTGGCTGATGTTGTTCGGCGCGGCGCTCGGGAGCTACGTGTGGACCGTCGTGGCGGACGCCGCCGCGAGCCTGGGGGGAGGCCCGGTCAATGCTTGACATCTTCCGCAGGCGGCGCATGTGGCGCCCGCGCGCCGAGCTGAAGGACTCCTACGACGTCGTGATCATCGGCGGCGGCTCGCACGGCCTGGCGGCGGCCTACTACCTCACGCGCGACCACGGCATCAAGGACGTCGCGGTGCTCGAGAAGAGCTACATCGGGTCGGGCGCAGCGGGGCGCAACACGACGATCCTGCGGTCGAACTACAAGACCGTCGAGGGCGCGCGCTTCTACGACGCGTCGCTGAAGCTGTACGAGGGCCTCGGCGCCCAGCTCAACTTCAACCTGCTGTTCTCGCAGAACGGACACCTGACGCTGGCCCACTCGGACCGCGCGATGTTCGTGATGGCCAACCGCGCCGAGGTCAACCGCAGCAACGGGATCGACTCGCGGCTGATCTACCCCGACGAGATCGCCAAGCTCGCGCCCGCGATGCAGGTCCACAACCCGGATGCCGTCTATCCGATCCAGGGCGCGCTCTACCACCCGCCCGGCGGCGTGATCCGCCACGACGCGGTCGTATGGGGCCTGGCCCGCGGAGCCGACCGCGGGGGCGCGGAGATCCACCCCTACACCGAGGTCACCGGCGTCGACCGCGAGAACGGCCGCGTCACCGGCGTTCAGACCAACCGCGGCCCGATCAAGGCCGGCACGGTGCTCAACTGCACGGCCGGGTGGAGCTCGCTGATCTCGAACATGGCGGGCGTGAAGCTGCCGATCACCACCCACATCCTCCAGGCCTGCGTGACCGAGCCGCTCAAGCCCTTCCTGGACGTGGTGATCGTCTCGTCGCAGATGCACGTCTACATCTCGCAGACCGACCGCGGCGAGGTGCTGATGGGCGCCGAGATCGAGCCGTGGACCACCTACCGGATGCAGGGCACGCTCAACTTCCTCCAGGAGGTCACGCGCCACACGCTCGAGCTCTTCCCGCAGCTCGAGCGCGCCCGGCTGCTGCGCAGCTGGGCCGGGCTGTGCGACCTGAGCCCGGACTACAGCCCGATCCTCGGCAAGACCGAGGTCGACGGCTTCCACGTGAGCGCGGGGTGGGGGACGTACGGATTCAAGGCGGCGCCGATCGTGGGCAAGACGCTGGCGGAGCTGGTCGCCACCGACAAGACACCCGAGCTGATCGCCCCGTTCGCGCTGGAGCGGTTCTATGAGGACAAGCTCGTTTCGGAGCTTGCGGCGGCCGCCGTGAGCCATTAAGGAGAGACACACATGAAGAGCAGCCTGGAGATCGCGCAGGAGGCCACGCTTCGCCCGATCGAGGAGATCGCGGAGCAGGCCGGGCTGCTCCCGGAAGAGATCGACCCGTACGGCCGCTACAAGGCCAAGATCTCCTTGGGCGCGATCGATCGCCTCAAGGACGCCCCCGACGGCAAGCTCGTCTGCGTCGCCGGCGTCACGCCGACCAAGGCCGGCGAGGGCAAGACCACAACGGCCGTGTCCCTGACCCAGGGCCTCGGCCACATCGGCAAGTCGCCGCTGCTGTGCCTGCGCGAGCCGTCCCTCGGGCCCGTGTTCGGCATCAAGGGCGGCGCCGCCGGCGGCGGACTCGCCCAGGTCGTTCCGATGGAGGACCTCAACCTCCACTTCACCGGCGACATCCACGCGATCGGGGCCGCCAACAACCTGCTCGCCGCGCTGCTCGACGCCTCGATCCTGCACGGCAACCCGCACAAGATCGACGCCCTGCG
>JBQGCL010000148.1:0-4456 GCA_052038485.1 Thermoleophilaceae bacterium | reverse complement strand
GATGAACTTCTCCATGCGGGGGTCCGTCCGAATAGGGGGATCGAGCGGGCGGCCAAGGGTATCGAAGGCCATCTGAGCGCAGGTTCGGGCCGGCGGGCGGATACCCTGCCACGCGTGTCACCTTCACGCGAGGAAGCCTGGGCCCTGGTCGAGGAGTGGGTGCAGAGCGAGTCGCTGCGCAAGCACCTGCTCGGGGTCGAGGCGGGGATGGTCGCCTACGCCCGCAAGTGGGGTGAGGACGAGGAGCTGTACGCCGCCACGGGGCTGCTGCACGACCTCGACTACGAGCGCTACCCGGACCTCGACACCGGCCACCCGCGCAAGGCGCTCGAGCTGTTCGAGGAGAAGGGCTACCCGCGCGAGCTGATCGACGCGGTGGCCGGCCACGCGACCTTCCTGGGCGTGCCGCGCGAGACCCGGATGGCGAGGACGCTCTACGCGGTGGACGAGCTGTCCGGCTTCATCGCCGCCTGCGCGCTGGTGCGCCCGACCGGCATCGAGGGGATGACGCCGAAGTCGGTCAAGAAGAAGCTCAAGCAACCCAGCTTCGCCGCCGGCGTCAACCGCGACGAGGTGCGCGAGGGCGCCGAGGAGCTCGGCGTCGACTTCGACGACCACCTGGCCTTCCTGATCGCGGCGATGGAGGACCGGGCGGACCAGCTCGGCCTCGCGCCCGCCTCGGCCTGATGGCGCTGCGGCTGATCGTCCTCGAAGGCGACGAGACCGGCCAGGAGCTGCTCGAGCAGGCGCTCAGGGTGCTCGACCCGGGTGTCACGCGGGTGGACGTCGAGCTCGAGCACTACGACCTCTCGCTCGACAACCGGCGTGCCACCGGCAACGAGGTCGTGAGCGCGGCCGCGAAGGCCATCGGGGAGGCGCGCTTCGGGCTGAAGGCGGCCACGATCACACCCGAGGGCGCCGACGACGTCGGCAGCCCCAACCGCCTGCTGCGCGAGGCGATCGACGGCAAGGTGATCATCCGCACCGGGCGCCGCATCCCCGGCGTGACGCCGGTGGCCGGCGTGCACTACCCGATCGCGGTCGTGCGCATGGCGGTCGGCGACGCCTACGGCGCCAAGCAGTGGCGCGAGACCGAGGACGGCGACGAGGTCGCCTACCGCACCGAGCGCATCTCGCGCAGCGTCTGCCGTGCGGTCGCCGAGTACAGCTTCCGCACGGCCGAGACGATCCACGGGCGCGTCTACGGCGGCCCCAAGTGGACGGTCAGCCCGGTCTACGAGGGACTGCTCAAGGAGGAGATGGACGCGGCGGCCGAGCGCCACCCGGAGGTCCCCTACGCCCCCGTGCTGATCGACGCGACCTACGCCGGGCTGATCTCCGGCGCGGCCGACGCCCCGTTGGTGATCCCGGCGCTCAATCGCGACGGCGACTGCCTGTCCGACATGGTGATGCCGCTGTTCGGCTCGATCGCGGGCGCGGAGTCGGTGCTGCTGGCGCTCGACGACGACTACGAGCCGCGCGCGGTCATGGCCGAGGCGCCCCACGGGACCGCCCCGGCGCTCCAGGGCAAGGACATCGCCAACCCGATGGCGATGATCTTCGCGACCGCCGCGGTGCTGCACTACGCCGGCGAGCAGACGGCGGCCCGGGCGATCTACGAGTCGACGCTCGAGGCCACCGCGACCGGCGTGCGGACCCCCGACCTGGGCGGCCACGCCGGCACGGTCGAGTTCACCGACGAGGTGATCTCGCGCGTGCGCACGAAGATCGACATCTGGGCTTCGCTCTAGGTCCGCTCTTTCAGGCGCTCCTTGCGGCGCATGACGAAGTCGCGGTTCTGGATCGTCAGCGTCACGACGCCGGCGACGATGATCCCGCCCAGGTTGATGATCAGCTGCTCGGCGGCGCCCAGGGCCGCGTCCCACTCCCCGTAGGCGGCGGCCACGCCGACGTTCGAGGCCGCCGGGATCGTCGTCACCGAGACCAGCACGCCGATCAGCGCGCCCGACTTGGCCGTCGTGAGCGAGAGCATTCCCGCCACGCCCGCCACGACCGCTACGAAGAAGCTGAGGAAATCCGGGTTGGAGATGAAGTCCGTGAACTCGTGGGTGCCGTAGTCGTCCGGGAAGGCGTCCACGGCGATCAGGACGATCGAGGTGAACAGAGCGGCGACGGTGCCGACCGGGAAGCCCACCGCGAGGGCGATCAGCGAGCGCTTCGCGAGGTGCGACTGGCGCCTCACCAGCGCCACGCAGATCGCCGCGAGCGGCCCGAACTCCGGCCCGACCACCATCGCGCCCACGATCAGGATCGGCTGGTCCAGCACGATCCCGACGGCCGCGATCTGCATCGCCGCGACCATGAACGCCGTGAAGCTGACCGACAGCTCGGTCTGCTCGGAGGTGCGGGACTCGACCTCTTCCCAGACGACGGCGTCCGAGGGCAGCCCCGGCGCGGCGTGCTCGGCGGCGAGCGCGACGTCCGAGATCGAGCTGTCGATCAGCTCCACCGCGATCGAACCGACGTGCTGGACCTGGAGGTCCTTGAGGTCGGCGATGATCAGGCTCGCGTCCTCGCGGGCCACGTCGCAGAGGATCAGGTCGCCCGCGGGCTTGTGAGCGGCGTTCGGGAATCGGACCACGTTGGTGACCGCCGGCGCCGCGCAGAGCAGCTCGATCACCTTCGCGGCGAGCTGATGCGGGACGACCACGCGCAGGTGGACCATCAGGCGGCCTCGAAGCGCGCCAGGCCGGCGCGCACCGCGTCCGGCATCTCGCGCTTGCCGAAGTCCTCGGGATCGACGAAGACGTGGCGCAGCTCGGCCTCCGTGAGCAGTGCCCCATCCAACCGTTGGATCGTGAACGCCGTCGTGATCGACGTCTCGCCCAGGCGGGTGATGCTGGCGGCGATCTCGAGCTCGTCGTCGAAGCGAGCGCTGGCGCGGTAGCGCAGGCTCGCCTCGGCGACGACCATGTCCACCCCGTGGGTCGGGATCATCTCGGGGTAGGGCCCGACCGCCGCGCGCCAGAGCTCGGTCACGGCGTGGTCGAGATAGGCCAGGTACTGCGGGTAGAACACGACCCCCTGGGGGTCGCACTCCGACCAGCGGACGCGGAGCCGGTGGCGGAAGGGCTCTGGCACGGGCGAAGAGCCTACTTGCAAGCAAAGTTGCAGCAAATCGCGGGTTCCATCCGAGGGCCGCCGTACCTTTGCGAACGCATGTTCCCTCAGCTCAGACAGCGCATCGGGCCCGCCCTCGACCTGATCGTCGAGTTCTCAACACTCGGCGAGTACCGCATGGACACCGACGGTGTCCTGCGCCCCGCGAGTGCCTTCGCCCACGCTTCTGAGCGCGCGCCGCAGCTGGGAGGCGCCGGCGACACCGTCGCCGGCCGCGCTGCGGTCCGCCGCATCGTCGCGGGTGGAGCGGCCGGCCTGGCGCCGGCCGCCACCCCCGCGGCCAGGCGGCTGGGCCGAGCCGAGGCGGCGCAGGTGCTGGCCCGCCGGCCGGAGCCGAAGACGGACACGGCCCGCAACACCGCGCGCGCGACCCCGCGGCCACCGGCACCGCGGCCGCAGACGGCCCGGCCGCATGTGGCGGCGGGCGAGCAGCTCTGCCTGGCGGTCTAGTCGACGGCTCGCGCTGCGCGGAAGCGCTGCGCTAGGGCACGGCGCGCGCGCCCTAGTCGGCGACCTGCTCGAGCACCCAGTTGTCGCCCTGCCGGGCGAGGATCACGCGCACCTGGTCGTCGGCCCCCATCGCCACGAAGTGGGCGCGGTCCTCCTCGGTGCCGGGGCGATCGTCGACGAGCACCAGCTGGAGGTCGTCGTAGCTCCAGCCGGGGCGCGCGTCGGCGACGGCGGCGCGGGCGACGGACTCCATCGTCTCGCGGTGCCAGCCCTTGTCGAGCGCACGCGCCTGCTCGAGCGCCTCGTCGGCGGCCCGCACGTGCTCGTGGAACGTGTCCGCCTCGCGGCGCCCGCGTGCGCGGACGGCCAGCAATCCCCCGACGAAGAACACGATCGCGAGGACGCCGACGACGATCGCAACGATGGCGAGCACGGACATGCGCGAGCAGTGTAGGCGAACGAAACGGGCCGCCCCGAAGGGCGGCCCAAGTCAATCGGCGGCGACCTACTCTCCCAGGCCCTTGCGAGCCAAGTACCATCGGCGCTGAGGGGCTTAACTGCTCTGTTCGGAATGGGAAGAGGTGTGGCCCCCTCGCTATCACCACCGAAAATCGGCGAGACGCCCTCGCCGGAGCTTGAAAACTGCACAGCTGGCCGCGCAACGCGGAAGATCGAAAAATCCGTCAAGCCCTCGAACCATTAGTACCGGTCTGCTAAGGGCATTGCTGTCCTTACACATCCGGCCTATCACCTGGTGGTCTTCCAGGGGTCTTACTCCCTCAAGGGGATGGGAGAGCTCATCTCGAGGTCGGCTTCCCGCTTAGATGCCTTCAGCGGTTATCCGATCCGCACGTAGCTAACCAGC
>JBQGCL010000147.1:0-10737 GCA_052038485.1 Thermoleophilaceae bacterium | reverse complement strand
GGTGAGCTAGCGCGCCGCCGGCCCGCACGGAATACGCTGCGGCAGCCGTGGGGAACTGGGTGAGGGCGGAACGTCCGGCCGTGATGCTGCTGGTCGGGCTTGCGCTGATGACGGCCGTCTGGTCGGTGACGACACCGCCCGGCACGGCGGCCGACGAGGTCGACCACTACATCAAGGCGCTCGCGATCGGGCGCGGCGAGGTGCGTGGCGACGCGCCGCGGGGCGATGCCACCGACTCGCTCGCGGCGATCCTCAGGCAGCGCCAGCAGACCGCGGACAACGCCGGCCAGCTGCGAGCCGTGCGCTGGATCGCCGCCGGCGCGCGGACTTTCGAGCTGCCCACCGGCCTCGTCCCGACCAAGCTCGGCTGCTTCAACAACCTCTTCAGGAGGGCCAACACGGCCGTGCCGGCGAAGTGCGAGATCGAGCTCGGTCCGGAGCCGGGCGAGCGCCGCTTCGTCTCGTACGAGGCCGTCAACCCGCCCTACATGTACGTCTTCTCCGGCGCCGCGATGCGGCTCGCCGGCGACCACAACTCGGTCCGGGCGTACCGGCTCGGGCGAGCCGCGATGGGCTTCGTCTGCCTGGTCCTGTTCGCGCTCGCGGTCATGTTGCTCTGGGACCGGTCCGCCGGTCCGCTGTCGCTGCTGGGGGCGATGGTGGCGGTCACCCCCACGAGCGTCTGGGCGTTCTCCGTGCTCAACCCGAGCGGCCTGGAGATCGCGGGGGCAACCTGCTTCGCTGCCGTCCTGCTGCGGCTGCTGCGAGCACCGGCCCCGCCGCGCTGGCTCTGGCTGGCCGCGGCCGCCGGCGGCGTGGCCCTCGCAACGGCCCGCTCGAGTGGCCCGCTCTTCGTCGTGCTGATCCCGCTCTGCATCGGCCTGCTGTTCGGCTTCGACCGGCTGCTCGGAGCCACACGGCGGCTCGGGCGCAAGGCCGTCCCGGTGGCCGCCTGCCTCGCGGTGGCGCTCCTGGCGGCGGCCTTCTGGCTGCGCTACATCCCCAACTACCCGCTCGGCTTCGGCGTGTTCGACTACCTCGACGACGCGATCTCGGGCATGCCCCGCACGCTGCGCGAGACGGTCGGCCGCTTCGCCGGCGACTACTTCATCCCTGTCTGGGTGGCGGTCGCCTGGGGGGCGATGCTGGCGGCGCTCCTGATCGCGGCGGGCCGCGCGGCCGTGCCTCCGCTGCGCCGCCGGCTCGCGCTCGTCACCGGCGTGGTGGCCCTCTTCACGATCGCCTACGCCACCGTCTACCTGACCAACGGCTTCCTCGAGTTCTACGGCCGCTACGCGCTCCCGGGGCTGGTGGTGCTGCCCCTGTCCGCCGGCTGGATCCTGGTCGAGCGCCGCGAGCACCTCGCCGAGGAGACGCGCACGCGCCTCGTGGCCAGCCTCGCGATCGGGACGGGCCTGATCCAGCTGGTCGCGTGGTGGCTCGAGTCGAGGCGCATCGCCGTCGGTACCGACGGCCCGTTCTTCTTCATGTCCGACTCGGCCTGGGACCCGCCGGGCGGCTGGCTGCCATGGGTCGTTCTGATGCTCGTCGCCACCGCGGTCTACATCTCGGCGGCGCTGCTGCGGCCCCGCCCAGCGGAGACGCAGGCGTACGCGGGAGTCGTGAGTGACGCCCGCGACGCCGGGTAGCCGACTAGGGCAAGGACCTGCTTCGCAAGCGTCTGGCCGGCTGACAGACCCGAGCCGCCAGACTGGCAGCCGCTCGCTCGGGAGCGGCTGCCGCACTTGAGCCCCGCGGCCCGGGCCGGGCTAACCCACTAACACGGTTGGGCGGTTATACTGCCCGCCCGTGTCCCCCGCCCCCGAGCAACTCGCCGACGGCCTCTGGCGCTGGACCGCCCGCCACCCCGAGTGGCACCCGGGCGAGTTCGGCAGCGAGGTCGCCTCGTTCGCCCTGAAGGCGGACGACGCGACCGTCCTGATCGATCCGCTCCTGCCGCCCGAGCCGGATGCGGTGCTCGACCTGATCGAGCGCCCGCTCGGCGGGCGCCTCGCGATCCTGATCACGATCCCCTACCACGTGCGCAGCTCGGAGGAGATCCGGCGTCGCTTCCGCGGTCAGGTCGAGACGACGATCTGGGGCCATCGAGCGTGCCGCAAGCGGCTCTCCGAGGACGCCGGCTTCCGGGCCTTCGAGCCGGGGGACGAGTTGCCCGCCGGAGCCTCGGCGTACAAGATCGGCAAGCCGCGCCGCTACGAGACTCCGCTGCTGCTCCCCAGCCACGAGGCACTCGTGTTCGGCGACGCCGTCGCCGAGGTCGACGGCGACCTGCGGGTGTGGTCGGGCGAGCGCGTCGACGCCGGCGTCGCGCGCTTCTACCGCGAGCGCTTCAACCCGACGCTCGAGCCGCTGCTCGAGCTCGACTTCGAGCGCGTGCTCGTGACGCACGGCCAGCCGGTGCTCGCGAAGGGGCGCAAGCACCTCGAGCGGGCCCTCGCAGCGGACCCCTGGTACCACCGCGGATAGCGTCCCCAGAGACCTGGTTCGGCCACGAACGATCGCCCTCGAGGCCGCAATTTAGAGCGATTTTTCACGGGTTTTGGGACGAAATCTCCATAATCACGTGTTGCGCCGTACCCGCACCGGGGTAACGATCCACCCGATCGGGGCCCCATACTGCCTCGGCGTACCCCGGCCCTGAAGGGAGAATCGATGCACCGTTTCGAGCCTCGTGCGGTGGGCAGCCGAAGACTCCTGTTGATTTCGGCAGCATTCGCCATCGCGCTTTGGCTCTTCCTGGTGAACGCCAACGCTGCGTTCGCCGGCGGTGACCACTCGTCTCACGAGTGGGGATCGCCAGACGATCACAGCAACGGTTGGACGCACGACTCGGAAGGGACTCCGGGCTCATGGGGACATCCGGACCAAGGGAAGCCGCCGGAGGGATCCGGCGATCAGCCCTGCGAGTACCCTGGCACGCCCCCTGAGGAGACACCCCCGGTGAAGCCGCCGGAGACGACACCGCCGCCGGAGAACACACCTCCGGAGACGACGCCGCCGCCGGAGACGACACCGCCGGAGACAACGCCGCCGCCGGAGCACACGCCTCCGGAGACGCCGAAGCCTCCGGAGAACAAGCCGCCGGAGACGACGCCGCCGCCGGAGCAGACGCCTCCGACGACGCCGCCGCCGGAGACGACGCCGCCGGAGACTCCTCCGACGACGACGCCGCCGCCGGGCTACACGCCTCCGGAGACACCGACCCCCAAGCCGCACAAGCCGTCCTCTCCCAACACGCCTCAGCCCGAGAACACGGGTGGAGTCGTGCTCCCTCAGGAGCAGGGGCAGGGGAACGGCGGTGAGGTGGTCGCGACCAACGCAGCCGGCGCCGAGTCGACGCTCCCGTTCACGGGCGCGGACATCCGGCTCCTGCTGCTCACGGGTGCGGCGTTCCTCGGCCTCGGTCTCGTCCTGCATCGGATGAGCACCGAGCGGGGCTGACCCCCCGGTTCACCAGAAGCCACAACCACCGACCGAGAGCCACGCCTCCCATGCCAGGGGCGTGGCTCTCGCCTTTTCAGTGGAAGGCCGGCTCCTCGCGCCCGGGAAACAGCTCGGGCAGCCCGTCGCTGACCCGGTCGGGAAACGCCGCCGGCCGTTTCTCCAGGAATGCCGTCACGCCCTCGAAGGCGTCCTTCGACTGGCCGCGCGCGAACATCGCGCGCGAGTCCGCCCGGTGTGCCTCCATCGGGTGCGAGGCGCCGAGCATCGTCCACATCAGCTGCCGCGCGAGCGCCACCGACACCGGCGCCGCCTCGGAGGCGATCTCGGAAGCGAGCGCGCGAGCGGCCGGTAGGACGTCGTCCACCGGGTGCACGCTGCGCACGAGCCCGCCGGCCAGCGCCTCCTCGGCCGTGAAGACGCGCCCCGTCGCCACCCACTCCATCGCCTGCGATATCCCCACCAGCCGCGGCAGGAACCACGACGAGCAGGCCTCGGGCACGATCCCGCGCCGCGCGAAGACGAACCCGATCTTGGCTCCCTCGGCGGCGATCCGCACGTCCATCGGCAGCGTCATCGTGACCCCGACCCCGACGGCCGGCCCGTTGATCGCCGCGATCACCGGCTTCAGCGACGAGTAGATGCGCAGCACAACCTGCCCGCCGCCATCGCGCGGCACCCCCGCGTCGCCGGCGTCCCGCTCGCGCCAGTCGAACGTCCCGCCACCACCGCCCAGGTCGGCGCCGGCGCAGAAGCCGCGCCCGGCGCCGGTGACGATCACGGCGCGCACGTCGTCGTCGGCGTCGGACCTGTCGAAGGCCTCGATCAGCTCGCGTGCCATCGTCGGGGTGAACGCGTTCAGCCGGTCAGGGCGGTTGAGCGTGATCGTCAGCACGCCCTCGTCGACCTCGTAGCCAATCTCATCGAAGCTCATGCGCGGCAGCGTATGCTGCGCAGCCATGACGATCACGGTTAACGGCATAGACGAGGTCCGCGGGCTCGTCGGGCAGACGATCGGCCCGAGCGAGTGGCGCACGGTCACCCAGGAGGACATCGACAAGTTCGCCGAGCTGTCCGGCGACGACCAGTGGATCCACGTCGACGTCGAGCGCGCGAAGACGGAGAGCCCGTTCGGGACGACGATCGCCCACGGCAACCTGACGCTGTCGATGATCGACGGCTTCCGCCCCGAGCTGTTCGAGTCGACCGGCTTCAAGCTGGGCGTGAACTACGGCTGGAACAAGATCCGCTTCCCCGCGCCGGTGCCGGTGGACGCTCGCATCCGCGGCAGCGTCGAGACCGTGTCGGTCGACGAGGTCGGCGGCGGCTGGTATCAGATCGTCTACAAGTGGACCGTCGAGGTTGAGGGCTCGGAGAAGCCCTGCTGCGTCGCCGAGTCCGTCGTTCGTCTGCTGGCCTAGGGCGCGCCTATCCTCGGTCACGGTGGCCGCCACCGAGACCGAGAGCATCGAGGACCGCGTCACAGAGCAGCGCCGTGCGCTGCCGGATGGCCCTGGGGTCTACCTGTTCCGAGACGGCCGGCGGAAGGTCCTCTACGTCGGCAAGGCGCTGTCGATCAAGAAGCGCGTGGCCGGCCACTTCGGGCGGCCTCGGGCCGCCTGGGTCGATCTCGTCCACGACATCGAGTTCATCGCCACCGAGACCGAGGCCGAGGCGCTGCTGGCCGAGCAGGAGTTCATCAAGCGCCACCGGCCCGTCTACAACGTCCGGCTGCGCGACGACAAGTCCTACCCCTACATCGGGATCAGCCTCGACGAGGACTACCCGCGCATCTACTTCACGCGCGAGCGGCACCGGCGCGGGCGCGTCTACTTCGGCCCGTTCAGCAACGCCAAGCGCGTGCGCGAGACGCTCGACCTGCTCGGCAAGGTGTTCCAGTACCGCACCTGCGACGGGCCCGAGCCCGGCCGCGCCAGCGGCAGCCCCTGCCTCGACTACTTCATCAAGCGCTGCCAGGCGCCCTGCGTGGGCTACATCTCCCGGGAGGAGTACCGCGCCAACGTCGACACGATCATCGACTTCCTGTCGGGGCGCTACCGCCAGATCGAGCGCGCGCTCGACCAGGGGATGCGCAAGGCCTCCGACGAGCAGGAGTTCGAGCAGGCCGCGGTCCTGCGCAACCGGCTGAAGGCGGTCCGCAGCCTGCTCGAGCGCCAGCGCATCGCCAACGAGACGGTCGGCACGCTCGACGCGATCGGCGTCGCCGCGGAGGAATCGGACGCCAACGCCCAGGTCTTCCAGGTGCGCGACGGCGTGCTCCAGGACCGCCAGAGCTTCTACCTCGAGAACGCCGCCAAGCGCGACGAGGGCGAGGTCGCCGAGGAGTTCGTGCTCCAGTACTACGCCAGCGCGATCGCCGTGCCGCCGCAGGTGATCGTCCCGCGCAGCGTCGCGCACACGGACACGCTCGCCGACGCCCTGGCCGAGCGCCGCGGCGCGCCGGTCGAGGTCAGGCACGCCGAGCGCGGCGACAAGCGCCGCATCCTGGAGCTGGCCGAGCGCAATGCCCGGCTCGCGCTCGACCAGGACCGGCTGCGCTCAGAAAGGCGCCGCTCGCAGCGCATCGAGGCGCTCGACCGCCTCCAGCGCGCGCTCGAGATGGACACGATCCCGATGCGGATCGAGTGCTTCGACATCTCGAACCTGATGCACGCGCACACAGTCGCGTCGATGGTCGTGTTCGAGGGCGGCGCGCCGAAGAAGTCCGACTACCGCCGCTTCGGCATCCGGGAGGCCGTTCAAGATGATTTCGCGGCCATGGCGGAGGTGCTCTCACGGAGGATGGCGCAGTACGTCGCGCAGCGGGAGCGGAGCCCGCACGAGCGCGAGTACGACAACAGCTTCGCCTCGCTGCCGGCCCTGATCGTGATCGACGGCGGCCGCGGCCAGCTGTCGGCAGGACTCAAGGAGCTGGGCCCGTTCCGCGACCTGGGCGTGACGGTGGTCAGCCTCGCCAAGCGGATCGAGGAGGTGTTCATCCCGGGCCGGCGCACGCCGCTGCGCCTGCCGCACGACACCCCCGAGCTCCAGCTGCTCCAGCGCGCCCGCGACGAGGCCCACCGGTTCGCGATCGAGTTCCACCGCGACCGGCGCGACAAGGCGATGACGCGCTCGGTGCTCGATGACCTGCCCGGCGTCGGCCCGGCGCGCAAGCGCAGCATCCTCCAGCACTTCGGCTCGCCGGAGCGCTTCCTGGCGGCCAGCCGCGAGGAGCTCGAGGCGGTGCCCGGCCTGCCGCAAAAGGTCGCCCGCGACATCCACGCCTACGTCAACAAGATCCGGTGATCCGGGACTTCGTCGTCATCACGGGCTTCAGCGGCGCCGGCAAGTCGCAGGCGATGGCGACGTTCGAGGACGCCGGCTACTTCTGCGTCGACAACCTCCCTCCGGAGATGATCAGCTCGCTCGCCGAGCTGTTCGGCCACGAGGGCAGCAAGGTCGAGCACGCCGCCATCGCCTCCGACACGCGCGGCGGCGAGTACTTCGAGGACCTCGTCAAGGTGCTCGAGGAGCTCGAGGCCGGCGGCGTCCCGTTCCGGCTGCTGTTCCTGGAGGCGAGCGATCCCGTGCTGATCAACCGCTTCAAGGAGACGCGCCGGCGCCACCCGCTCGCCGACGGCGGCTCGGTCGAGGGCGCTATCCGCAGCGAGCGTGAGCTGCTGGCGCGGGTCAAGGAGCGCGCCGACATCTCGATCGACACCTCCGACCTGTCGGCCAGCAGGCTGCGCAAGGTGGTCGCCGACAAGATGCTCCCGCACGGCAAGATCGGCCGGCTGGCGGTCACCTTCCTCACGTTCGGGTTCAAGCACGGCACGCCTCGCGACGCCGACCTCAGCTTCGACGTCCGCTTCCTGCCGAACCCCCACTACGAGAGCGACCTGCGCGAGCTGACCGGCCTCGACGACGCGGTGATCGAGTACGTCGAGTCCTCGGACGGCATCGCCGAGTTCTACGACCACCTGACGCCCCTGCTCGACTACCTGCTGCCCAAGTACGAGCAGGAGGGCAAGTCGCACCTGACCGTGGGGATCGGCTGCACCGGCGGCCGGCACCGCTCGGTCGTGATCGCCGAGCACCTGGCGCGCGCGTACGCGGCGCGCGGCGACCTGCTCGTGGACGTCGTCCACCGCGACGTACAGAAGCCGCCTCGGCGCCCCTGAGATAGATTCAGCCCGGCAAGCGAGACCAACGCAAAGGAGTACGGATGGCCTTGAAGGCCGGAATCAACGGCTTCGGGCGCATCGGCCGCAACGTGTTCAGGGCCGCCCACGCTCGCGGCGCGGACATCGAGTGGGTCGGCGTCAACGACATCACCGACAACGAGACGCTCGCCAACCTGCTCAAGTACGACTCGATCCTGGGTCCCTTCCCCGGCGAGGTCGAAGCCACCGAGAACGGGCTGCTCGTGGACGGCGAGGAGCTGCGCGTGTTCGCCGAGCGCGATCCGGCGGACCTGCCGTGGAACGACGTGGGCGCCGACGTGGTGATCGAGTCGACCGGCTTCTTCACCAAGCGCGACGACGCCGCCAAGCATCTCAGCGCCGGGGCGAAGAAGGTGATCATCACCGCGCCCGCGACCGAGCCGGACGTCACGCTCGCGCTGGGCGTCAACGACGACGCCTACGACCCGGCCGAGCACCACGTCATCTCGAACGCGTCCTGCACGACCAACTGCCTGGCGCCTGTCGCGAAGGTGCTGCACGAGGCGATCGGGATCGAGCGCGGGATCATGACCACGATCCACGCGTACACGTCCGACCAGCGCCTTCAGGACGCGCCGCACAAGGACCCGCGCCGGGCTCGCGCCGCCGCGATCAACCTGGTGCCGACCTCGACCGGGGCGGCCAAGGCGGTCGGCCTCGTGCTCCCCGAGCTGAACGGCAAGCTCAACGGCATCTCCGTGCGCGCCCCAGTGCCCACCGGCTCGGTGGTCGACCTGGTGGCCGAGGTCTCGCGCTCGACGACCGTGGAGGAGATCAAGGAGGCGTTCGCGGCGAAGGCCGACACAGGCGCGCTCGAGGGCATCCTGCGGTACAGCGAGGACCCGCTCGTGTCCACCGACATCGTGCAGTCGGCGTACTCGTCGATCTTCGACGCGCCGCTGACCATGGTGATCGACGGGAAGCTGGTGAAGGTGGTCGCCTGGTACGACAACGAGTGGGGCTACTCGAACCGGGTGGTGGACCTGGCTCAGCGCGTCCTGGCGGGTGCGCCGGTTGCCTGAGTTCGGTAAGCGCACGGTCCGCGATCTGGAGTTGACGGAGGGACAGCGGGTGCTGGCCCGAGTCGACTTCAACGTGCCGCTCGACGGCGGCGAGGTCGCGGACGACGCGCGCATCCGGGCCGCGCTGCCGACGATCGAGCTGCTGCTCGAGCGCGGGGCGAGCCTGATCCTGTGCTCGCACCTCGGCCGCCCCAAGGGGCGCGACCCGGAGACGTCGCTGAAGCCGGTGTCGGCGCGCCTCGGCGAGTTGATCGACGCGCCGGTGCACCAGGCGCCCGAGGTGATCGGCCCCGAGGTCAGGCGCGGCGTCGACCGGCTGGCCGCCGCCTCGGTGCTCGTGCTCGAGAACACGCGCTGGGAGCGTGGGGAGACCGAGAACGACCACGCGCTGGCCGAGGAGCTCGCCTCGCTCGCGACCGCCTACGTCAACGACGCGTTCGGCGCGGCCCATCGCGCCCACGCCTCGACGGTCGGGGTGGCCGAGCAGCTGCACCCGGCGGTCGCCGGCCTGCTGCTCGAGCGCGAGGTGATGACGCTGCGGGGGATCGTCGAGTCGCCCGAGCGCCCGCTCGTCGTGGTGCTCGGCGGGGCCAAGGTGTCGGACAAGATCGCCCTGATCGACAAGTTCCTCGACACCGCCGACGCGCTGCTGATCGGCGGCGCGATGTGCTTCTCGTTCTTCCGAGCGCAGGGGATCCCGACCGGCGACTCGCTGGTCGAGGACGAGGGCGTGGAGCTGGCCGGCCGCGCGCTCGAGAAGGCCGAATCGTCGGACTGCCGCCTGCTGCTGCCGACCGACCTGGTGCTGGGGGACCGCTTCGACGCCGGCGCCGAGCGGCGCGAGCAGGACGGGGTGGAGGTGCCGGACGGGTGGATGGGGCTCGACGTCGGGCCGCGCACCGCGGAGGCGTACGGCGAGGAGCTCGCGCGCGCGGGCACGGTCTTCTGGAACGGGCCGATGGGGGCGTTCGAGCTGGAGCCGTTCGCGGCCGGCACGCGCGCGGTGGCCGAGGCGGTCGCCGCGGCACCGGGCACGACCGTGGTCGGCGGCGGCGACTCGGGGGCCGCGCTCGCGCAGTTCGGTCTGGCCGACCAGGTGGACCACCTGTCGACCGGCGGCGGGGCGTCGCTCGAGCTGCTGGAGGGCAAGCCGCTCCCCGGGGTGGAGGTGCTCGATGACGCCTGAGCGCCGCCCCGCGATCGTGGGCAACTGGAAGCTCTGGGGCACGCGCGAGGAGGCCGGGCTCTACTGCGACCGGCTGCTTCAGCTGATCCCAGACCCGACCCGCCGGGCCCCGGTCGTCGGGATCGCCGCGCCTTTCACAGCGCTCGACACGTGCGTGAGGAAGCTGGGCGGCAACGGGGTGGGCGTCTACGCGCAGAACATGCACCAGGCCGAGACCGGCGCGTTCACCGGCGAGGTGTCGGCGCCGATGCTGGTCGAGCTCGGTGTCGACGGCGCCGTTCTGGGCCACTCCGAGCGGCGCGAGTACTTCGGCGAGACCGACCGCGCGCTGCAGGAGAAGGTGCCGGCGGCGCTGGCCGCCGGGTTGGAGCCGATTCTGTGCGTCGGCGAGACCGAGGACGAGCGCGAGGCCGGCGACACCGAGCGCAAGCTGCGCCATCAGGTCCAGGAGGACCTCGAGAAGGTCGAGACCGACCGGCTGGCCGACGTGATCATCGCCTACGAGCCGATCTGGGCGATCGGGACCGGCAAGGTCGCCACACCGGAGATCGCGCAGGAGGCGATCTCGTTCGTGCGGGCACTGGTCGCGGACCGATCGACGGAGGCGGCCGAGCGGATTCGGATCCTCTACGGCGGAAGCGTCAAGCCGGACAACGCCGCGGAGATCCTGGCGCAGCCGGATGTCGACGGCGCGCTCGTCGGTGGGGCCAGCCTCGATCCCGAGGGCTTCGCGCGCATCGTGGCGGCGTGCGCCGAGTAGCGCTGATCGTCCTCGACGGCTGGGGGCTCGCGGAGCCGGGCCCCGGCAACGCCGTCGAGCTGGCCGACACGCCCGTCTTCGACG
>JBQGCL010000146.1:0-11179 GCA_052038485.1 Thermoleophilaceae bacterium | reverse complement strand
GCCGGTCTCGGTCTGCCACCAGGTGTCGACCACCGGGCAGCGCTCGCCGCCGATCAGCTTCCAGTACCAGAGCCAGGCCTTCGGGTTGATCGGCTCGCCGACGGTCCCGAGCAGGCGCAGCTTCGACAGATCGGCCTTCTGCGGGTGCTCGATGCCCCACTTCATGCACGCGCGGATCGCCGTTGGCGCCGTGTAGAAGACCGTCACGCCGTAGCGCTCGCACAGCTCCCACCAGATGCCCCGGTGCGGGTAGTCGGGGGCGCCTTCGTACATGACCGAGGTCATGCCGTTCATGAGCGGGCCGTAGACGATGTACGAGTGCCCGGTGACCCAGCCGACGTCGGCCGAGCACCAGAACACGTCCTCGTCCGGCTTGAGGTCGAACACGTGCTTCGTGGTCCAGGCCACGCCGGTCAGGTAGCCGCCGGTCGTGTGCAGGATCCCCTTGGGCTTTGCCGTTGAGCCCGAGGTGTAGAGGACGTACAGCGGGTGCTCGGCGTCGAGCGGCTCGGCGGGGCAGTCGTCGCCGGCCGCCTCGACCGCCTCGTCGTAGAAGACGTCGCGGCCCTCCTTCATCGAGACGTCGGCGCCGGTGTGGCGGACGACGACGACGGTCTCGATCGAGGGCACGTCGTCGAGGAAGGCGTCCACCGCCGGCTTGATGTCCGCCGCCTTGCCCTTGCGCCGGGCCTGGTCGACGGTGATCAGCGCCTTCGCCTCCGAGAACTCCATGCGCTCCTTGACGGCGTCCGGCGAGAAGCCGCCGAACACGACGTTGTGCGGCGCACCTATGCGCGCGCACGCGAGCATCGCCACGGCGACCTCGGGGATCATCGGCAGGAAGATCCCGACCACGTCGCCGGACTCGATGCCGCGCTCCTTGAGCACGTTGGCGAGCCGCTTGACGTCGCGCAGCAGGTC
Organism: Thermoleophilaceae bacterium; assembly: GCA_052038485.1. Lineage (GTDB taxonomy): Bacteria > Actinomycetota > Thermoleophilia > Solirubrobacterales > Thermoleophilaceae > JACVRW01. The sequence goes on along the minus strand of JBQGCL010000146.1, from coordinate 10,258 downwards.
GGCGTAAGTGACGTCGCGCTCCTCCCCCTCCTCGCCGCGCCAGTGGAAGGCGACCTTGTCGCCGCGGCCGGCCTCGACGTGGCGGTCGAGCGCGTTGTGGGACGCGTTCAGCTTTCCGCCGGTGAACCACTTGTAGAAGGGGGTGTTGGAGTCGTCGAGCACCTGGTCCCAGGGCTCGGCCCAGTCGAGCGCCTCGGCCTGCTTGGCCCACCAGGCCTGCGGATCGCTCGCGGCGGCCTCGTGCTCGGACTCGTCGCCGATCAGCGCCTTGTCGTGGAAGCCGGACGGCGTCTCGAAGGTGGTCTGGTCGAGCAGCTCGCCGAGCTCGCGCTCGACCTGCTCGGCGGACGGCTTGGTGCTTGCTTCCATAGCTCGCTTTCTACCCGAAGGCCTGCTGCGGGACACGAACGACGTGCTCGAGCCAGCGTCCGAACAGGTCGCGCGCGAGCGGCAGCGTGGTCTCGGCGTTGTCGTTCACCTGGCCGACGAGCCGGTCGAGCGCGCCCGGGCCCTCGATCGCCTCGAGGCTGGCCTTGTAGGCGGGTACCGCGCCCCACTCGGCGGCAAGCTCGGGCGAGACCTCGAGGTGGAACTGGAGCGCGTAGGCGCGCTTGTAGACGAAGGCCTGGTTGGCGTAGGCGGGCGAGCTGGCCAGCAGGGTGGCGCCCTCGGGGAGGTCGAAGGTGTCTCCGTGCCACTGGAGCGTCGGGAAGCTCCGCGGCGCGTCGCGGAAGACCGGGTCGTCGGCGGCCGCCGGCGTCAGCTCAACCGGCAACAGCCCGACCTCGGCCTCGGAGCCGGGATAGACGTCCGCGCCGAGCGCGCCGGCCAGCAGCTGCGCGCCGAGGCAGACGCCCCAGACCGGGTGCCCGGCCCGGGCGGCCGCGGCGATCGCGCGCTTCTCCTCGCGAAGCCACGGGTTCGACTCCTCCTCGTAGGCACCCATCGGGCCGCCCATCACGACCACGGCGTCGAACTCGCGCCAGTCGGGCAGCGGCTCGCCCTCGTCGAGCTCGACGCGGTGCAGGTCGTGCCCGCGCGCCACCAGCTCGTCCTCGAACGCGGCCGGCGGCTCGCAAGCGATGTGCTGGAGGGCGAGCAGGGTCACAGCGCAGACCGTACAGCGCATGGGCAGGGTCCGGGGGCGCGAGGCCCCCGGACCTGTCCCCCACCGATTCCTACGTCTCGACCAGCTCGCGCTCCCGCTCGCCGGTGCGCCCGGTGAGCGTCAGGCCGGTGCCGGCCTCGGCGCCGAGCCCCGTCTCAGAGCGCACGTAGAGCTCGTCGAAGCTGAACTCCGGCTCGCGCTCGCGCGACAGCACCGTGCCGAGCCAGCATCCGATGAAGCCGAGCGGGATGCTGATGATGCCCGGGTTGGCGAGGTCGTAGCCCGAGATCAGGCCGCCCTCGGAATCCGGGCCGGGCCACACGGTCGGGCTGATGATCACCAGCGCGACCGAGCTGATCACGCCGACCAGGACGCCCGTGACGGCGCCGGCCGTGTTGAACCGACGCCAGGTGAGCGCCAGCAGCAGCGCCGGGAAGTTGGCGCTGGCCGCCACGGCGAACGCGAGCCCGACCATGAACGAGACGTTCAGGCCCTCGCCGCCGAGGATGGCGATGGCGATCGCGATCGCGCCGATCGCGATCGCGGCGATCTTGGCGACCCAGACCTCCTCGCTCTCCGAGTCCCTCCCGCGCCGGACGATGTTCGACCAGACGTCGTGCGCGACCGCGCCCGACGCCGAGATCACGAGGCCGGCGACGACCGCCAGGATCGTCGCGAACGCGACGCCCGCGATGATCGCCTGGAAGAACTCCCCGCCGAGGTTGTCGGCGAGTAGCGGAACCGCGCCGTTGCCGGTCGCGCCGGCGGCCTCCTCCCCGCCCTGACCCAGGATCGCGCGCGCACCGAAGCCGAGCGCCGTGGTCATGACGTAGAAGGCGCCGATCAGCGCCATCGCCCACATCACCGAAGACCGTGCGGCCTTCGCGTTGGGGACGGTGAAGAACCGCATCAGGATGTGCGGCAGGCCGGCCGTGCCGAGCACCAGGCCGAGGCCGAGCGACACCGTGTCGAGCGGCGACGACAGGAACAGGCCGGGCTTGAGGTAGGACTCGCCCTCGGCCGACTCGGAACGCGCCTCCTTGAACAGGTCGATCGGGTTCCAGCTGACCTTGGCGAGCACCCAGATCGTCATCACGACCGCGGCCGTCATCAGCAGGAACGCCTTGATGATCTGCACCCAGCTCGTGGCGAGCATGCCGCCGAGCACGATGTAGGTGACCATGAAGGCGCCGGTCAGCAGGACCGCGAGCGAGAAGTCGATCTCGACCAGACCCTCGATCAGCACGCCCGCACCGACCATCTGCGCGATCAGGTAGAAGGCGACGACCGTCAGCGTCCCGAGTGCCGCCGCGGCCCGCGCCGGCTCCTGCTTGAGCCGGTACGAGAGCACGTCGGCGATCGTGTACTTGCCCGCGTTGCGCATGCGCTCGGCGAGCAGGAACAGGACCGTCAGGAACGCGACGAGGAACCCCACGGAGTAGAGGAACCCGTCGAAGCCGAACAGGTAGATCAGGCCCGCGATGCCGAGGAACGACGCGGCCGACATGTAGTCGCCGGCGATCGCGAAGCCGTTCTGCGGGCCGGTCAGCCCGCGGCCGGCGGCCCAGAAGTCGGTGGCCGTGTTGACCCGCTTGGAAGCGAACCAGCTGATCACCAGCGTGACCGCCACGATCACGCCGAAGACCGCCAAGGCGGTCCCGTTGACGGCTGCGATCGGAGTCATGACGGACTCCCCGGTTGGCCGCCCGGCGTGCGCTGGCGCGCGACCGCGGCGGCCCGCTCGGCGAGCGGGTCGAACTCGTTGTCGGCCTTACGCAGGTACCACGCACCAAGACCCCAGGTCATGACGAACTGCGACAGCGCGAGCACGTAGCCCACGGTCAGCCCGTCGGTCAGGAACTCGCGGCCCATGAAGTCGGGCGCATAGCCCGCCAGGATGATGAACCCGAAGTACCAGGAGAGGAAGAAGACCGTTGCCGGGACGACAAACGACCGCTTCTTCCGCACCAGCTCCCGAAACTCAGGCGACCGCTCGACGGCCGCCCAATCGATCTCGGGATGGTGATCAGGGCCCGCGACGCCTTGAGACGCCTCGGTAGTAGCCATTACCGCACCTCCCCTAGATAAGAACCCTCCAGGCGGCCGTACCTGGGGCGGGGCGGCTACAAACCTGAATCATTCGGGGTCGATGACGCGGGCGGTGTGCAAGCCCTGCGCGTAGCAAGGCGCCGACCGGAATCGAACCGGTGTAAACGGCTTTGCAGGCCGCTGCGTAACCACTCCGCCACGGCGCCGGAGGGTGACCTAGCGTAGCCGGGGTCCGGCGGAACAGGTAGGTTCGGATCTACATCGCGGCCCCACCTGGCCCTTGACGGACGCGAATACATCCTTATTCACGATGCCCGGCGGGACGGGTGCTGCCGCGATCGCGCGTCGCTCCGTCATCTCGATCGAGGCTGGGCTACCACTCGGCGTTCGCCATCGCGTTGCGCTGATGCTGAGCGAACTGGTCGCAAATGCGGTCCAGCACGGGGGCGCCGGCCCCACCGAGACGGTCGAGGTGCGGGTCGCGTCCACTCCGCGGCGGGTGCGCGTGGAGGTGGTCGACCCGGGCTGGCAGGGCATCGATCCGCCGCCGCGCATCCAGCACCCCGACGGCGGCTACGGCCTGCTGCTCGTCGAGCACCTCTCGGACGGCTGGGGGCGCGAGGCCACCCCCACCGGGGGCAGCCTCGCCTGGTTCGAGCTCGACCTGGAGAGTCTCGACCAGATCTAGAACCACCAGGGGTGCTGGAACTCCAGCACCTGCTGGAAGGTCGGCCGGTTGGTCGTGCGCATCGTGTTCGGGATCAGCCCCGGCTGGAACCCGGTCCGGCTGGCCGTCTTCAGCCACTTCGTCGGGTCCTGGGTGCCGTACTGAGCCGCCAGCTGGTTGGCGGCCACGTGCAGCGTGATCCACAGCGCGTCGCGGCATGCCTTCAGCGAGCCCTCGCCGCAGTAGCGCAGGTTGAACTTCCCCTTGACCCGATAGCCGAGCAGCGTGCGCAGGTCCTTGTCGACGTACGACTCGCCCGACAGGCTGCCGAGCCCGCGCACGCCGTTGACGTCCTCGAGCAGTTGCGCGCCGAGCACCTTGCCCAGCACCGCTCTCGTGGTCGCCGGCCAGAGCTGGTCCATGATCGCCGGGCTGGCCTCGTCGTAGGTGCCGTTGTTGTCGGCGTCCAGCCGCGGGGCGTCACGCCGCACCCAGTCGTCGAGCAGGTCGACGACCTGCTGGTCGCGCGCGTTCGGCGCCGGGCCCGTGCGGAGCACGCGGCTGATCACCGGCCAGACGGGCGAGCGCACGTCCTCGGTGGCCGCCCTGTTCATCACGCCCACGTCGTCGGTCAGCTTCACCTTGGCCGGGAACTTGTCGAACATCTCGACGCGCTGCACCGAGCCGTACGGCTCGTCGTCCCCGTGCATGAAGCCCGGTGCCGATCGGTTGTTCCAGTTCAGCAACAGGCCGTTCGGGCCGCCAACGTCGTGCGGGTGCTCGTTGCGGCTGAGGAAGCCCTGCCACTCGTACGCGCCGGTGCCGAGCGTCGGCAGGCGGCGGTCGAGCCCCTTCGCGCGCTTGGGCAGGTAGCCCGAGCTGAAGAAGGCCGTCGCCGTGCGCGAGGCGTACGCCCAGTTGAACGTGAAGCCGAACTGGTTGGCGGCGTCCCAGAAGCGGTCGGGGGTGCTCGCCTTGCCCTCGGTCAGGTCCTTCAGCGCGCCCAGGTTGAGCGCGTCGCGGCCGAACGTGGAGCGCTTGCGGGCGAGCGCGTACGGCTTGCCGCCGACGGTCGCGGTGCCGATCACCTGGCCGTGGACCGAGAGCTTGTAGCGCAGCGGCGTGCCGTTGAGCGTGCCGGCGTTGAAGTCCTCGAGCGCCTTGCACTGCCCCTTGTAGAGGTAGTGCGTGGACGCCCGCGTGGGCGCGGAGCCGTCCGGGTTGCAGAGCCGCTCCGCGAACACGTCGCGCACGTCGTGCCCGGCCGAGGTCAGGCTCCAGGCGTAGTTCTGCGTGCGCCCGATCAGGATGTACATCGCCAGGCCGGGCACCCCGACGCCCTGCGCCTTGATGCCGGGTCCGTGCAGGTCGATCTGCTGCACGATCTCGGGGTAGTAGTAGCCCAGCTGCGGGCCCATCACGGCGAGCGAGTTGCGCGTCGCCGACCGCTGCGGCGACACGACCAGGAAGTTCGACGCCTGGAGCCGCGCCGGCGCCGGGGCCGAGGTCGGGTTGCGCGGGTCGACCGACTCGATCGAGCCCGGGTCGATCGCGACGGAGCCGGTCACGGGCCCGCCGGTGAGCGGCGGGTAGTTGAAGCGGCGCTTGATCGTGGTGGGCGCCTCGGGGTCGTCGGCCAGCATCAGGTCGTCCCAGGCCTTGTAGCCGCGCACCTTGCCGAGGCCCTGCTGGAGCTTGGCCAGCAGCTCGCCGTTGGCGACCTCACCGCCGCCGCCGGCGCCGAAGATCGAGCCGATGAAGGCGGTCACTGCGATCACGTCGTTGACGGTCGCCGGGGCCATCTGGATGTTGTTGGCCTTCCAGTAGGCGTTCACGCCGTCGGCGTAGGCCTGGGCGTCGGCGAGGATCTGGCGGCCCTTGTCGCCGTAGGTCTGGACGAGCAGGTCCTGCTGCTTGGTGACGAGCGCCTCCGCCTCGGGGCTGGGCACGAAGTTCTGCGCGCTCGTGACGAGGCCGAAGGCGTTGATGCCGGGCACGTCGGCCACGGCCACGCGGGCCGGTCCGCGGCCGAGCTGGATGAGCAGGCCGCGGTCGCGGGCGGTCGTCCAGCCGGCGCCGAAGGCCATGTCCGCGCGCGTCTGTCCGTAGACGTGCGGGATGCCGTAGGAGTCGTAGATCAGGCGCAGGCCGGGCCGGCCGGTGTTCTCCTCGTGGGTGGCGCCGATCGGGGCGAAGTCCTCTGGCAGGTAGAGGTCGTTGATGTTCTGCGTCGTGATGTGGTCGCGCAGGGGCGTGAGCGCGTCGTACAGCGGCAGCTGGTCGAGCGAGTTCTGGGTCGTTGGGAGGCCGCCGAAGTTGCCCGGCGGCAGGATGTAGCGCTGTGTGTCGGCCGCTGAAGCCGCGGCGGGCACGGCAAGCAGGACGACGAGGACGAGCAGAACGGACTGAACCGAACGACGCACGGGGCGGACTCCTCTCTCTCCCTTGCGACCCCTACCGGCCGCGCCCGCGCACTCTTTCATATCTGGCTGCCCGGCCAGCCAGGTTGGCGCTGAAGCCCGCGCTATCCTGACGCCCACGCGCGGCTGTAGCTCAGTTGGCTAGAGCGTCTGCTTGCCATGCAGAAGGTCGTGGGTTCGAATCCCATCAGCCGCTTTCGTTCCCTGCTCGCATCGACCGTGGTGCTGGTGCAGACTTGGCCCGTGAACCCTGACCGCAAACGACGTGCGGCAGATGTCATGCCGGGAATCGGGCTGTCGGCATAACCGATGTCGGAGGAGGAGCCTCGCATCGCGACGATCGGGGACCTTGACGGCCTCACGGCGACGTTGTCGATGGCCTTTCGAGACGACCCTGTCTGGGGCTTGTGGGCCTTTCCGGAGCCGTCGGCGCTCGAAGCGTGCTGGCGCTTCGTGATCCAGACGTCGCTGCGCTACCCGACCACCTGGGTGGTCGGTGACTATGCGGCGGCGGCGGTTTGGATCCCGCCCGGGGGTAGCGACGTACCCGACGACCAGTTGGCCGACTACGAGGGACTCATCGGCGAACTCGTTGGGCCCCGCGCGGCCGAGGTGATGGCGTTGGACGAGCGCTTCGAGGCAATCCATCCCCATGATCGCCCGCACTATTACCTGCCCCTGCTCGGCACTCATCCCGACCACCGCGGCCGGGGTCTGGGCATGGGGCTGCTCGCCCACAACCTCACTCAGTTCGATGCCGAGGGTATCCCGGCCTACCTGGAGTCCACCAACCCCGCCAACGATCGGCGGTATGAACGCCTGGGTTTCGTCAAGGTTGGCGAGGTCTCGACTCCCGACGGCAGGCATTCCGCCTCGACCATGTGGCGCGACCCAGCCGAGACCCTCGAAGCCGTGGAGTTGTCCGACTAGAACATGTCGCAGAAGCACGTCGAGATCGTGCGCGGCTTCGTGGTGGGCGACCTGGAGGGCGCGCTCGTGTACGCGGACCCGGACATCGTGTGGAACCCGATTGAGGAGGAGGCGTCGCAAGGACACGATGCGGTTCGGGCGAGCATGGCCCGCTGGATGGGTGAGTGGGAGGAGTACGAGCAGGTTGTGGAGGAGTTGGTCGACCTGGGTGACCGCGTTTTCGGGACGTTTTCACTTCGCGGGCGCGGCCGGGGAAGCCGGATTGAGATCGAGCAGCGTTTGTACTCGATCTACACGCTGCGCGACGGCAAGGTCGCGCGCATGGATGAGTACGCGACCCGCGCCGAAGCCCTCGAAGCCGTCGGCCTGTCGGAGTAGCCGACGGGCAAGCCTTGCCCAAACGCCACCCAATCCGTCCTGATCCGGCGGCATCGCCCCCGCCGCTCTTGGCGCGTGTCAGGCAGCCGGGCCAGCGCTGGAGCGGAGAGAGTCGCCCTCCGGGCCTCCCTCCCAAGACGCTTGCCATGCAGAAGGTCGTGGGTTCGAATCCCATCAGCCGCTTCCGCCGCACACCCCTCGTTCCCTCGCAGGCTTGACTCGACGCTGGCTGCGGTGTAGGCCACGCATCACGATTCCCCCGCGGACAGAGCGGAGGCCCAACGTGTTGGTCGCGACTCGGCGGTTGCTCCGGTACGCGGGGGTAGTGGCGCTCGCGATCGGGTTTGCCACGACGGGCGCTCGCGCCGCGCCGTTTGTCTACGTCACGGACTCGAGCAGCCACACCGTCTTCCAGTACGACGTCGGGGCCGGCGGGCTCCTTGCACCGCTGTTCCCGCCAACGGTGGCCGCGAGCGACACCCCGATCAAGGTGGCGGTGAGCCCGGACGCAGCCTCGGTCTACGTCACGAACGTTGGTGGAAAGACCGTCTCCCAGTACGACGTCGGCCTCGGAGGCACCCTTCAGCCCAAGAGTCCGGCGACGGTCGCCGCAGGCAGCGGCCCGCGCCACCTGGCGATCAGGCCGGACGGAGGCTCGGTCTACGTCGCCAACGAAGACGACAACACCCTTTCCCAGTACGACGTGGGAGCGGCGGGGGCCCTCTCGCCGAAGAGTCCCGCCACGGTCGCCGCCGGCCCCCTCCCGGTCGGCGTGGTGGTAAGTCCGGACGGAGACTCGGTCTACGTGACGAATCACGGCGGCGACACCGTCTCCCAATACGACGTCGGCGCGGGCGGAAGGCTTCGGCCCAAGAGCCCGGCCACGGTGGCCGCCGGCGCGCTCCCGAGCGGGGCGGTAGTAAGCCCGGACGGACGCTCGGTCTACGTCGCCAACGGCATTGGCAGCGTCTCTCAGTACGACGTCGGTCCGGGCGGAACGCTTCGGCCCAAGAGCCCAGCCACGGTCGGCGCGGGCACCGGCGCGGACGAGGTGGCGGTGACCCCGGACGGAACCTCGGTCTACGTCACAAACGGCGGCGACGGCAGCGTCTCGCAATACGACGTCGGCTTCGGAGGCACTCTCCAGCCCAAGAGTCCGGCCACGGTCGCCGCAGGCAGCGGCGCCGAGGGGGTGGCGGTGAGCCCGGATGGAAGCTCGGTCTACGTCACGAACGGCGGCGATGGCAGCGTCTCGCAATACGACGTCGGCTTCGGAGGCACTCTCCAGCCTAAGAGTCCGGCCACGGTCGCGGCAGGCAGCGGCCCGCGCGGGGTGGCGATCAGTCCGCTGCCGCGCGCTCCGACCAGCAAGGACGAGTGCAAGAACGGCGGCTGGCGCAACTTCCCCGGCTTCAAGAACCAGGGCGACTGCGTCAGCTACGTCGCGACGGGAGGCAGGAACAAACCGAGCGGGCGATAGCGTCGACGTGGCCAGCCCGGCGGTACTGGACGGCCGATGTCGCAGTCCGCACGCGAGCAGGGGCCAGCTTATCGCCCATCAAACGGTCGTGGGTTCGAATCCCATCAGCCACTTTCGCAGGAACCGCGCCCGGCGCCTGCGGTGAGGTTAGGCTGGCCGGGGCCCATGCTCGTCAGCTTCCAAATGCTGCCCGAGCAGCCCGTGCAGGAGTTGCTCGACGCGGGTGCACTCGCCGACAGGCTCGGCTATCACGCCTGCTACAGCGCCGACGAGATCTACCACAAGGACGCGTGGCTGCTCTTTTCCGCCCTCGCTCAGCGCACCGAGCGGATCCGACTCGGCCCCTGCGTCGCGCCGATCTACATGCGGGATCCGACCTACGTCGCTCAGCTCGCAGCCACGCTCGACGAGCTCAGCGACGGTCGGGCCGAGGTCGTGTTCGGGATTGGCAACGTCGCGATGCTCGAGCAATACGGCGTCGAGTGGCGCGGGACACGGCCAATCGCTCGATTGCGCGAGGCCCACCACGTCATGCGCACCGTCCTCGACGAGGGTGCGATCGACTTCGAGGGCGATTTCTACAAGTACTCCGGAGTCACGACTGCGGCCCGGCCCGTGCAGGAGCACCTGCCGTTGAAGATGGGCGCGATGGGGGGCCCCAAGTCGATGGAGCTGGCCGGCGAGATCGCCGACGGCCTGCACACGGCCTGCGCGTACTCCCCGGAGGCCTTGGGCTACGCGGTGAAACACTTTCGGGCAGGAGCGGAACGTGCCGGCCGAAGCCCGGATGTCCTCGACCTCGGCGACTCCCTGCTCGGGGCGATCGCACCCGACGGCGAAGTGGCCCGGCGCGCCGGGCGAATCCTGGCGGCGTTCTACATACCGTCCATGCCGCCGGCGCTCCTCGAACGGCACGGGATCGAGGCAGGTCAAGTTGCTCCGGTTGGCGAGGCATTCGCAGCGGGCGACGTTCAGGGCGCGCTCCAGGCGATGCCGGAGGAGATTGCCGATCGGATCATGGTGGCCGGGACCCCGGAAGACTGGGTGCGGTGGCTGACGGAGACCTACGCCCCCTCGGGCTTGAACCACGCCCTGGTGTCGTTCGCGGACCCGTTCACCTTGGAGGCCTGGGTCGGGATCAAGGTCGAGGGCTTACCCGAGTTGAGAGAGCAGGTTCGGATCGTCGGCGAGCACGTCATCCCAAAGCTCGGCGAGCTTTGACCGCG
>JBQGCL010000145.1:0-10063 GCA_052038485.1 Thermoleophilaceae bacterium | reverse complement strand
CCTGCTGGGACTGGGCGTCGGCCAGCTCGCCGGCGAGCCGCTCCGCCATCGACTTCTCGCGGCGGGCGCGGGCGAACTCGACGAGCCAGCGCACCGCCAGGGTGCGGGCGCGCGGCGGCGGCACCTCGACCGGCACCTGGTCGGTCGCGCCGCCGTCGCGGCGGGAGCGCACCTCGAGCGTCGGGGTGAGGATCTTGATCGACGCCTCGAGCGCCGGCACCGGCTCGTTGTTGGTCCGCTTGGAGAGGATGTCGAGCGCGTCGTAGACGATCCGCTCGGCGGTCGACTTCTTCCCGTCGACCATCACCTTGTTGATCACCTGCTGGACGAGCTTCGACCCGTACATGGGGTCGGGCTCGATCGGCCGGACAGCTGCGGCGGCGCGGCGGGGCATCCCTAGCGGGCCTTCGCCCCGTACTGCGAGCGAGCCTTCTTGCGGTCGGACACGCCGGCCGCGTCGAGCGTCCCGCGCACGACCTTGTAGCGCACGCCCGGGAGGTCCTTCACGCGGCCGCCGCGCACGAGCACGACCGAGTGCTCCTGGAGGTTGTGGCCCTCGCCCGGGATGTAGGACGTGACCTCCATGCCGTTCGTGAGCCGCACGCGGGCGACCTTGCGCAGAGCCGAGTTCGGCTTCTTGGGCGTGGTCGTGTACACGCGCGTGCAGACGCCGCGCCGCTGGGGCGCCGCGATGCGCTTCTTGCGCCCCTGACCCGACTTGAGGCCGGGCGTCGAGACCTTCTTCTTGGGCTTGGCGCGGCCCTTGCGAACGAGCTGGTTGATGCTTGGCATGCGGCGCGTGATGGTAGCAGCGGCGTAGTTGCCCAAGCACGCGGCGCGGCCGCGTGCGCCGGGTCCGCTTCTGAGTAGGCTCCGGGCATGGCGACCCTCGACGTCCACCGCGGCGGCTCTGGGGAGCCGCTCGTCCTCGTGCACGGCATCGGGCATACCTGGCGCGGCTGGAAGCCGATGCTGCCTCTGCTGGAGCGCAGCTTCGACGTGCTCGCGCCCGACCTGCCCGGCTTCGGCCACTCGCCCCCGCTTCCGGCCGGCCGGGAGCCGACGCCCGAGGCGCTCGCCGAGGCCGTCGAGCGGGAGATGGACGCCGCCGGCTTCGGGACCGCCCACGTGGCCGGCAACTCGCTGGGCGGCTGGATCTCGCTCGAGCTCGCGCGCCGGGGGCGAGCACGGACGGTGACCGCGATCTCGCCGGCGGGCCTCACCCTCCCGCGCGAGCTGGCCTGGGGTCGCGGGGTGCTGCTCGCGATGCGATGGGCGGCGCTCCACGTGCCGGCGCCCGAGGCGCTTCTGCGCAACCCGGTCGGCCGCACGCTGTTCGCCGGTCCGGCGCTCGGCAAGCCCTGGCGGGCCGACCCGGCCGACATGGTCGAGCAGGCCGAGCTGTACGCGAACGCACCCGGCATGCTCGCGACCTTCGCGGCATTCGAGGGGCGCCAGCCACGCGGCCTACCCGAGCTCGACTGCCCGGTGTTGCTGCTCTGGGGGACGAAGGACCTGATCCTGCTGCCGCGCCAGGGACGCCGCTTCCAGCGTCTGATCCCGGGCGCGGAGCTGCGCTACCTGAAGGGCCTCGGGCACACGCCGATGTCCGACGATCCCGAGCTGCTGGCGGAGGCGATCGGCGAGTTGGCGCTCAGGCCTCGGCCCGAGCGGCGCGCAGCGGCGCCGGCGTGAGCGCGGCCGCCACCACTACGAGCACGAACGCGAAGCTCTGGAGCACCAGGCCGACCGGGTCGCTGGCGAGCGGGTCGCCGAACACCAGGATGCCGCCGCTGATCGCGGTGACGTTGGCCGCGGCGCTGGTCAGCGTGATAACCGGGACCGCCTCGCCCTTCTGCAACCCGCCCGCGCACGCGTAGAACGCGATCACGCTGGCGAGCACGCAGGTGAGCAGCCAGGGCGACAGCAGGCCGGCGACGCCGAAGTCGCCGACGGCGCCGGTGAGCGCCTTGATCGCGACGTCGGAGACGCCGAACAGGATGCCGGCCGCGGTCCCGAGCATCACGCCGTGGTGCTCGTGCGAGCCGAGCCTCGGCGACAGCACCAGGATCGTTCCGAGCACGAGCAGGGCCGACTCGAATGCGATCATGGCCGCCAGCGAGTAGTTCGAGTGCGCACCGCCGTGATGTGGCAGCGTTATGGCGAGCAGCACGAGACCGAGCGCCGTGAGCCCGACGCCGGCCCACTGGCGCGTGCCGACGGTGAAGCCGAAGAAGCGCTCGGCCATCACAGTCAGGAACACCAGCCCACCCGAGATGACCGCCTGCACCAGCGACAGGGGCGCCAGCGCCAGAGCGGCGACGTGGAACGTCCACGCGATCAGCGCGACCAGCATGCCGAGCGTGAACCACTTGGAGCGGAACAGCCCGGCGGCGCTTCGGAGCGGGTGCCTGAGCGACACCGCCGGTGCCGCGCAGGCTCCGCGATGCTTCAGCAGGAAGCCCACGTTCGTCGCGAGCGCGCACAGCAAAGAAAGAAGAATTCCGAGTTGGATCGTCAAGTGGCGATTCGGTCGGGTATATCGGCGGCGTCCCCAAACGCTCTGTTCGAGCTATCGGCCCCCGCGCCTGCCGCTTTAGCGAGAAAGACTTCCCACCGACACGTAAGACCACACATTGGTAACGAACGAGACAAACTCCGAGCGGCCGATTCTCTTCGTCGACGTCGACGGAGTGATCAGCCTTTTCGGCTTCGCTCCCACCATTGGTGAGCTCCCCGGCCCTCTGCACTGGATCGACGGCGTCGCCCACTGCATTCCCTCGGCCGTTGGGGAACGACTGGTCAGGCTAGCGGACGGATTCGAGCTTGTGTGGGCCACCGGGTGGGAGGAACGCGCCAACGAGCATCTGCCGTTCCTGCTCAAGCTCCCGTTCTCCGACCTGCCGACCCTGACCTTCGACGGACGGGCCGTGTTCGGCTCCTCGCACTGGAAGGTCGACGCGATCAACGAGTACGCCGCCGAGCGCCCGGCCGCCTGGATCGACGACAACATGAGCGAGGAGTGCCACGCCTGGGCCCAGCGCCGCTCCGCTCCGACGCTGCTCGTCGAGACCCAGCCCTCGGAGGGTCTCACCGACGAGCACGTGGAGCAGTTGCTCAGCTGGGCGGCCGGCGTCGGTGCACCGGTGACGTAGCAAGTTTCCCGCGGTTATCCTGCGCAACCGTGAGGCGGGGAGGGGTAATCGTTATCGCTGCGATCGCGCTATTTGCGGTCGCCGGCTGCAGGGCCCAGACCAACGGCGTCTCCGGCGTGACCGCGTCGAGCGCGACGCTCGCCGGCGCCCAGAAGTGCGCCTCGGACGTCGACGGGCGCTGGGCCTGGCAGTGGCGCCAGCTCGGCACCGACAATTGGTCCAACAGCCCCACGACGCGGCTCGACTGCCCGCGCAAGCTGGGCTACGCGATGCCGGCCAGCTACCCGCTGCGCGGCCTGAAGCCGGACACCTCGTACCAGTTCCGGCTGCTGCTCGACTTAAAGCAGCCCTGCGACCTCCGCGTGGCGTCGACCTGCGGGGACGTCTACCCCGTCGACGCAGACGGCACGGTCAACGGCACCAAGTACGACACGTTCACGACCCAGCCGCAGTGCGACGACGTCCAGGGCGCCGGCGAGTCGCTCGCCGCGTTCGTCGCCTCCAACCCGGCCGGCACCCAGGCCGACCGGCGCGTGCTGTGCCTGCGCGAGGGCACCCAGTCGATCGGCCAGATCAACGGCCTCAAGGCGTGGACGACGCTGACCCCGCGCGGCAAGGCGAACGGGACCAAGGAGATCGCCGTCCTCAACGGCAACCTCGGCCTGGTCAACCGGGGGATCACGGTCGAGGACTTCAAGATCGCCGGCTGCTACGCCCAGTCGGGCTGCGGCGCCGACCGCAACAAGACGATCGATCTGCGGGCCGGCGACGTCACGCTCAAGCACCTCGAGATCACCCAGCAGGGCGGGCGTAACAAGGACAGGCTGCAATGCGTCCTGATCGACTCGGACTCGGGCGGCCAGCCGACCGGCGTGCGGATCGAGTTCTCGAAGATCCACTCGTGCGGGAGCGAGTCGTCGGGCAACCTGGACCACGGCCTGTACTGCTCCAGCGCCTCGAAGCCGATGGTCGTCGGCACCTGGTTCTACGACAACGAGGGCTACGGGGTGCAGCTCTACCCCGACTGCGACGGCGCCTCGGTCATCGGGAGCGTGATCGCCGAGAACGGGGGCTCCTGCGACGTGGACGGCAACAGCACCCACGTCGCGTACGTGATGAGCTTCTGCGGCTTCGGCCGCGAGAACGCGACGCGGCCGGTGTACCCGCCGATCCACTGCGGCACCACGTCGGCCAGCCAGGCCGTCGACATGGTCCTCTACGACCCGCGCAGCGAGCTCGGCACCACCGACTGTGGCTCGAAGCTCACGCAGACGCGCACGCTCCAGGCCGACCCGCAGTTCGTCAACCGCGGGAACTACGACTTCCGCATGCGTAACCCGCTCGCGCGGGCCAAGCTGGGGTCGGTCTACTCAACCGTCCAGCCCGGCCCGCGCTGGTGAGCGGGTAACCAGCTACTTGTCGTCGCCGTCGGCCGGCAGGTCGGCGAGGTCGCCGAAGGCGTCCGCGCCGTCTCCGTCGCCGCCGAAGCCGAAGCCCTCGATCTCGCCCGAGTCGCCGAGGCCCAGCTCGGCCGCGAGCTCGGACTCGTCGAGCAGACCGATCTCGTCCGGCGCGTGGCGCCGGATCGGCTCGGTGGGCTCGATCTCGAGCCGCCGGTAGCGCCTCAGGCCGGTGGCCGCCGGGATCAGCTTCCCGATGATCACGTTCTCCTTGAGGCCCAGCAGGCGGTCGGTCTTGCCCTCGAGCGCCGCGTCGGTGAGCACCTTGGTCGTCTCCTGGAAGGAGGCCGCCGACAGGAAGGAGTCGGTGGCGAGCGAGGCCTTGGTGATGCCGAGGATGATCTCCTCGGTCTCGGCCTGCTCCTTCTTCTCCTTCTTGAGCCCGGCGTTGACCTCGATCATCTCGTTGCGGTCGACGAACTGGCCCGGGAGGTAGGTGGTGTCGCCCTTCTGGTCCACCCGGACCTTCTTCATCATCTGCCGCACGATGATCTCGATGTGCTTGTCGTCGATGTCGACGCCCTGCGACTGGTAGACCTTCTGCACCTCGCGCACGAGGTACTGCTCGGTCCTCGTGCGACGCTCGAGCTCGTCGTCGCTGCCGTAGGCGAGGATGTCGTGCGGGTAGATCGAGCCCTCGTTGAGCTGATCGCCCTTCTCGACCTTCTGACCGGACTCGACCAGCAGCCGCATGCGGCGCGGGAACGAGTAGGCCTCCTCCTCGCCTGAGGCGTCCGTGACGACGACCCGCAGGCCCTTCTCGGTGTCCTCGACCGCGACCGTGCCGGGGGCCTTGACCAGCTCGGCCTGGCCCTTCGGCTTGCGTGCCTCGAACAGCTCCACGACGCGCGGGAGGCCGTGCGTGATGTCCGCGCCGGCGACACCGCCGGTGTGGAACGTCCGCAGCGTCAGCTGCGTGCCGGGCTCGCCGATCGACTGGGCGGCGATGATGCCCACCGCGTCGCCGATCGCGACGACCTTGCCGGTCGCCGGCGCCTTGCCGTAGCAGGCCTGGCACACGCCCTCGGCGCGGCACTTCAGCACCGAGCGCACCGGTATCCCGGTCTCCTCGCCGTCGAAGGCCTCGACCAGGTCGTCGATGTGGGCCTGGGTGATCAGCTCACCCTTGCCGACCAGCGACCGACCGCGCTTGGTCTTGACCTCCTGCGCGGTGTACCGGCCCTCGAGCTGGCCGTTCGGCCTGCCGCCCTCGTCGAGCAGCGGCATCTCGATGAACTCCTTGGTGCCGCAGTCGTCCTCGCGCACGATCACGTCCTGCGCGACGTCCACGAGCCGCCTGGTCAGGTAGCCCGAGTCCGCGGTGCGCAGCGCCGTGTCGGCGAGGCCCTTGCGGGCGCCGTGGGTCGAGATGAAGTACTCGAGCACCGTCAGGCCTTCCATGAAGTTGGCCTTGATCGGGCGCTCGATGATCTCGCCCTTCGGGTTGGCCATCAGGCCGCGCATGCCGGCCAGCTGGCGGATCTGCTTGAACGAGCCGCGGGCGCCGGAGTTGGCCATCATGAAGATGGGGTTGAGGTGGTCGAGGTTCTTCTGCATCGCCTCGCCCACGTCCTCCGTTGCGGACGTCCACTTCTCGACGACCGCCTCCTTGCGCTCCTCGTCGGTGATCAGGCCCATGTCGTACTGGTCCTGGATCTCGCCGACTTCCTTCTCGTAGCCCTCGAGGATCTGCTCCTTGTCGGGCGGGATCACGACGTCGTTCTTGGAGATCGTGATGCCGGCCTGCGTCGCGAAGTGGAACCCGAGCTCCTTGAAGGCGTCGAGCACCAGCGCCGTCGCGTACGGACCGTGCACGTCCACGAGCGCCTCGATGACCTCGCTCATGTCCCGCTTCTTGAGCGGCTTGTTCACGAACGAGTAGGTCTCCGGGTCGTACTCCTCGCCGAGCGCATCCTCGAGCGCGCGCTCGACGCGCTCGTTGAAGATGATCCGCCCGACGGTCGTCAGGGTGTGCTCGGTGCGGTGACGCCGCCGGTACTCGGCGAGGTCGTGCAACGAGACCATGCCGTGCTCGTATGAGAGCTCGGCCTCCTGAGCCGACCGGAACGTGTGCGGCCGCTTGCCGTGCTTCTTCTCGGCCCACTTGCCCGAGAAGATGACCTCCTCGAGGTCGGCGAGCTCCTGCTCGTCCGGCCCGTAGGTGAGGTAGTAGGAGCCCAGCACCATGTCCTGTGAGGGCGTGGCGAGCGGGGAGCCATGGGCCGGCGACAGGATGTTGTTCGCCGACAGCATCAGCAGCCGCGCCTCCGCCTGTGCCTCCGCGGACAGCGGCACGTGCACGGCCATCTGGTCGCCGTCGAAGTCCGCGTTGAACGCGTGGCAGACGAGCGGGTGGACCTGGATGGCCTTGCCCTCGACCAGCACCGGCTCGAAGGCCTGCAGACCGAGGCGGTGGAGCGTCGGCGCGCGGTTGAGCAGCACCGGGTGCTCCTGGATGACCTCCTCGAGCACGTCCCAGACCTCGGGGATCATCGAGTCCACCATCTTCTTGGCGGCCTTGATGTTCTGCACCGACTTGCGCTCGACGAGCCGCGCCATGATGAACGGCTTGAACAGCTCGAGCGCCATCAGCTTGGGCAGCCCGCACTGGTGGATGCGCAGCTCGGGGCCGGCCACGATGACCGAGCGGCCCGAGTAGTCCACGCGCTTGCCGAGCAGGTTCTGGCGGAAGCGTCCCTGCTTGCCCTTGAGCATGTCGCTGAGCGACTTGAGCGGGCGGTTGCCCGGCCCGGTGACGGGCCGGCCGCGGCGGCCGTTGTCGAACAGCGCGTCGACGGCCTCCTGCAGCATTCGCTTCTCGTTGTTGACGATGATCTCGGGCGCGCCGAGGTCGAGCAGGCGCTTGAGCCGGTTGTTCCGGTTGATCACGCGCCGGTAGAGGTCGTTCAGGTCGGACGTGGCGAAGCGCCCGCCGTCCAGCTGCACCATCGGACGCAGCTCCGGCGGGATCACCGGCACCGCCTCGAGGACCATGTCCTCGGGCCGGTTCTCCGAGTGGATGAAGGCCGACACGACCTTCAGCCGCTTGACCGCGCGCGACTGCTTCTGGCCCTTGGCCGTCTTGACCTGGTCCTCGAGCTCCTCGCGCTCCGCGTCGAGGTCGACCTGCTGGAGCAGGTCGCGCACCGACTCGGCGCCCATGCCGCCGCGGAAGTACTCGCCCCAGCCGAACGGCGACCCGAAGCGGTCCTTGAGCTCGCGGAACGTGGTCTCGTCCGCGATCACCTGCTTGGGCTCCATCGTCTGGAACAGCTCCCAGACCTGGCGCATCCGCTCGGACGCGTCCTCGATGTAGGCCTCCGTGTCGGAGATGTCCGCGTCGAACTGCTTGCGGATCTCCTTCTCCATCGTCTCGCGCTCGTCGTCGGCGAGCTTCTTGAGGTCCACGTCGAGCGTGTCCGCCCAGAGGATGTCGTCGTCGGTGAAGCCGGTCTGCTTGCCCGACTTGAGGTACTCGAGGCGGCGCTCGAGCGACTCCTTCAGCTCGAGCACGCGCTCCTCGCGCTCCGCGTCGTAGCTGTCGATCGTCTTCTGGACTTCCTTCTCGAGCTTCGAGACGTCCTTCTGGCGCGCCTCGTCGTCGACCCAGGTGACGATCGACGCGGCGAAGTAGAGGACCTTCTCGAGCTCCTTGGGCGCCATGTCGAGCAGGTAGCCGATGCGCGACGGCACGCCCTTGAAGAACCAGATGTGCGAGACGGGGGCCGCGAGGTCCACGTGCCCCATGCGCTCACGGCGCACCTTGCTGCGCGTGACCTCCACGCCGCAGCGCTCGCAGACGATGCCCTTGTAGCGCACGCGCTTGTACTTGCCGCAGTAGCACTCCCAGTCCTTGGTGGGACCGAAGATGCGCTCGCAGAAGAGCCCGTCCTTCTCGGGCTTGAGCGTGCGGTAGTTGATGGTCTCCGGCTTGGTGACCTCTCCCGAGGACCAGGACCGGATCTGCTTGGACGACGCCAGTCCGATCTTGATGGCGTCGAAGTTGTTGATGTCAATCATGAATTTCGGTCCCTACTCCTCGATGTACTCGGCGTCCTGCTCGGCCTTGGATTCGTCGGTCTGCCCGCCTTGGCCCTCGGCCTCGACGCTGTCCTCCGACTCGTCCGCCGCCTCGCCGTCTGTGGCCCGAACCCCTGAGAGGTCGATGCCCAGCTCCTCGGCCGCGCGCAATAGGTCGTCGTCCTCGTCGCGCATCTCGACGCCGGCGCCCTCCTCGGAGCGCACGTCCACGTCGAGCGCGAGCGACTGCATCTCCTTGAGCAGCACCTTGAACGACTCCGGGATGGAGGGCTCGGCGATGTTCTCGCCCTTGACGATCGCCTCGTAGGCCTTGACGCGGCCGACGGTGTCGTCGGACTTGATCGTGAGCATCTCCTGGAGGGTGTACGCCGCGCCGTAGGCCTCGAGCGCCCACACCTCCATCTCGCCGAAGCGCTGGCCGCCGAACTGCGCCTTGCCGCCCAGCGGCTGCTGGGTGACGAGCGAGTAGGGGCCGGTGCTGCGCGCGTGGATCTTGTCGTCCACGAGGTGCAGCAGCTTCAGGATGTACATGTAGCCGACGGTGACGGTCTCCTCGTACGGCTCGCCGGTGCGCCCGTTGTAGAGCTGCACCTTGCCCGAGCAGCGCCGTCCGGGACGTTCCTTGAGATCGATCTCGAAGTTGATCCCGCGGTCGCCTCCGTGCTCCTGCTGCCAGCGCACGAGCGCCTCGTCGACGTCCTCGACGGTCGCGCCGTCGAACACCGGCGTCGCGACGTTCACGCGCCCGCCGTTGTCCTGGGCGTGCTTGTACGCCTCCGAGCCGTCGTCGTACCAGCCGGAGCCCGCGACCCACCCGAGGTGCGTCTCGAGGATCTGGCCCAGGTTCATGCGGCTCGGAACGCCGAGCGGGTTGAGGATCACGTCGACCGGGGTGCCGTCCTCGAGGTGAGGCATGTCGGCCTCGGGCACGATCTTCGAGATCACGCCCTTGTTCCCGTGGCGGCCGGCGAGCTTGTCGCCCTCCGCGATCTTGCGCTTCTTGGCGACGTACACGCGCACGAGGTCGTTGACCCCCGGCGGCAGGTCGTCGTCGTTGTCGCGGCTGAAGGTCTTGACGTCGATGACGACGCCGCCTTCGCCGTGCGGCACCTTGAGCGAGGTGTCGCGGACCTCGCGCGCCTTCTCCTTGAAGATCGCGCGGATCAGCTTCTCCTCAGCGGTCAACTCGGTCTCGCCCTTCGGCGTGACCTTGCCGACCAGCAGGTCGCCGGAGCCGACCTCGGCGCCGATGCGGACGATGCCGCGGTCGTCGAGGTTGCGCAGCGACTCCTCCGAGCGGTTCGGGATGTCGCGGGTGATCTCCTCGTCGCCCAGCTTGGTCGTGCGGGCGTCGATCTCGTACTCCTCGATGTGGATCGAGGTGAGCTCGTCGTCCTTGACCAGGCG
>JBQGCL010000144.1:0-2220 GCA_052038485.1 Thermoleophilaceae bacterium | reverse complement strand
GGGGCCAGCCTCGATCCCGAGGGCTTCGCGCGCATCGTGGCGGCGTGCGCCGAGTAGCGCTGATCGTCCTCGACGGCTGGGGGCTCGCGGAGCCGGGCCCCGGCAACGCCGTCGAGCTGGCCGACACGCCCGTCTTCGACGAGCTGTGGGAGTCGCACCCGCACACGACGCTGACAGCCTGGGGACCGGCGGTCGGCCTGCCCGAGGGTCAGATGGGCAACTCGGAGGTGGGCCACCTCAACCTCGGCGCGGGGACGATCGTCAAGCAGGACCTGCTGCGCATCGGCGAGGCGATCGAGGACGGGTCGTTCTTCGAGAACGACACCCTGCGTGAGGCGTTCGGGGCGGAGCGGGTGCACCTGTTGGGCCTTGTGTCTGCGGGCGGGGTGCACGCCTCGATGGACCACCTGCGCGCGTTGGTCGAGCTGGCCGGGCGCGAGGACGTGCCCGACGTCGTGATCCACGCGTTCACCGACGGCCGCGACACGCTGCCGGACTCGGGCGCGGGCTACCTCGGCGAGGTCGAGGGCTGGGGCGGGGCGCGTATCGCCAGCGTGACCGGGCGCTATTACGCGATGGACCGCGACAAGCGCTGGGACCGCATCCAGCTCGCCTACGACGCGATCGTGGAGGGAGAGGCCGAGTTCCGCGCCGACACCGCCGTCGAGGCCGTGGAGGCCGCCTACGGGCGCGGCGAGACCGACGAGTTCATCAAGCCGACGCTGGTGGGGGAGGAGGGTCGGATTCGCGACGGCGACAGCGTGATCTTCTTCAACTTCCGGCCGGACCGCGCTCGTCAGCTCACCCAGCGGCTCGATCAGGGCCTGGACATCCGGCTCACCACGCTGACCCAGTACCAAGAGGACTGGGACTACCCGGTCGCCTTCCCCCAGGTGCGGCCGTCGGTCACGCTCGCGTCGGTACTGGCCGAGCGCGGGGTGAGCCAGCTGCACGTGGCCGAGACCGAGAAGTACGCGCACGTGACCTACTTCTTCAACGGCGGCGAGGAGCACCCGTACCCGGGTGAGGAGCGCGAGCTGGTCGACTCGCCGCGCGACGTGCCGACCTACGACAAGAAGCCCGAGATGAGCGCGGAGGCCGCCGCCGACGCGTTCGTGAGCCGCTGGCGCGAGCACGAGCCTGGCTTCGGGATCATCAACTTCGCCAACTCGGACATGGTCGGGCACACGGGCGTGATCGAGGCCGCCGTGAAGGCGATCGAGACCGTGGACGGGTGCCTCGCACGCGTCGTCGAGACGGTCCACGAGTCGGGCGGCGCCTGCGTGATCACAGCCGACCACGGCAACGCCGACCACATGCTCGAGGACGACGGCAGCCCCAACACCGCGCACTCGATGAACCCGGTGCCGCTGATCGTCACCGCCGAGGTGGGCTCGCTGCGCGACGGCGGCATCCTGGCCGACGTGGCGCCGACGGTGCTGGCGCTGATGGGGGAGCCGCAGCCCGCCGAGATGACGGGAAAGCCGCTACAGAAAACTTGATACTCAGCGACTTAGGTTTTATCATTGGGCATACGTAAGTCCCGTAGTTTGGATTTGGAGGTACGCACATGGCCCTGTTGATGAAGCCTCAGCCGTTCACCCGTGACGTCGATCGCCTCTTCGATGCGTTCTTCGGCGCCGATCGCGATCAGAGCCGCCGCTGGGTCCCGCCGGTGGACCTCGTGGAGGCCGAGGATCACTTCGTGCTGAAGGCCGACCTGCCCGGTCTGTCCGAGCAGGACGTGTCGATCGAGGTCCAGGACGGCACGCTGACGATCTCGGGCGAGCGCAAGGACGAGCACGAGTCGCGCGAGCGCGGCTGGTACCGGATCGAGCGCTCCTTCGGGAGCTTCAGCCGGTCGCTGACCCTGCCCGACGGCGTGGACAGCGACGCGATCACCGCACGCTTCGAGAACGGCGTGCTCGAGGTGAGCATTCCGAAGCCGGAGGAGCGCAAGCCGCGCCGGGTGGAGATCACCCCCACGAACGGCGCCCCCGCGCTGGAAGGCAACGCGAGCGAGTCCTAGCCGGCACCCGGGGGCACCGTAGGCTGTTGCGGTGCCCCCGGCCTTCTCTGTCACCGCGCGCGACGGCTCCGCGCGGGCGGGCCTGATCCACACGCCTCACGGTGACGTCCGTACGCCCGCGTTCGTCCCGCTCGCCTCGACGGCGACCGTCAAGTCGCTGCACGCGGCCGAGGTCGCCGAGCTCGGCTACG
>JBQGCL010000143.1:0-29866 GCA_052038485.1 Thermoleophilaceae bacterium | reverse complement strand
GCACGCTACGCCTACCCCAAACCGCAGTCAAGCCAGCTCGATGGGTACCGCGCCGCGCACGTGAACCACCCGGGTCGCGCCGAGCCGGCCCACCGCGGAGGCCGGGTTCGGCAGCGTGTGCCCGTGCAGCAGCCAGCCCGGCCGCTCGCGCTCCACCCACGCCCGAAGCGACGCCGAGCCGCGGTGAGCGCGGTCGTCGGGCTCGTCGTTGACGCCGGCGGGCGGCGAGTGCGTGAGCAGGACGTCGGCGCCCGGCAGCTGCGCGAGCATGTCCGACGCCTCCTCCTCGGTCCACTCGTTGCCGCCGTGCCGGCTGTAGCGCGGAGAGCCCCCGAAGCCCGCGAACCGAAGGCCGCCGACCTCGGCGGCGGCGAGGTGCAAATCCTCGACGCCCAGCGCGGAGAGCGCGTCCGGAGCGTCGTGGTTGCCGCGCACGCCCAGCTTGGGCAGCTCGACCTCCCGAAGCCCCTCCGTCCAGGCGGGCTCGAGATCGCCGAGCACCAGCACGAGCGCGGGCGCGAGCGCCTCGACCAGCTCCGGCACCGGCCGGTGCGGCGGCTCGTCGGCGAGCGCCAGCGCCAGCAGCGAACTAGTCCCAGGCGAGCCGGAAGCCGGCGTCGCCGGTCAGCTCGGCCACGTCCATCTGGGCCTTCTGGAGCTTGCCGGCGTAGTCCCAGTTGAGCGACTGCCAGCGCGTGAACTGGTCGAGCACCCAGATCCCCGACTGGCGGCTGCCGTTGCCGGACTTGCCGTTGCCGCCGAAGGGCAGGTGCGCCTCGGCGCCCGAGGTCGAGTTGTTGACCGACACCATCCCGGCGCTCACGCCGCTGCGGAACTTGAACGCCGAGCGCGGGTCGTTGGTGTAGATCGCCGACGACAGCCCGTAGCCGTGCCGGTTGGCCAGCTCGATCGCCTCGTCGAAGTCACCGAAGCTCGCCACGCCCACGATCGGCCCGAACGTCTCGGTGCGGTAGATCTCGTCGTCGATCGTCACGCCGTCCACGATCGTCGGGTGGCAGAAGAGCCCGGCGTCGGGGTCGCCGACGAACCCGCCGCGCGGGTTGTCGCTCGTGATCTGGCCGGTGCCGCTGGAGCCCGAAACCGAGTGGTGGTCCCGGATCAGCTCGAGCCAGCCGAGGAACCGCTCCTGGAAGCGCTCGTGGATCATCGGCCCGTAGAGCACCTCGCCGAACGGGTCGCCGATCGCGGCCTCCTCCACCCGGGCGGTGAAGCGGCGCAGGAACTCGTCGTGGACCGACTCGTGCACGATCACCGTGCCGAGCGACGTGCAGCGCTGGCCGGCCGTGCCGAAGCCGCTGAACAGCGAGCCCTCGGCGGCCAGGTCCAGATCGGCGTCGGGCATCACCACCAGCGGGTTCTTGCCGCCCAGCTCGAGGCAGGGTGACTGGATGTGGCGCCCGCACAGCTCGCCGATGCGCGAGCCGACCGCCGACGAGCCGGTGAATCCGACCTTGTCGACGACGCCCTCGCCGAGCGCCGTGTCGAGCCCCTCGAAGGCCGATGGTCCGTCGCACTGCACCAGGTTGAGCACGCCGTCGGGCAGCCCGCCCGCCAGGAACAGCTCGGTCAGCGCCTGGCCCAGTGCCGGCGCGTACTCGGCCGGCTTCCAGACGACCGCGTTGCCGCACAGCAGCGCCGGTACGAGGTACCAGGACGGCACCGCGACGGGGAAGTTGCCGGCGGTGATGATCGTCGCCACGCCGACGGGGTTGCGGAACGTGAACAGCTGCTTGTCGGGCAGCTCGCTCGGCACGGTCTGGCCGTACAGGCGGCGCCCCTCGGAGAGGAAGAAGTCGCAGGTGTCGATCACCTCCTGGACCTCGCCCAGCGACTCCGGATAGGGCTTGCCGATCTCGCGCGTCAGCAGCCGCGAGAGCGCCTCCTTGTTGTCCTCCACGAGCCGTCCGATGCGGGCGATCGCCTTGCCGCGCACCGGCGGCGGCGTGGCCGCCCAGGCCGCCTGCGCGGCGCGCGCGGCCCGGCAGGCGTCGACGAAGCCGTCCGCGTCGGTAAGCCAGGCCTCGCAGACCAGCTCGTCGAGGTTCGCCGGGTTGCGCGACTCCACGCGGGTGCCGCCCTCGCGCGCCTGCCCGCCGATGATCGACGCGACGCTCCTCGTCTCCGTGACGCTCATGGCGCCTAGCCTAGAGCCCTAGACGTCGGCGTCAGCGTTCAGGAAGTTCCAGTTGTCGGCCTTGATCAGCGCCTGCTCGAGCTCGGACTCGCCGGGCACGAACACGTGGAGGCTGCTGTCCTCCGTCCGGCGCACGAAGCCGAACGCCTTGAGCCGCCGCGTCAGCAGCCCCTGTGCGCCCAGGTGGATCAGGCTGACCGCGGCCAAGCCCTGCCTGCGCGCGTCGCGGATCAGCTCCGCGAGCAGGACGTCGAGCACCTCCTGAGCGGGCTCGAAGACGATGTCGATCACGTGGCGGATGCCGTTGCGCTCGCGGTAGACGGCGTAGGCCGCGACCTGCTCGTCCGGGCCGATCAGCGCGAACGCGCTGTAGATGCCGCCCTCCCTCCCCATCTCGTACCTCCAGTTGAGGAGCTCGGCGTTGCGCTCGGTCGTGATCGTGCCCTGCTGCCAGGTCGTCTCCCAGACGGCCGAGAAGCGATCGTCGAAGGCGGCCGGCCGCTCGATCCGGTACCCGCGCGGGCGGCGCTTCAGCCGTTCGCGGGAGAACACCGACAGCAGCGGGTCGAGCGCCACCCGCCCGACTCCCGCCGCCACTCGGCCGCGCCCGTACTGCTCGACCAGTATGCGGCTGCGCAGGACCTTCACGAAGCGCGTGAGCTTGCCGAGATCGGCGTACCCGACGCGCCTCGTGATCGGCTCCGAGTGCTCGTTCGGATAGCCGTAGGCGCAGGCGAGCCCGTTGTCGCCGAGCGCGTTCACGGCGGCGCGCTGGAGCGGGATCGCCGGCCCCAGCCCGCGGTGACCGTCATCGACGGCGAACTCCCCCGCCACCGCCGCCGGCACGAGCTCGCCGAACACGCGCAGCTGGGTCGGGAAGATCGACGCCATGCCGACGAACGAGTCCGACTGCGAGTCACGCGCCAGGAAGAAACGGGGCGGCCCCAGCGGGCTGTCCTCGAAGTACTTCGCGTAGCGCGCCTCGCGATCCCCCTGCACGGCAGGCGGGAGGTTGCGGTATCCGAGGGCCAGCACCTCCGCCTTGTGCTCGACGGGGTCCCCCGGGACGATCGTGTATCTCAGCCGACCTGCTCCTCCAATCGGGCGAGTTGCCTGCGGAGGGCCTCCGGGAGCCGGTCGCCGAAGCGGGTCAGGTGCTCGCGCACCTGCGGCAGCTGGGCGCCCCAGGCCTCCGGGTCGAAGCGGAGCAGCTCCGCGAGCGCCTCGGACGAGAGGTCCAGGCCCTCGGTCGGCAGGGCGTCAGGCGTGGGCAGCCGGCCGATCGGGGTGTCGACGGCCTCGGCGTCGTCGTCGCAGCGCCCGAACACCCAGGCCAGCACCCGGCTGTTCTCGCCGTAGCCGGGCCACAGGAAGCCGCCGTCCTCGTCCTTGCGGAACCAGTTGACCATGAAGATCTTCGGCAGGACAGCGCCCTCGCGCTCGCCGATCTTCAGCCAGTGGGCGAAGTAGTCGCCCATGTGGTACCCGCAGAAAGGCAGCATCGCCATCGGGTCGAAGCGCAGCGCACCGACCTCACCGGCCTGCGCCGCGGTGGTCTCCGAGGCCATGATCGAGCCGAGGAACACGCCGTGCTCCCAGTCGAGCGCCTCGTGCACCAGCGGCACCACCGACGCGCGCCGGCCGCCGAACAGGATCGCGTCGATCGGCACGCCGGCGGGGTCCTCCCACTCGGGCGCGATCGACGGGCACTGCGCCGCCGGGGTCGTGAAGCGGGCGTTCGGATGAGCGGCCGGCGACTCGGAGTCGGGCGTCCAGTCGTCGCCGCGCCAATCGATCGCGTGAGCCGGCGGCTCCGCTGTCATCCCCTCCCACCAGACGTCGCCCTCGTCGGTCAGGGCGCAGTTGGTGAAGACCGAGTTGGAGGCCACCGTGGCCATCGCGTTGGGGTTGGTCTGCTCGCCGGTCCCCGGCGCGACGCCGAAGAAGCCGGCCTCCGGGTTGATTGCGTACAGCCGCCCGTCCTTGCCGAACTTCATCCAGGCGATGTCGTCGCCGATCGTCTCGACCTTCCAGCCCGGCAGCGTCGGGATCAGCATCGCCAGGTTGGTCTTGCCGCACGCCGACGGGAACGCCCCGGCGATGTGCTTCGAGACGCCCTCCGGCGAGGTCACCTTGAGGATCAGCATGTGCTCGGCCATCCAGCCCTCGTCGCGGGCCATCGCGGAGGCGATCCGCAGCGCGAAGCACTTCTTGCCGAGCAGGGCGTTGCCGCCGTAGCCCGAGCCGTACGACCAGATCTCGCGCGTCTCGGGGAAGTGCACGATGTACTTGTCGTCGGCGGCGCAGGGCCACGCCACGTCGTCGGCGCCGTCCTCGAGCGGCGCGCCGACCGAGTGCAGGCAGGGCACGAAGTCACCGTCGCCGAGGGCGTCGAGGGCCGCCTGGCCCATGCGGGTCATGACCCGCATCGAGACGACCACGTAGGGCGAGTCGGTCAGCTGGACGCCGACGTGGGCGATCGGCGAGCCGATCGGCCCCATCGAGAAGGGCACCACGTACATCGTGCGGCCGCGCATCGAGCCGTCGAACAGCCCTTCGAGCTGCTCGCGCATCTCGTCCGGGTCGCGCCAGTTGTTGGTCGGCCCGGCGTCCTGCTCCCGCGGGGTGCAGATGAAGGTGCGGTCCTCGACCCTGGCCACGTCGCCGGGGTCCGAGCGGGCGAGGTAGGAGTTCGGTCGCCCGGTCTCTGACAGCCGCTCGAACGTGCCCGCGTCGATCAGCTTCTGACAGAGGCTGTCGTACTCCTCGGCGGACCCGTCACACCAGTAGACGTCGGCGGGCTTCGTCAGCTCGGCGACGCGTTCCACCCAGCGCAGCAGGGTGGAGTTCGTGGTCGCGGCGGTAGTGGCTTGGCTCATTGTGGATGCGTCTTCTCCTTATGGCTGAAGAGGGTAAGCGTAACCCCGACTGCCTACACTGGGCGCGATATGACGCGGCTGCGGGCGCATCCGATCCGAGTCGTGCTGCGCTTCGTTGCCTCGGTGATGATGGTCAGCGGGATCCTGCTGATCTCCGATGCGGCCGTCACGCTGCTGTGGCAGGAGCCCGTTTCGGCCTACTTCTCGGAGCGCCAGCAGGTCAAGCTCGAGAAGGCCCTGGTCGACCCGCCGGCGCGTGTCGTGCGCAAGGAGCCGCTGCCCGGCGACGCGCTCGGCAAGCTGCGCATCCCGGCCATCGGCGTCTCCGAGTACGTGGTCGAGGGAACCGACGCGGACAACCTTCGAAAAGGCCCCGGCCACTACCCCGAGACCCCTCTGCCCGGCCAGAAGGGCACGGTCGCGATCGCCGGCCACCGGACCACCTACGGGGCCCCGTTCCGCAAGCTCAACGACGTGCACAAGGGCGACCGGATCGTCTTCGAGCTGCCGTACGGGACGTTCGTGTACCGGGTAGACAAGACGCAGATCGTCGACAACAGCGCGCTCTGGGTCACCGACCCGGTCGGCCACCCCCAGTTGGTGCTCACGGCCTGCCATCCGCTCTACTCGGCGGCGCAGCGGATCGTGGCCTTCGCCCGGCTCGTCGACCGCCGCCCCGCGACGGTGCGAAAGTCCTAGGCGACCAGCTGCGGGATGGCCGAGCCCTCGACCTCGGACGCGTCCTGGGATTCGAACCAGCGCATCAGCACGACGAGCAGGACCACAGAAATGGCCACAACCGCCAACCAGTAGATGACCTTCCCCACGATCCCCATCGGCCTGCAAGCATAGGCGGCAGACTCAACCTTTTGGACGGACTGCCGACAGAAACAGCAGTGACTCGACGAGCCGTAATCCTCGCGGGCGGCAAGGGTTCCCGCTTGGGGCCTTATACAACCGTCCTCCCCAAACCCCTCCTCCCGGTGGGCGAGCGCGCCATCCTCGACGTGGTCGTCCATCAGCTGCGTGACTGCGGGTTCGGCGACATCACGCTGGCCGTCGGCTACCTCGCACACCTCGTCCGGGCCGTGATGAGCGACGGCTCGCGCCACGGCGTGCGCATCAACTACAGCGAGGAGAGCGAACCGCTCGGCACGGTCGGGCCGCTCGCCGAGATCGAGGACCTCGACGACACCTTCCTGGTCATGAACGGCGACGTGCTGACGGCGCTCGACTACGGCCACCTGGTCGACGTCCACCGCGACAGCGGCAACGTGTTGACGATCGCGTCGCACCGGCGCGTGGTCCGCACCGAGTACGGCGTCCTCCACTTCTCCAACCAGAACGGGAACATGCTCAACGTCTCGGGCTTCGAGGAGAAGCCTGAGATCCCGTACGTCGTCAGCATGGGCGTCTACGTGCTCGAGCCCGCCGCGCTCGACTACATCGAGCAGGGCACCTATCTCGACCTGCCCGACCTGGTGCTGCGGCTGCTCGCCGAGGGCCGCCAGGTCGGCTCCTACCTGTACGACGGATATTGGCTCGACATCGGGCGCCACGAGGACTACGAGAAGGCGCTGATCGAGTTCGAGCAGCTACGACCGATGTTCCTGCCGGAACGCGAACCACAGACGGGGACGGCTCAGTGAAGGTACTTGTGACGGGAGCGGCCGGCTATGTCGGCGGAGAGCTCGTGGACGAGCTGCTGGCAGCGGGCCACGAGGTACGAGGGCTGGACGTGCTGCTGCACGGCCAGGAGGACGTCGCGGCGCGGCTCGACTCGCTGGGCGTGGACCTGCGCCGCGGGGACATCCGCGACGCCGACCTGCGCCGTGGCGCGCTCGAGGGCGTGGACGCCGTCGTGCACCTGGCTGCGATCGTGGGCGACCCGGCCTGCGGGCGCGACCCGGAGCTGTCCAACTCCGTGAACGTGGAGGGCACGCGCGAGCTGGTCGCCGACGCCAAGGCCGCCGGCGTCGAACGCTTCCTGTTCGCGTCGACCTGCTCCAACTACGGCCGCATGGCCGACCCGACCGTTCCGATCGACGAGACCGGTGAGCTGCGCCCCGTCTCGCTCTACGCCGAGCAGAAGGTGGCGATGGAGAAGTCGCTGCTCGAGGGCGACCACAACGGCATGGCGCCTACCTGCCTGCGCTTCGCGACGGTGTACGGGGTCGGGCACCGCATGCGCTTCGACCTGACCGTCAACGAGTTCACGCGCGACCTGTGGGCGGACCGCAAGCTCGACGTCTTCGGCGAGACCTTCTGGCGCCCGTACGTGCACGTGCGCGACGCCGCGCGGGCGGTGGCGCTGGTGCTGTCCTCGCCGCTCGACAAGGTCTCCGGCCGCGTCTTCAACGCCGGCCACTCGGACGAGAACTACCGCAAGCTCGACCTGGTCGAGATCATCACCGGGCAGCTCGGCCGCGGCGACGTTTCCTACGTCACCAAGACCGAGGACCCGCGCGACTACAAGGTCTCCTTCGAGCGGATCAAGGACGAGCTCGGCTACGAGCCGAACTACCGCGTGCCGGGCGGCATCGAGGAGCTCGTCGGCGCACTCGAGGAGGAGCGCTTCGGCGACCCCTTCTCGCCCCGCTACTCCAACATCGGCTGATGAGCGACGCGCCGCTGATCCCGCTCTTCGACGTCCAGCTCGAGCAGGCTCACCTCGACGCCGTCGCCGACACGCTGCGCTCCGGCTGGCTGACCATGGGCCCGCGCACGCAGGAGTTCGAGCAGGTCTTCGCCGAGCACCTCGGCTGCGAGCACGCGATCGCGCTCGCCAACTGCACCGCGGCTCTGCACCTCGCCTACCTGGCGGCCGGCGTCGGCCCCGGCGACGAGGTGATCGTCCCGCCGATCACGTTCGTGGCCACCGCGGCAGCGGCGCGCTACTGCGGCGCGGAGCCCGTCTTCGCCGACATCAAGGGCAACCACGACCTCGGCATCGACCCCGAGGACGTCGCCCGCAAGGTCACGCCGCGCACCAAGGCCGTCTGCGCGGTCCACTACGGCGGCTACGCGGCCGATCTGGAGGCGCTGCGCGCGGTCTGCGAGGACGCCGGCATCGCACTGATCGAGGACGCGGCCCACAGCCCGAGCGCCACCCCGGTCGGGGACTCGCGCAAGCTCGGCACCCACGGGCTGGCCGGCTGCTTCTCGTTCTTCTCGAACAAGGTGCTCTCCTGCGGCGAGGGCGGCCTGCTCGCGACGAACGACGACGAGGTCGCCGCGACCGTCCGCAGCCTGCGCTCCCACGCTCTGACGAGCGGCACCTGGGACCGCCATCGCGGCCACGCGCACGGCTACGACGTGGTCGGCCTGGGCTACAACTACCGGATGGACGAGCCGCGGGCGGCGCTGCTGACGGCGCGCATGGCCGGGCTCGAGGACGACATCGCCCGCCGCCGCCGGCTCGTGCACCGCTACCGCGAGCTGCTCGCCGGCATGGACGGCGTGATCGTGCCCTACGAGGACGCCGAGGTCGACGTCTCGTCCTGCTACGTGATGCCGCTCATCCTCGAGGACCACGAGCTGCGCGACCCGCTGCGGGCCCACATGCTGGAGGAGCACAAGGTGCAGACCAGCGTGCTCTATCCCGCACTGCACGAGCTGAGCGCCTACACGGACCGCGCCTCGGAGCTTCCCCGCGCCGAGTTCGCCGGCCGCGCCGAGATCACCCTCCCCCTCTTCCCCACGCTCAGCGAGGCCGACCAGGACCGCGTCGTCGCCCCGCTCGCGGACGGCGTGCGCCGGCTCACTCGGGCGGGCGCGGCCACCGGCGGCTAGGGCAATACCGTCCGACGGCCCCCATATTCTGCGCAAAGGCCCCAAATAGCGGGAAAAGTCGCGACCCCTGGGCCTCTTCGGAGGGGTCCCGGGTTACGGTCTTTGTAGGTTCTGGACAAGTTCAGGTAACGACTGTTAACTTGTTTGACGCCAAGTTGATTCCCGTGTTACCAAGGTTCTGAGGCCAGTTCCGAGGCTCATCGAGAAGGTGTAGGGGCACGGATGAGCACTCAGCTGGCATCACGACAATTGGGACGGAATCGAGACAAGGAGTTCGCTGGTCCAATGACGCGTTTCAAGAAGTTTCTGGCGGTGATGGGAGCGACCGCATTGCTCGCGTTTGCAGCCCCCGCCGCGTTCGCAGAGTCGGGCTCGGAGGGCTATGGCGGCTCCAACGTCGTCGCCGGCCTCGAGCAGGGTGGCGGAACCGACACGGGCGCCCCGGTCCAGGCCGCGGCGGACGAGGGTGCAAGCCTCCCGTTCACCGGTGCCGACCTCGGCGTGCTCGCTGTTGCCGGCGGTCTTCTGCTTGGCCTGGGCCTCGGCCTTCGCCGGCTGACGCACCGGCCCACCGCGTAGCCGACGTAACAACCAACCAAGTTCTCACGAGCCCGGCAGACGCCGGGCTCGTGTCGTTCTAGGAGACGTTCAGCTCCCCGACGTCCGCGGGCAGGCCCTCACCGGCCGCCAGGCGCTCGTAGAGCGCCTCGAAGCGGCGCACCATCAGCTCCACCGTGAACTCGCGCCGGCGGCGCTCGCGTCCGAGTTCGCCCATCCGGCGGGCCGCCTCGGGGTCGGCCAGCATCCGCCTGATCGCGGCCGCCAGCCCGGCGACGTCGCCCGGCTCCACCAGCAGGCCGTTGACGCCGTCCTCGATCAGGTCGGGGACGCCACCCACGCGGGTCGCGACGATCGGCCGGGCCGACTCCATGTACTCCATCACCGCCAGCGGGCTGCCCTCGAACGCCGACGACGAGACCGCCACGTCGAGCGCGACCATCACGTCCGCGGCGTCCGAGCGGTAGCCGAGCATCAGCAGGCGGTCCTGCACCCCCAGGCTGCTGACGAGCTCGGTCAGCTCGCCGCGCAGCGGCCCGTCACCGGCCAGCAGCACGCGCAGGTCCGGGTTCTCGCGCAGGAGCTCGGCCGAGGCGCGGATGAACACGTCGAGCGCCTTCTGCGGGCGCAGCACGCTCACGGTCCCGATCACCGGGGCGCCGGCCGGGATGCCGAGCTCCGCGCGCAGGTCGGCGCCGGTCGGGGGCGGCGGCTGCGCGATCCCGTTCGGGACGTGGAGGATCTTCTCCGAGTCCACACCCTCGATCTCGATCATCTTGCGCTGGTCGTCGCGCGAGACGGCGATGAAGGCGGTGCTCCCGCGTCCGATGATCTCGCGGTCGACGAACCGCCGCAGCGGGCGGCCCTCGTAGGACCAGGTGTGCTCGTGCGCGACGATCACGGGCACGCGCGCCCAGCGCCCGATCACCGTGCCCCACACGTTGGAGCCGAACTTGTGGGGGTGCAGCACGTCGACCTGCTCGCTCCGCAGCAGGCCCCGCAGCGCCAGCCAGCGGTGCAGGTCGGTCGCGGTGCGCCGCCCGAGGCCGAAGTAGCGCACGCCGGCGTCCTCCATGCGTCGCTCGGCGTCCTGGACGAGCTCGGAGCGCGCCCCCTCCCAGTAGCGGCTCGCGCAGAAGAGGCTCTCGAAGCGGCTCTGATCCAGCCGCATGGCGATCTCCATCGCCACCCGCTCCGCGCCGCCGCCCAGGTAGACGAGCTGGTCGGTGAGTGTCAGGACCTTCAGGCGCCGCACGGGGCGGGCAAGGCTACAAGCCGAATCGGCTTGTACGGTTTCGGCGGTGGCATCGGAAGGCGTGGGCGCCGACAGCGTCAGCAGGAATGCGGCCTTTGCGATCGTCACCCGTCTGACGACGGCCGCGATCACCGCGTTCATCGCGCTCTTTCTCGGCCGTCAGCTCGGCCCGCAGGCGTACGGCTACTTCGCGCTGGCGGTCGCGATCGGCGCGGTGACGACGTTCCTGGCCGATCTGGGCATCACGAGCGCGACCCCGCGCTTCCTGGCCGAGCGCCGCCACGACCGCGCAGCCGTGTCGGCCGTGCTCGGCGAGGCGATGCGCCTGAAGGCGTTCGCCGCGGTCCCCGTGTCGGTGGTCCTGTTCGCGCTCGCGGGGCCGATCACCGAAGCCTTCGACGCCCCCGGGGCGGAATGGCCGCTGCGCGGGATATCGATCGCCGTGCTCGCCCAGGGCTTCTTCCTGTTCGTGCTGGCCACCTTCGAGGCGCTCGGGCGTATCTCGATCAACCTGCGCGTTGTCGCGATCGAGAGCGTCGTGGAGGGCACCTCGATCGTGGTCCTGGTGCTGGCCGGCGCGGGCGCCACCGGCGCGGCCTTTGGGAAGGCGATCGGCTACACGGTCGGGATCGGCCTCGCGCTCGGCTTCGTCTGGCGCGTGGTCGGCCGCCCGCGCCCCGGCGCCGGCCACGTCAGCGGCCTGCGGGTGCGCGAGATCATGGCCTATTCGGGCGCGCTGCTGATCGTCGACGCGCTGTTCCGTGCATTCGCCCAGATCGACGTGCTGCTGATCGGCCTGATCCTGGGCGGCGGCCGCGCGGTGGGCCTGTTCGACCTGCCGATGCAGCTCGCCTGGTTCCTGCACTACCCGGCCGGCGCGGTCTCCACGGCGGTCGCGCCGCGGCTGGCGCGCAGCCCGGGCTCGGAGCCGGCGATCGGCCTCTTCATGGACGCGATGCGCTGGATCACCGCGCTCCAGGGCATCTTCCTCGCCCCCGTGATCGTCTGGGCCGAGCCGATCATGACCACGCTGCTCGGCGAGGAGTACCGCGAGTCCGGCGACGTGCTGCAGGCGCTCGCCCCCTTCATCCTGGTGTCCGGGCCCGCCCTGCTCGCCTCGCTGACCGTGAACTACCTCGGGGCGGCGCGCAGCCGCGTACCGCTGGCGATAGCGGCCCTGGGCGTGAACGTCGTCTTCGACGCGATCTTCCTCCCCAAGATCGGGATCGTGGGGGGCGCCATCGGCACGGACCTCGCCTACGCTGTCTGGGTGCCCGGCCACCTCGTGATCCTCAAGCGGCTGCTCGACGTGCCGCTGCGCCCGATAGCGCTCGACTTCGTGCGCGCGGCCTTGGCAGCGGGCGTGGCCTGCCTGCCGCTGCTCGCGCTGGGGACCGACCCCGGCGTGGCGATTCTGGTGATCGGCTGTGCCATCGCGTGCCTCGTATACGCCGTCTCCCTGCGGCTCATGGGTGGCATCGGCGCTGCCGATATAGATCGCATGCGAGAGATCGCCGGACGTCGTATTGCCTGGGTGAACCCGCGGTGACCCAGGTCGAAGCCCAGCTGGGACCGCTCACGTGGGCCAAGGCCCAGGCGACCGAGCGTGCCGACCTCGACACCGCCCTCGCCCGTCTTCCCGAGGAGGAGCGGTTCCTCGACCGCCAGGTGAAGCGCGTCGACGCGTTCTTCCCGCTTCGCCCGCCGGCCCGCGTCCTCGACGTGGGCGCCGCGCAGGGCGTCTGGCTGACCGCCGCCGCCAGGCGCGGCTTCGAGGCGGTTGGGGTGGAGCCCTGGGAGCCGGCGATCGAGGTCAGCCACCAGCTCGCAGCCGAAACCGGGATGCAGCTCGACATCAGGGAGGGCGTGGCCGAGTCGCTTCCCTTCGAGGACGAGTCGGTCGACTTCGTCAACGCCTACTCGGTGCTCGAGCACGTGGACGACCCCGACCAGGTCATGCGCGAGGCCTTCCGCGTCCTGCGGCGGCCGGGCGCCTTTCTCTTCTCCACGACGAGCGCGATCAGCCCGTTCCAGGTCGAGATCGCCGGCTTCCCGCTGTTCCCGTGGTACCCGCCGCCGCTTCAGCGGCGCATCATGAGCTGGGCAACCGAGAAGCGGCCCGCGCTGGTCGGCAACACGACCCGCCCGGCGATCCACTGGTTCAAGCACCGCAAGGTGCGCCGCCTGGCCCACGACGCCGGGTTCGACCAGGTCATCAACCGCTGGCAGCTGCGTCAGGGCGAGCGTGACGGCACGGTCGGCCGGGTAATCGACCTGGCAGGCTCCAACCCGGCCGTGCGCCTCGTCGGCGACGTGGCGGCTTCGGGTATGGAGTACCTAGTAATCAAGAAGTAGCGTAGGCTCACACGGTGCTTCACCTGGAGAGAGTTTCAGTGGACGGGGTCGACCCTGCGGTCGAGGCTCAGCGTGGCCGCAACGTCTTCCAGACGCGCGAGTGGCTCGAGTTCGTCGCCCGCACGCAGAACGCCGAGCCCGTCGTCGCCCAGGTCGAGCAGGACGGCGTGCCGGTCGGGACGTTCACCGGCCTGATCGTCCGCCGCTTCGGCGTGCGCATCCTCGGTAGCCCGTTCCAGGGCTGGATGACCGGCCCGATGGGCTTCACGCTCGCTCCGGGGGTCGACCGGGCCGACGCCGTGCGGGCGCTGACCAAGTTCGCCTTCCGCGAGCTCGGCTGCCTGCACGTCGAGCTGATGGACCGGGACTCGTGCTTCGAGGAGCTCAACGGGCTGAACGCCCGGCTGGTCGAGTTCCGCACCTTCGAGCTCGACCTGCGCCAGAGCGAGGACGAGCTGTTCTCTGGAATCAAGAGCTCCTGCCGGCGCGCGATCAGGAAGGCCGCCAAGGAGGGCGTCCGGGTCGAGGAGGCGCACGGCGTCGAGTTCGCCGACGAGTATTACGAGCAGCTGCTCGACGTGTTCGACCGCCAGGGCCGCCGGCCCCCCTACGGGGTCGAGCGGGTGCGCGAGATGATCCGCTGCGTCGAGCCGAGCGGCAACCTGCTCCTGCTGCGCGCCGTCGCGCCCGACGGGACGCGCATCGCGACCGCCCTGTTCCCCAACAGCGAGGACTTCGCCTACTTCTGGGGCGGCGCGAGCTTCACCAGCCACCTCCCCCTGCGGCCCAACGACGCGATCTTCTGGTACGCGATGAAGCACTTCCGCGAGCGCGGGGTCGCGCGCCTCGACCTCGGCGGCGGCGGCGACTACAAGCTCAAGTTCGGCGCCACGATGAAGCGGATCCCGTACGTGCGCAAGTCCCGGGTGCCCGGGCTGCTGTCGCTGCGCGACCTGGCGGCGTACGTGTACAAGCGCCGCGCGATGCGCGGGACCGCCCGCTCCATGGCGAGCGACCCGGGGGCGCGCAACGCGGTCGGCCTGAACGTCCTCGCCGTCGAGCCGGTCGTCGAGGGCGCCAACGTCTTCGCCGAGCCGCTGGTCTGGGCGATCCCGCCGCTGCTCCCGCTCTAGCTACCGTCAAGCGCCGGTGCCTCGCCCAGCGGCGACAGCTCTGGCGATCCTGGCCGTCGCGCTGGGCGCATGTGGAGGAGACGACTCGGGCGACGAGCCGGTGCCGGTCGAGCGGGCCTGCGACCGGGTCGCCACGCCCGGCCCGCAGGCGGCTCAGCGACTGGTGGACTCGCTGGAGCCGGGCGAGGTCGGCTGCCTGGACGGCGGCACCTACCGGGGCTCCCTGACGATCAGCGCCGCCGGGAGCGCGGAAGAGCCGATCACGCTGCGGTCGCGCCCCGGCGAGCGCGCACGCGTCGTGGGACCGCTGTCGGTGACGCGCGAGAGCGAGCACGTCGTGATCCGCGACCTCTACCTCGACGGCCGCACCGCCGGCGCCCCCAGCCCGATCGTCAACGGACGCCACATCGTCTTCACCGGCAACGACGTCACCAACGCCCACACCTCGATCTGCTTCGCGCTCGGCAACCCCCGCTTCGGGGTGGCGCGCGACGTGACGATCGAGCGCAACCGCATCCACGACTGCGGCCGGCTGCCCGCCACCAACCTCGAGCACGGCGTCTACGTCGGCCTGGCGCGCGGCACGCGCGTCGTCGGCAACTGGATCTACGAGAACGCCGACTACGGCGTTCAGCTGTACCCGGATGCCCGTGGCAGTCTCGTTGTCGGCAACGTGATCGACGGCAACGGCGAGGGCGTCGTCTTAGGTGGAGCGGAGCGCGCAGCAGCGAGCGACAACCTCGTGCAGGGCAATGTGATCAGCAACTCGCAGATCCGCTACAACGTCGAGTGGAACTGGGAAGGCCCGGTCGGACGCGACAACGTCGTGCGCCGCAACTGCATCGGCGGCGGGGAGCGCGACGACGGCAACGGCGGCATCATGCGGCCCGCGATCGGCTACACGCCGGTCGGCAACGTGGTGGCGCAGCCTGAGTTCCGTGCGCCGGGGGACTACCGGCTCAAGCGGGGCAGCACCTGCGCGCGCGTGCTGGCGGGCGACCCTAACCGGGTTCCAGGTCCGCCGCGTTGAGGCGCGCGTTCAGCTCGCGCCGCGCGAGCTCGAGCACGACGGGACCGAGCGCGAGCAGCAGCCAGAGCTGCTTGCCGTAGTCGCGCGAGACGAACACGTAGGCGGCGAACAGCGAGACCAGGGCCACGACGATCGCCCGGGCGATGATGTCCAGCTCTCGGTCGCCGGCCGCCGCGGCGACCCTGTGGGCCTTGAACGCGCATACGAGCGAGAACAGCAGGATCGTCACGAACAGGGAGATCCCGACGATCCCCAGCTCGGCTAGCACCTGCAGGTAGGTGTTGTGCGCGACCTTGGGGGTGTCGACGATGAAGTCGTCGCGCAGCAGCACACCGGGCTCGAGCAGGTAATGGATCGAGGAGGTCGGGAAGTTGCCCGCGCCGACTCCCTCGATCGCGTTGTCCCGGACCATCCGCCAGCCGACCGTCCAGATGTCCACGCGGCCGGTGCCGCCCTCTGGGTGGGTCACGCGCTCGCGCACGTCGGCCGGCGCGATCGTTGCGAAGTAGAAGACCGTCACCACGACCGCCGCGGACGCGGCCACCAGCATCGTGCCGCGCCGCCGGCCGCCCAGGATGACCGCGGCGATCAGCGCGACCCCCAATGCGATCAGCCCGCCCCTCGAGGAGGTCAGGAACAGCGCGAGCATGCAGATGCCCCCCGCCACGGCGCAGGCGAACCGCACCAGCGGCTTCCCGCGTGCGGCGACGCCCAGAGCGGTCGCCAGCGCCAGGCCGGCGACCATCGCGGCGGCGGTCTCGTTGGGATCGCCGCCCGCGCCGGCCAACCGGCCCAGATCCGTCGCGGGTGGAGGGACCAACAGCCCGTAGACGCCCGACAGGAATGCGCCGACCACGAACGCGCCGAGCACCCAGAGCAGCTGCTCGCGCGTGCGCACCGCGGCGAACACGATCAGGAACAGGAACGCGTTCGGCAGGTAGCGCGTGAACGTCTCGATCGCCGCCGCGGGGTACTCCGCCCAGGTGGCGCTCAACAGCGTCCAGCCGACGAACAGCAGCAGGACGAACAGGAACGCCGGGTGGCTGAAGATCCGCTCGCGGTGCTCGCGCTCGCCGGCCGTCACGAGCGCCAGCCAGGACAGCATGAGCATCAGGCCGAGCAGCTTGGGCGCCGACAGCGTGCCCTGGACCGGCAGCACGGTGTCCAGGAACGACAGGATCGCGAAGATGCAGACGCCCGCCGTGAGATTGGCGAGCGTGACAGTCACGAAGACGAGGCCGAGCGTCAGGCCGATCGCGAGCGGCGGGCTGTAGCCGGCGAGCACGCCGGTCAGCAGCGCCGCCGTGAGCACCGCCGCGGCGAGGAGGCGGTTGGGGAGGAGCTCAGCCCGCGCGGTCACGGGACCCGGCTCAGCGTTCGGCCGACGACGCCGAGCGGGTGGACTCGGAAGAGGAGGACTCCGAGGAGGAGGATGTCTTCTGCTCGAAGCTCACGAGCCAGTCCGACTGGGCGTTTCGGCGCCGCTGCGCCTCGCGGTAGTAGCTCGACTCCTCCGGGGCGGCGCCGCCGACGACCACGAAGCCGGCCGGCTTGATGCCGTTCTGGTCGAGCAGGTCGCCGAGGTGGGCGAGCTGGGTGAGGTTGCTCGAGCCGAGGCGGCAGACGAGCACGACGTCGTCGACCTGGCGCGCCAGTGGCATCGCGTCGATCACCTGGGTGAGCGGCGGCGAGTCGAGCACCACGTAGTCGGCCAGGCGCTTGGCGTCCTCGAGCAGCGCCTCCGCGGCCGGCAGCGACAGCACCTCGGCCAGCCAGTCGTCGGCGCGGTCCACCAGCAGCGCGCACAGGTTGTCGCCGAACGGCGGCGCGAGCACGAGCGCGTCCTCGAGCGCCACGTTGCCGAGCAGCACGTCGCCGATGCCGACGCGGGCGCGCACGCCGAGCGCCTCCCCAACGGTCGGGCGACGGAAGTCCGCCTCGATCAGGATCACGCGGTTGCCAGCCAGGGCCAGCGACGAGGCGAGGTTGATCGCGGTCGTGGTCTTGCCCTCCGAGGGCGACGGGCCCGTCACCAGGATCGAGCGGCTGTTGCCGTCCTCGCGGCGCTGGGCGGCCAGCATCGTGCGCAGCGTGCGGAACGACTCGAGCGTCGCCGCCGACAGCTCGCCCGGCGGCAGCGCGCGGCGCTCGCGCTCACGCGGGCCGATGCCGAGCCGGCGCTTGCCGAGCGTGAAGGTCGGGGCGCGCTTCTCCTTGGGCACGCGCGCCAGGATGGGCAGGCTGTAGAGCTCGCGCAGCTGCTCCTCGCGGCGCAGGCGCGGGTCGAGCGCGTTGCTCGCGAACGCGGCGCCGACCCCGAGGATCAGTCCGCCGAAGATGCCCGCGATGATCGTCAGCATCGGCTTCGGCGAGTACGGCGACCCAGGCGCCTCTGCCTTTGTCTCGACGGTCATCGTGGGATCGCCGTCGGTGCGGATGCCCTGGAGCTCGGCGAGCTGCTGCTCGCGCTCGGCGGTGGGCTCGCCGGCGTCCTGGGCCTCCTGGAGCTGTTCGCTCACTGCCTCGATCCGCTTCTCCGCCTCGGCGCGCACCAGCTCGGAGCGCTCCGCCACCACACCGTTGGCGAAGCCGTTTGCGATGTCGCGCGCCAGCTCGGGCGAATCGGCGTCCGCACGGATAGAGACGATGTTGCTCTGGGCCACCGGCTCGGCGATCACCTGGGATCGCAGGGAGTCTGCGCTCTGGTTGAGCCCGAGGTCCTCGATCACCCGGTCGGCGACGTTGGGGCTGTCGACGAGCTGTGCGGCCGTCTCGACGTCGCGCGTGGGATCGCTCGACTCGCGGATCACCGGAAGCCCGTTGAGGGCGGTGTCGTCGCGGCTGGCCGGGATCACCAGCAAGCTGGACCGGGCCTGGTATTTCTCCGTCGCCACCGCCAAGTAGGCTGCCGCCACGAGTGTCGTGGTCAGGGTGACCAAGGCGATCAATCCGAGCCGTTCTCGGATAACCCTGTAGTAGCGCTCAAGCCCCGAAGCACCGGCCTGGGGACGACGCCAGCCCACGCTCGCAGAGTCACGGGCCGCTTGTGATTCGGCCGGATTCATGCGACTACTATGAAAGCAGCCCTCGAAGTTTCATTGCCTCGGTCAGTGCCGTAACGATCGCTGCCGATAATAGGTCCCGACGCCATATGACGATCGTTCGCTTCCACGTTGCTCTTCTCATCGGCTCTCTGGCCGTGCTTCTTGACCCTGCAGCCGCTGCTGCATCTAGTAGCGACGGCTTCGTGGGCGGCGGCGCCAAGATCGCGATCTTCGTGCTCGCGGGGATCGCGGCCGCGGCCGTGGTGGCCGCGGCGATCGAGGTCACCTACCGCACGGTGCGCGAGGGCAAGTGGAGCGGCGACACCGCCCCGGTGTTGAGCGCGCTCACCGCCCAGCGCTATTACACGCGCATTCTCTATGGGCTGGCGCCGGCCGGGGTCGCGTCCGGGATCGCGCTCGTGCGCGGGGTCGAGCTGTCCGCGGTCGTGTTCCTGTTCGCGGTGATGACGATCACCGCCACGGCCCTGCGCGCCAAGGAGCGTCCCCTTCACCTGATGCCGATCGCCAGGGTCGTGTTCAACGCCTTCGTACCGGCCGCCGGCATCGCGGTCGCGCTGATCCCGGGGGCGTTCGGCCCGGACGTGATCGGCCCCAACACCGCGGTCGCGGCGCTGACCGCGGCCGTCACCACGACCTTCATGGCCGACTGGCTCGAGTCGCGCTTCGAGACCGACAGGCCCGTCTGGACCGCCGTGATCGGCAGCGCGTCGTTTGCGAACAAGCTCGCCTCGGAGATCGAGGACACGGGCATCCGCGGCTACAAGGTAGTGGGCTACATCGGCGAGGAGCTCCAGGGGCAGCCCGCGAGGGTCCCCTGGCTGGGCTCGCTGGAGGACGTGCGGTCCGCCGTGCGCGAGCAGTCGATCGACCTGTTGGTGATCGCACCGGGCAGCCGCCGGCTCGAGATCTTCGAGCGCGCGGCGCGCGAGTGCCTCGACCTCCAGGTGCGCATGATCGAGGCCACCGCGCTTTACGAGGGCCTGCTCGGACACGTGCCGATCGGCACGATCAACTCCGCCTGGTTCCAGTTCATCATGCACCCGCGCTACTCGCCCTCCTCCCCCCTCTCCAAGCGCGCGCTCGACCTGTTCGTGTCGGGTCTGATGCTGATCGGAGCGCTGCCGTTCATGCTGCTCTGCGCGCTCGCCGTGAAGCTCGAGGACCGCGGCCCGATCTTCTACCGCCAGCGGCGCGTGGGCGAGGAGGGGCGCGAGTTCGACATGCTCAAGTTCCGCATGCTGCGCCCGGACGCCGACGACCTCTGGGGCTCGCTGACCGAGGACGAGATGCTCACGCGCACCGGCCGCTTCATGCGCAAGACGCACTTCAACGAGCTGCCCCAGCTGTGGCAGGTCTTCAAGGGCGAGATGAGCCTCGTGGGGCCGCGACCGGAGCCGCCCCAGCTCGTCAACGAGCTGTCAGGGCTCGTGCCCTATTACGAGCGACGCGCGCTCGTGAAGCCCGGCCTGACGGGCTGGGCACAGGTGCGCTGCGGCTACGCGGGCAGCCGCTTCGGCACCGCGTGGAAGATGTGCCACGACCTCTACTACATCAAGCATCGCTCGGCCGCCTTCGACCTGCTGATCCTGCTTCAAACCGTGCACGTCCTGGTCGAGCGCGACCGCGAGGAGCAGCTCCCGGCGAAGGACTTCATCCTCGGCGACACGATCGAGTTCGTCGGGCACTGACCGCCAGCTACCGTTGGATGAAGTCATGGTTGACGTCAGCGTCCTCATCCCTGTGCTCAACGAGGAAGAGCACATCCGAGAGGCGGCGAGCAAGATGCTTTCGCAGAGCTTCGACGGCACGATCGAGTTCATCTTCATCGACGGCAGCTCCGAGGACGGCACCGCCCACATCCTGCGCGAGCTGCAGCGCTCCGATCCGCGCGTGCGCATCCTCGAGAACCCGCGCCGGACTACCCCCGTCTCGCTCAACATCGGGCTCGCCAATGCCCACGGCGCCTATATCGCGCGCATGGACGCGCATACGCTCTACCCCGAGGACTACCTCGCCAAGGGCGTCGCGCGGCTGCGGCGCGGCGGGGCCGAGCACGTAAGCGGCCCCCAGCTCGCGCGCGGCGAGGGCACCTGGTCGCGGCGCGTCGCGCTGGCGCTCTACACGCCGCTCGGCCGCGGCGGGGCGCAGTTCCGCCAGGTCACCGACGACGAGATCGAGGTCGACAGTGGCTTCACCGGCGTCTGGCCGCGCGCGGTGCTCGAGGCGCAGGGCGGCTGGAACGAGGACTGGCACAACGACCAGGACTCGGAGCTGGCCGCACGCATCCGCGGCAGCGGCGGCCGCATCCTCTGCCTGCCCGAGATGGGCGCCCAGTACATCCCGCGCGACAGCCTTCGGGCGCTCGGGCGCCAGTACTGGCGTTACGGCGTCTACCGCGCCAAGACCTCGGGAGCCCACCCGGACAGCATGCGTCGCTCGCACCTGCTCGCGCCCAGCCTGGCGCTCTCGCTCGCGGCGGCGGCCCTGCCGCTCGGGCGCCTGCGCAGATTCGGGCGTGCCGCCGTGACGCTCTGGTGTGCGGTGGTGGTGGGCGTGGCGATGGCCGAGGCCTGGCGGGCGGACAGCACCGCCGAGCTCGACGTCTCGGCCGCCGACGTGGCGGCCCTGCCGGCCGTCTTCGGCGCCATGCACCTGGCCTGGGGCTTCGGCTTCCTGTTCGGCTGCGTCCGCTTCGGGCCGCCGTGGCGGGCGCTCGCCCGCCTGGTGCGGCGGCCGCTCGCGTGAGCGAGGCGCGCCCGGCGCGCGCGACCCCGCTGCGCGTCGCCGTCTACGCCGACAACTGGTACCGGCCCACGCCCGATGGCGTGTACGCCGACCGCTCGCTGGTGCTGTTCATCGCTGGTGTGGCCGCCGCATCCGAGCGCACGATCCTGCTCGGCCAGCTCGACCCCGACCTCCCGCGCGCCCACTACCGCGTGCCGGACCACGTGGACTTCGTCGGGCTCCCCGCCTACCCCAGCATGCTCAGCCCGCGCGCTCCGCTGGCGATGCTGCGCTCGCTGCGTGCGTTCTGGAAGCTGCTGCCGCAGGTCGACGTGGTCTGGCTGCTCGGCCCGCATCCGCTCTGCCTCGCGTTCGCCGCCCTGGCCGCGCTGCGCCGCAAGCGCGTCACGCTCGGCGTGCGCCAGGACTTCCCCACCTACGTCCGCACCCGCCACCCCGGCCGCCGGCTCGTCCACCTCGCCGGCGATCTGCTCGAGGGGTCGTACCGGCTGATGGCGCGGGCCGGTGCCCCCACTGTGGTCGTGGGCCCGGACCTCGCCGCCAACTTCGCCCGCGCCCGGCGGCTGCTCCAGATGTCGGTGTCGCTGGTGCGCGACTCCGACATCGCCGACCCCGCCGAGGCGACGGCACGCTCGTGGAACGGCGAGCGCCAGGTGCTCAGCGTCGGGCGGCTCGAGACCGAGAAGAACCCGCTCCTGCTGGCCGACGTCCTCGCCCGGTTGAGCGGCGACGGCGACTGGCGCCTCTTGATTTGCGGCGAAGGGCCGCTGGAGGGCGAGCTGCGCGACCGGCTGCGGGAGCTGGGCGTGGAGGACCGCGCCGAGCTGCTCGGCTACCTCCCCATCCACGGCGGGCTGATGGAGCGCTACCGCAGCGTCAACGCGTTCCTGCACGTGTCCTGGACCGAGGGAATGCCCCAGGTGCTGCTGGAGGCGTTCGCCGCCGGCACGCCCGTCGTGGCCACCGCGGTCGGCGGCGTGCCCGAGGCGGCCGGGGACGCCGCGCTACTGATCCCGCCCGGCGATCCCGACGCGGCGGCCGTCGCGCTGAGCCGGATCGCCGCCGATCCCGAGCTGCGGCGCCAGCTCGTGACGAAGGGAATCGAGCGCGTGCGGGGAAGGACACTGGAAGCCGAAAGCGCCCGCGTGGCGCACTTCTTGGCCGATCCGGGTACTTCCGTCCAGAACGGCTGATAGAGGTTCCGGCCACAGGTTTGCCGAGTCGCCT
This sequence comes from Thermoleophilaceae bacterium, assembly GCA_052038485.1. GTDB lineage: Bacteria > Actinomycetota > Thermoleophilia > Solirubrobacterales > Thermoleophilaceae > JACVRW01. Next base: position 7,672 of record JBQGCL010000143.1, on the reverse strand, counting down.
CGGTCCACGGGGCGAGCGGGGGAACCACGAGTTGGGGCTAATCGCCTGCAAACCAGGCGGCGCGCTGCTCTCAGGCGCGAGCCCGTCAGCTAACCCCGTAGGCCTTCAAAGGGAGAGCCGGTTTGAAACACGCCAGGGTCGTGTTGGTAGTCGTGCTGCTCGGGCTCATCGGGGCGCCCGCCGCGGCCGCCTCCCCTGAGGCGCGCATGCTCACGAAGATCAACGCCAGCCGGGCCGATCAGGGCCTGCCGCCCCTGCGCAGTGCACGCAACCTCGAGCGTTCCGCGGGCGCGTTCGCGCGCTGGCTGGTGAAGCACGACCAGTTCCAGCACCGCCCGCGCGTGTCGGTGACGCGCTCCTACCCCCACTGCGGCGAGGCGCTCGCGATGCACTTCTCGCTGGCGGCCGACGTCGGCGGCACCTTGAGGTCCTGGCTCGGTTCCCCCAACCACCGGGCCCTGGTCATGACGAACTCGATGAACCTGGTCGGGCTCGGGCATGCGAGCGGCCGCGCCAACGGCCAACCGCGCACGATCTGGGTGTTGCAGGTCGCCCGGCGCTAGGCCGGCTTGCGCGGCACCAGCACCGCGCGCTTGAACTCCGCCACCAGCGTGCCGTCCTCCTTGAACACGCGCGTGTGCACGCGCACCACGCCGCGGTCGGGCTTCGACTCGGACGGCCGCACCGCGAGCACCTCGCTCTCGGCGTACAGCGTGTCGCCGTGGAAGACCGGCGCCGGGTGCGAGAGCTCCTCGGTGGCCAGGTTCGCGATCGCCTTGCCCGACACGTCGCTGACCGACATGCCCAGCGCGAGCGAGTAGACGAGCGGCCCCACGACGACGTTGCGGCCCTGCTGCGACTCGCGCGCGTAGACGTCGTTGAGGTGCAGCGGGTGGTGGTTCATCGTGATCAGGCAGAACAGATGGTCGTCTGCCTCGGTCACGGTCTTGGCGGGCCAGTGCTTGTAGACGGCTCCGACCTCGAACTCCTCGAGGTAGCGCCCGTAGGCGTGGGCGCCGGAGGCCTCGCGGGCCGCCTGATCGGTTTCGATTCCTTGGGTGGTCTCAGTCATGCGGCGGCTGATCCTATCCAGTCCGCCACAGCCGGCTCGCCCGTACGCGGCGCAGCGTCCGGGAGACCTTGAGGCGGAAACGGCGCTCGTCGTCGGCGTGGTAGATGCCCACCCGCGGCCACGCCAGGGGACGCTCGACGTGCAGCCGGGCGGGCAGCGTGCCGGCCGCCGCGTAGCCGGCCGCCCCGGCGGCGGCCACCACGCGCTCGTCGTGATCGCCGTATGGGTAGGCCAGCGTCGCGCAGCGCCCCAGGTGCCGCTCGACCTCCTCCCGTGAGCGCACCAGCTCGTCGCGCAGCGCGTCGTCGTCGATCTGGGTGAGGTGCGGGTGGGTGCGCGTGTGCGAGCCGATCTCCCAGCCCGCCTCGGCCAGCTCGCCGAGCTGGCCCCAGGACATCGGCAGCAGCTCCCGCTCGTGCTCGCCGCCGTGCCACTGCTCGATCCCGTCCCAGTTGAGCGGCCGCTCGGGCGCGTCGAGGTAGGCGGTCGGCGCGTAGACGGTCGCCGTGAACCCGACGGCGTCCAACAGCGGCTTGCCGAGCGTCAGCACGGACAGGTAGGCGTCGTCGAACGTGATCGCGACCGTGCGGCCCGAGCGCGCCTTGACCGCGTCCTCGAAGGTCGCCCCCCGGTAGCCGGCCCGCGCGAGCAGGTGGAGCTGGCGCTCGAACGCCTCGGGCGTGACCGACAGGGCCGCCGGGAAGCGCTCGCTGACGGCGTGGTAGCAGAGAACGAGCACGTCTGGCATCGCGCGAACGATAGATTGGGCGGCCGATGCGAAACCCACGTGACTTCTTCAAGCCGCTGGCCGTGGACGCGCCCGAGCCTCTGCGCGAGATCCCGTTCAAGCCGTCGCGGATGATCCACTTCCTCGACTTCTCGAACGAGAAGATGGCCGCCAAGGCGCCCGACATCGCGCGCCAGACAGACATCCTGCTCGGCAACCTGGAGGACGCGGTGCCGGTCGACCGCAAGGAAGCTGCGCGCCAGGGCCTGATCGACGTGGCCCGCACCGCCGACCTCGGGGACACCGCACTCTGGACGCGCGTGAACAGCCTCGAGAGCCCATGGGTGCTGGACGACCTGACCGAGCTCGTCACCCAGATCGGCGACAAGCTCGAGGTGATCATGGTGCCGAAGGTCGAGGGCGCCTGGGACATCCACTACGTGGACCGCCTGCTGGCCCAACTGGAGGCCAAGGCGGGCATCGAGCGCCCGCTGCTCGTGCACGCGATCCTCGAGACCTCGCTCGGCGTCGTCAACGTCGAGGAGATCGCCACCGCCAGTCCGCGCATGCAGGGCATGAGCTTCGGCCCCGCCGACCTGGCGGCGTCGCGCCGCATGAAGACGACCCGCGTCGGCGGCGGCCACCCCGGCTACCGGGTTATCGAGGACCCCGACCCGGACGACCCGGAGGCGCCCCGCGCGACCGCGCAGCAGGACCCCTGGCACTACTCGATCGCCCGCATGGTCGACGCCTGCACGAGCGCCGGGATCCTGCCCTTCTACGGCCCCTATGGCGACATCCGCGACACGGCCGGCTGCGAGGCCCAGTTCCGAGCCGCCTTCCTGCTCGGCTGCGTGGGCGCGTGGTCGCTCCACCCCGCTCAGATCGAGATCGCCAAGCAGGTGTTCTCGCCCGACCCGGACGAGGTCGCGTTCGCCAAGAAGGTGATCGAGGCGATCCCGGACGGCCGGGGCGTGCACATGATCGACGGCAAGATGCAGGACGACGCCACCTGGAAGCAGTGCCGGGTGATGGTCGACCTGGCCGAGCAGCTGGCGGCCAAGGACCCCGAGCTGGCCGAGGCCTACGGCTTCGAGCCGGTCGGCGCCTAGCCCGGCAGCGACCGAGCGAGCACGCCGTCCGGCCAGAGCCGGCGCGGCAGGCCGCGCACGACCGCCAGCCCCGGGCGCGGGTCGGAGAGCGACACGACCCCGTGGGCCGTCTTGGGCTGCGGCAGCAGCCCAAGCAGCGCCTCGCGACGGTTGCCGGAGCGGAACTGGTGCACCAGCGAGCGCAGGTCGTCCTCGGCGCGGAAGTGCACGCCCACCTCGTAGGGGCCGGGCTCGGGCCGCTCACCGAGCAGGGCACCGACCCAGATCGCCGGCAGGTTGACCCCCGCCGCCACCGCCAGGCCGAGCGACGTGTACAGGCGCGGGTTCGCCTCGACCAGGTAGAGGCCGCTCTCGGCGTCGATGAACTCCAGGTTGAAGACGCCGCTCCAGCCGAGGCGCGCCATCAGGGCGCGCGCCCGCTCGCTCAGGTCGCCGTCGCGGTGAATCGTCTGCGCGTAGGTCACCGCGCCGCATCCGGCCGGCCAGGTGCGCAGCCCTTCGGCGTGCACCTCGGCGACCACCTCTCCCTGCCAGGCGACCCCGTTGACGGTCAGATGGCGCCCCTCGGCGTATGCCTGCACGATGCCGACGCCGTCCGGCAGGCCGGCCAGCGCGACCGTCAGCTGATCGCGGTCTTCGACCCGCCTGCTCTCGAAGCGCCGCAGATGCCCGTCCACGGGCAGCTCCGAGCGCAGCGGCTTGACCACGACCGGGTAGCGGACGCCGGCGGTGTCGGCGGGGCCATTGACGCCGAGCACGCGCGCGGACAGCACCTGGATGCCGAGCTCGCCGGCCTCGGCGAGCGTCCTCACCTTGTCGGTTACCGCCGCGGTGACCGCCGGCGAGCAGGCCGCGACGGCGATTCCGTCCGAGAACAGCTCGCGGTGAGCGGCCAGCGCGAGCAGGCCGCCCTCGGTGCCCGGCAGCACCACGCGGGCGCCCGCCCGGTCGGCGCCCGCGGCGACGGCCGCCGCGAAGCCGGCGGGATCCTCGCGCGGGTCCGGGACCCGAACCGTGCCGGCGGCGGCACGCGAGCGGGCGCCGTAGGCGTGCGCGGACGTCACGGCCGCCCAGGGCTCGTGGCCGGCCCCGCTCAGAGCCCGCAGGGCGGCGAGTCCGCCGCTGTACTCCGTTCCAGTCAGCAGTACGCGCAAGGTCCGGTGGAGATACCCGGACACGGCCCAAACCAGGCATCGCATCGATAGGGTTCCGCGCCCCCATGCGGTTCTACGAGTACGAAGCGCGCGAGATCGTCAAGCGGGCCGGCATCCCGGTGACCGACTTCGGCTTCGCCACCAGCCCCGACGAGGCGCGCGAGATCGCCGAGCGGATCGGCGGGCCGACCGTGATCAAGTCACAGGTGCTGACCGGCGGCCGCATGAAAGCGGGCGGCGTCCAGTTCGCCGACACGCCGGACGAGGCCGCCCGGCACGCCGAGGCGGTGCTCGCGCTCGAGATCGGCGGCCACATGCCGCGCGGCGTGCTGGTCGACCCAAAGGCGCAGGTCAAGCAGGAGTACTACGCGGGCGTCGTCTGGGACGGCACCGCCAAGAAGCCGCTGATCCTGTTCAGCGACATGGGCGGCATCGACATCGAGCAGGTGGCGGAGGAGCACCCCGACCACGTCGGGCGCGGCCACTTCTCGAACCTGATGCCGTTCTTCGACTACCAGGCCAAGCAGGTCATCGCGGCGGCCGGAGTGACGGGGAGCGAGCTGAACCGCCTCACGCCGATCGTCGCCAGGCTTGCGCGCCTGTTCCGCGAGCGCGACATGACGCTGGCGGAGATCAACCCGCTGGCGCAGCTCGAGGACGGCAGCTTCGTCGCGCTCGACGCGCACATGGAGATGGAGAACGAGGGCATGCCGCGCCAGCAGGGGCTCCTGCGCGAGCTCGGCATCGGCGAGGACGAGGGCACGCGCGAGGGGCACGAGCCGAGCGAGTTCGAGGCCGCCGTCAAGGCGATCGACGCCGCCGACCACCGCGGCGTGATCCAGGGAAAGGACACGGGCTTCCACGGCAACCTCGGGCTCGTGATCGGCGCGGGAGGCGGCTCGCTGACGCTCACCGACGCGGTGCGCGCGCACGGCGGCCAGCCGGCCAACTACTCCGAGATCGGCGGCAACCCCTCGGTCGCCAAGGCCTGCGGCCTGGCCACGCAGGTCCTCCAGAAGGACGGCGTGGAGAAGATCGCGGTGATGATGTCGATCGTCTCCAACACTCGGGTGGACATCGTCGCCCGCGGCGTGATCAAGGCCTGCCTGGAGCTCGGCAAGGACCCCGCCGAGACGATCGCGATCTTCCGCATCCCGGGCGCCTGGGAGGAGGAGGGCTTCAAGATCCTCGACCGCTACGGCGTGGAGTACTGCGACCGCTCGGTGTCGATGTACGAGGCGGCCGGCCGGGCCGTCGCGAAGATCCAGGGGGCGAAGGGCGCGTGAAACGCGCCCGTTCTCACGAGGCCGGAGGCCGAGTTCGATCTCAGAACGCGGGGCTGGAAGCCCCGCGGAGGACTCCATGATCCTCATCGACGAGAACACCACCTTCATCGTCCAGGGCATCACCGGGCGCGAGGCGGTCAACCTGACCCGCGAGTGCCTCGACTACGGCTCGAAGATCGTCGGCGGGGTCACGCCCGGCCGCAAGGGCCGCGAGGTGCACGGCGTGCCGGTGTTCGACACCGTGCAACAGGTCGTCGAGCACAACGGCGGGCGCGTGCCCGACGGCTCTGTGGTCACCGTCCCGCCTGCCTTCACCAAGGACGCGGTGCTGGAGGCGATCGACGCCGGCGTCGGCCTGATCGTGATCGTGACCGAGCGCATCCCGCGCGGTGACGTGGCCCAGATGGTCGAGGCGGCCGGTCTACGCGGCGCGCGCATCATCGGCCCCAACTGCCTCGGCCTGGTCGTGCCGGGCGTGGCCAAGATGGGCGGCATCGGCGGTCCCGCCAAGAACACCGAGCAGGCCTATCAGCCGGGCAGCGTCGGCGTGATGTCTCGCTCGGGCGGCATGACCACGGAGATCTCCTCCACGCTGACGGCCGCCGGCCTGGGCGTCTCGACGGCCGTCTCGATCGGCGGCGACGCGATCATCGGGTCGACCTACGCCGAGCTGATGCCTCTGTTCGAGGCCGACGAGCAGACCGAGGCGATCGTGATCTACACCGAGCCGGGCGGGCGCATGGAGGCGCAGCTGGCCGACTGGGTCGCCGAGAACGACTCGCGCCTGCCGATCGTCGCCTTCATGGCCGGCCGCTTCATGGACGACGAGGAGATGAAGGGCATGTCGTTCGGCCACGCCGGGACGATCGTCGAGGGCAAGGAGGACACCGCCACCGAGAAGATCGCCCGCCTGGAGGCCGCCGGGATCCCGGTCGTCGAACGCATCGACGCGATTCCCGACGCCGTCCGCCAGAAGCTGGGAGCGCCGGCCTGATGCCCGGGCTGTTCATCGACGTCGAGGTGGCCGACGGCGTGCGCGGCGACGCCGAGCTCGCCAAGAAGCTCGAGGAGGTCTGCCCGGTCGACATCTACAAGGCCACCTCCGCCGGCGTCGAGGTCGTCGACCGCCAGCTCGACGAGTGCGTGCTCTGCGAGCTTTGCCTCGACGCCGCCCCGCCCGGCGCCGTCCGAGTGATCAAGCTCTACGACGACGGCGCCGCGCTGGAGCGGACCTGAGCCTCGAGGAGTCGTTCCGCCAGCGTCTCGTCGGCAGCTTCCCCGGCGACCTCGGGATCGAGGTCGTGCGCGTGACGCCCGAGGAGGTCGAGGGCCGGCTGGCGGTCGACGAGCGCCACCTCCATCCCGGCGGCTACGTCCACGGGGGCGTCTGGGTCACGTTCGCCGACAGCGTGGCCGCCTGGGGCACCTACCTGGGCCTGCCCGAGGGGCACGACTTCACGACCGCGGAGCTGAAGGCGAACGTGTTCGCCGCGGGCCGCTCCGGCGATGTCCTTCACGCCGTCGGCCACCCCTTGCACGTGGGCCGGCGCACTCAGGTCTGGGAGGTGCGCATCAGGCGCAACGACGACCCGCGCAACGCGGCCTTCTTCACCTGCACGCAGCTCGTGATCGCTAGCGACCGCGCCTGAACAGGCCGCGCCGCTTGTGCTCCAGCGCCTTCACCTGGGCGCGCAGCAGGTGGTGCTGCGCCTCGAGGGCGCTGGCCGTGGCGCGCGACTCCTCGAGCGTCTCCTCGGCCTGCTGGCGCGCCGCCCGCTCCCGCTTGAGCGTGGCCTCCAACTGCTCCCGGGCGCGACGCTCGTCCGCGAGGGCATGCTGGGCGGCCTTGGCCGCCTCGCGCTCGCGGGCGGCCTGCTTGCGGGTCTCGTCCAGCTTGGAGCGCAGGATTCCCAGCTGCCCGGACTGCTGCTCCAGACGTGTCAGGAGGGCCCGCGGGGAGAGGTCGGTCTCGGCATCGGACTCGCCACCGTTTCGACGCTCGAACCGTCCCGACTTGCCTCGCGTGGGGCGGCTGCGAGCCGGCTTGGGCTGGCCCGCCTTGGCCTTGTCCTCACCGGTAACACCATTTCTTTCGGCATCTTGCACGCGTTCTTGCACGAAACCCAGAATAGACCGACTTCGGGATGTGCGGGGGAATATGGCGAGTTGCCGCTCTAGACGCGGGCGCGGCGGCGCTGGATCACGTTCCCCAGCAGTGCCAGGACGGCCCGGTCGCCGCTCACTTTGACGTCGCCGTGCTCGTAGGCGGTCACCCAGTGCTCGAGCTTCCCTTCGGTGGCGAGCTCGTTGAAGTGCGAGCG
>JBQGCL010000142.1:0-39738 GCA_052038485.1 Thermoleophilaceae bacterium | reverse complement strand
CGGGCCAGCAGCGAGATGCTGGTCACGCCGTACTTCTGCGTGGCGTTGCCGGCCCGCTCCGACACGAAGTGGTACTCCGTGTTCTCGCGCCAGGTCTCGATCTCGAAGCCGGCCGCCTCGATCGCCTCGCGGTAGCGGTCGCGCTGCATCGCGCCGCCGATGCAGGCCGCCCACAACGACGCGTCGCAGGTCACGCCCTCCGGCAGCTGGCTCTCCGAGACGATGTCGGCCAGCGCCAGGCGCCCCCCGCTCCGGAGCGCCCGCGCCGCGGCGGCGAAGACGGTCGGCTTGTCGGGCGAGAGGTTGATCACGCCGTTGGAGATGACGCAGTCGAAGCCGTTGTCGTCGACGGGCGGCCGCTCGATGTAGCCCGAGCGGAACTCGACGTTCGCGAACCCGTCGTCGCGCGCGAGCTGCCCGGCCTTCGCGAGCTGGGCCTCGGTCATGTCGATGCCGACAACGCGACCGCCATCGGTCGCTGCCAGAGCGGCGAGGAAGCTGTCCATGCCCGAGCCACTCCCGAGGTCGAGGACGGCCTCGCCCGGGGCGATCGCCGCGAGGTCGAGGAAGTAGCCGACGCCGGCGAACGAGTCGATCGCCGCCGCTGGAATGCGGTCGAGGTCGCCCGGCGGGTAGCCCAGCCGTTCGGCGAGGGATCGGCCGGTCTCGAAGTGGAAGTCGCGCTCGGGCTCGCGCGCCACCTCCTCGTACATGCGCTTGACGCGGTCTTCGAGCTCGGTGGTGTCCAGTCGGCGAGTCTCGGTGCTCATACGGGGGTCTCCTCCTTGGCAAGACGCCATTCGGACCAGCCGTGGACCAGGCGGCGCGCGGACCGGCCCTCCGCACGCAGGGTGCGGACCGCCTCGTGCGCGTAGGCGCAGAAGGGGCCCCGGCAGTAGGCGACGATCTCGCGATCGCTCGGCAGCTGCTCGAGCCGCCGTCTCAGCTCCGCGATCGGGACCGATTGCGCCCCGTCGATGTGACCGGCCTCGAACTCCTCTGCGGGCCTCACGTCGATCAGCACGACGTCTCCCCGCGCCATCCGCTCGATCAGCTCGTCACGACCGATCACCTCGACCTCGTCGCCCAGGTATTCGCGCGCCGCGCGCTGCACTTCCGCCAGTCGCTCCGCCGATGCCCTCCGCAAGGACAGCCACAGGGCCAGCACGTCGTCCCCGGCCAGGGCGTAGCGGACCCGCAGGCCATCACGCCGGCGAGTCACGAGACCCGCCGCGTGAAGCGCCTGGAGGTGCTGTGACGTGTTCGCGTTCGACTGCCCGCTGGCGCTCGCGAGCTCGTCCACGGATCGCGCGCCCTGGGCCAGCAAGTCGATCAACTCGAGCCGACGCGGGCTCGCGAACGCCTTGCCCATCACGGCGATCGCGTCGAACAGAGCGTGCTTGGGGCGAGCCGGGTCCACCGTTGGCCATTCAAGCGATCAATTGATACCTTGTCAAGCCATGTTCTTGCGCCAACTGCTCAACGACGAATCCGCTTGTGCCTCATATCTGCTCGGCTGCAAGAGCCGCGCAAAGCTGGCGGTGGTGGATCCGCACATCGACCTGGTCGACGAGTACATCGCCCTGGCCGACGCCCAGGGCGTCCCGATCGAGGCTGTCTTCGAGACCCACGTCCAGGCGGACCACGTCTCCGGCCTTCCCGATCTCGTCGCCCGCACCGGAGCCACCGCGTACCTGCCGGATGGAGCGGGCGTCGAGTTCGAGCATCACCCCCTGGCGGACGGCGAGGTCGTGCATCTCGGCAACACCGAGATCGCGGCGATCGCCACGCCCGGGCATGCCCAGGCCCACAACGCCTACCTCGTCACCGACCACGCGAGGACAGACGATCCGTGGATGGTGCTGACGGGCGATGCGCTGCTGGTCGGCGACGCGGGCAGGCCCGACCTACACGCACACGGCGAGCTGACCGTCGATGAGATGGCGCGCTTGCTGCATCGCTCGCTGATGGACCGGCTGCTCACCCTGCCCGATGAGCTGCTCGTCTATCCCGCCCACTACTCGGGCTCGGTGTGCGGCCGTGGGCTGTCCGGCCATCCGGCCTCGACGATCGGCTTCGAGCGTCACCACAACGCCGCTCTGCAGCACGAGTCCGAGGACGAGTTCGTCGCCGCACTCCTGCAAGACATTCCGCCAGCCCCCGAAGGCCAAGCCGAGATCGTCGCCGCGAACCGTGCCGGCAGGTCGCTGGTCGCGCGGGACTAGCCCGCCGAGCGTCCAGCTCGGCCTTCGCGAGAACCTGCCGCAGTTCTCGCTGCTCGTAGCGGTCAACGCCTTCGTCGGGGCGATGGTTGGGCTCGAGCGGTCGACCCTGCCGCTGATCGGGCGGGCCGACTTCGGGCTGACGTCGAGCGCTGCCGTCCTGTCGTTCATCGTCGCCTTCGGACTGGCGAAGTCGTTCACCAACCTGGCCGCCGGCATCGGCGCCGAGCGACTCGGCCGGCGGCGGCTGCTGATCCTCGGCTGGGCCGTCGCCCTGCCCGTTCCGGTGCTGATCGCGGTCGCGCCCAGCTGGGCGTGGATCGTCGCGGCGAACGGACTGCTCGGGATCAACCAGGGGCTTGCCTGGTCGATGACCGTCGTCATGAAGATCGACCTCGTCGGCCCGCGCCGGCGCGGGCTGGCACTCGGCCTCAACGAAGCCGCCGGCTACGGCGGCGTCGCTCTGGCGGCCGCGATCAGTGGCTGGCTCGCGTCCGAGCTCGCTCCTCGCGACGTGCTTGTCGCGGGCGCAGCGGCGATCGCGGTAACCGCCTTGGCGATCTCGGTCGCCTTCGTGCGCGACACCGCCGCCCACGTGCGGCTGGAGCAGCAACGACACCACGACCGCGACGAACGCGCGCCGCGACTCGCCGAGGTCTTTCCCGACGCCTCCTACCGCCACCCATCGTTGCGTGCCTGCTCGCAGGCCGGCCTCGTCAACAACCTCAACGACGCCCTGGCTTGGGGCCTGGTCCCGCTCTTCCTCGCCGCCAACGGCGCCTCCCCGTCGCAGGTCGGGTTGGTCGCCGGGCTGTATCCCGGTGTCTGGGGCGTTGGACAGATCCTGGCCGGCCAGTGGTCGGACCGCGTGGGTCGCAAGCCGCTGATCGTCGCCGGCATGTTCCTCCAGGCCGCCGCACTCGGCCTGCTCGCAGCGTCGGAGGGGCGAGTCGGGCCCGCGGCGATCGCCGCGGTGGTGCTGGGCACGGGCACCGCCTTGGTCTACCCCACCCTGATCGCCGCCATCTCCGACGCCGTCTCACCCGTGGCGCGCGCGCCGACCGTGGGCGTCTACCGCTTCTGGCGCGACATGGGCTACGTAGCCGGGGGTCTCCTGGCTGGGCTCACCGCTGACGCATTCAGCTACAGCGGAGCGATCGCGATCGTGGCCGCACTCACCGCCGCCTCAGGCCTGTGGGTCGCGATCGACCTGCATGACCGTCGCCGGGTCTGACGGCTCCGCCTCGGGGCCGACCACGTCGAGCCCTTCCGCCCTCCACGCTTGGAAGCCGCCGATCACGTCCGTGGCGTCGAGCTCGAAGCGCTTGAGGATCGCCGCGGCGAGGCTCGACTGGTAGCCCTCGTCGCAGATCAGGATCAGGGCGACGTCGCGACGCGCCAGCGCCAGGTCGCGATGCTCGCACGCCGGATCGAGCCGCCACTCCAGCACGTTGCGCGGGACGACGATCGCTCCCGGTAGAGCGCCGTCGAGGGCGCGCTGCGTGTCGGAGCGGATGTCGATCAGAAGCGCCCCGTCCCTCACGGCCGTCTCGGCTTCCCGCGGCGACAGCCGATCGAGCTGAGCGCGAGCATCCTCCAGCAGCTCGTCGACGGTGGTCCGGTCCCCAGACACGAGCCGACTCTAACCCCGGCAGCCCGAGGGTTCGACTCCCCGTGGCGGTACTAGACCTCCAGCAACCCCTCGTCGAGCGCCCACCGGACCAGCTCGGCGCGGGAGGCGATCTTCAGGCGGCCTTGGATGCGTGCTCGGTGTGTTTCCACGGTTCGGACGCTGAGGAACAGCCGCTCGGCGATCTCCCGGTTGGTGTGGCCGAGTGCGAGCAGTCGCACGATGTCGCGCTCGCGTGAGGTCAGGCCGTTGACGCGCGTCCGCGCCTCCGAGTCGCCCGCCGCGAGGCGCACGGCGCGCACGAGTCGCGGGCCGGGAAAGTCGTCTGGGGGCAGCACGATCGCGGTCTGCGGAGATGCCTGTCGCAGCCGCGGCAGCGAGCAGAGTCCCTCCTCGTGCGTCAGCTTGGTGTCGAGCACGAGCACGCTTGGGCGCAGTGTCCGCAGGGCCTCTTCCGCCGCCGCCAGCGACCGGGTTCGCCCCACGACCTCGACGTCGCCATTGGTCGAGCGCAGGTCCTCGTCGGGCGGCCAATCGCCTGCGATCAGGACTCGGATCGCCACGCTTCCGACGCTACGTCGCGCCGGCCTCGCCGCCATCCGCAGGTTCCTCGGTCCGGGGCTGCGGAGAAGTACGTAATTCGCCTTTCCGGGGCTCCGCCGAGCCTGTGCCGCGACCTATATTCGGCCCGCTTTGGAGGAGGGAGTTCCGACACAGCGCCGGAGCCTGATCGTCTCCAAGGGGTGGGTCCAGGCCGTCGTGCTGGTGGTGCTGTTCGGCTTCTTCGTCCTCGGGCTGCTGGCCTACCGGACCTATCAGGCCAAGCCGCCGATCCCCGATCGCGCCGTCGATCCAGGCGGCCGCGTGGTCTACACCGCCGATGACGTCGAGCGCGGCCAGGAGGTCTTCCTCAACAACGGGCTGATGGAGTACGGCTCCGTCTTCGGGCACGGCGCCTACCTGGGCCCCGACTACACCGCCGACTACCTGCGCCGCTCGGCGGACTCCGTCCGGCGCAGCCACGGCGGCGCCGCCTCGGACTCGGCGGCGCGGCGCACGATCGAGGACTTTCGGACCAACCGCTACGACAAGCGCACCGGCGTGCTCCGGCTCACCGAGGCGCAGGCCGCCGCACACCGGCGCCTGATCGCGCACTACACCCGCTTCTTCTCCGAGCCCACCACGAAGCACGGCCTGCGCCCCGACGCGATCACCGACAGGGGCGACCTCGCCGCGATGACCGCCTTCTTCGGCTGGACCGCCTGGGCGAGCGCCGCCGAGCGGCCGGGCCACAACTACAGCTACACGAACAACTGGCCGTCGGAGCCGCGCGTCGACAACGAGCCGACCGCCAACGTGATCGTCTGGTCCGTGCTGTCGCTGATCGCCCTGCTCGGCGGGATCGGCCTGCTGTTCGCGGCGTTCGGGCGCTGGAACGTGCTCGGCTGGCACGGCCGCGAGCAGGCCACGCTCAGCTTCCGCACGCCCGGCGACGTTGCGCTCACGCCGGCCCAGCGCGCCACCGTCTGGTTCTTCTTCGTGATGGCGGCGCTGTTCGTGCTCCAGACGCTGGTCGGCGCCGCTTCGCAGCACTACCGCGCCGACGTGTCGAGCTTCTTCGGGATCAACCTCGCCGAGGCGCTGCCGTTCAACCTGATGCGGACCTGGCACATCCAGCTGGCCATCTTCTGGGTCGCCACGTCCTTCGTCGCCGCCGGGATCTTCCTCGCGCCGATGATCGCGCGACGCGAGCCGCGCGGGCAGGGCAAGCTCGCGTTCGCGCTGCTCGGCGCGCTCGCGGTGGTCGTGTTCGGCACGCTGATCGGCTCGGTGCTCGGGATCCACGGCGTCCTGGGGAAGGCGGCGACCAACTGGTTCGGCCTGCAGGGGTTCGAGTACCTCGACCTGGCGCGCTTCTGGCAGGTGCTCCTCACCGCCGGCCTGTTCATCTGGGTGTTCATGCTCTGGCGCGTGCTGCGCACGCGGCTGCGGCGCGAGCACGCGGGCAACATGCCCTGGCTGTTCTTCATGGCCGCCCTGGCGATCCCGGCGTTCTACGCCGTCGGTCTGATCGCCCAGACCGGCCAGCACTTCACCGTCAACGAGTACTGGCGGTTCTGGGTCGTGCACCTGTGGGTCGAGGACTTCCTCGAGCTGTTCACGACCGTGATGGTCGCCTACATGTTCGTGCTGCTCGGGGTGGTGCGCGAGCGGGTCGCCCTGACCGTGATCTTCCTCGACATCGTCCTCTACTCGATGGGTGGCGTGATCGGCACGATGCACCACCTCTACTTCTCGGGCGAGCCGGCGGAGCACATGGCGCTCGGCGCGTTCTTCAGCGCGGCCGAGGTGATCCCGCTGACGTTCCTGACTGTCGAGGCCTGGTCGTTCCTCCAGCTGGGCGCCGCACAGGAGTCGCGCTCGGCCACCCCGTTCCCGCACCGCTGGGCCGTGATGTTCCTGGTCGCCGTCGGCTTCTGGAACTTCCTCGGCGCGGGTATCTTCGGCTTCCTGATCAACCTGCCGGTCGTCTCCTACTACGAGATCGGCACGGCGCTGACGGCGAACCACGGGCACGCCGCGATGATGGGCGTGTACGGCATGCTCGCGATCGGCCTGGCGCTGTTCTGCCTGCGCTACCTGATCCCGGCCGATCGCTGGCCGGAGCGATGGGCGCGGATCGCGTTCTGGTCGACCAACATCGGCCTCGCGTGGATGTGCTTCGCCACGCTGCTCCCGCTCGGGATCGCCCAGCTCTACAAGTCGGTCAACGACGGCTACTGGGAGGCGCGCGACCTGAATTTCCTGACCGGGGACACCAACACGCTGATCGAGTGGCTGCGCCTCCCCGGCGACATCCTGTTCATCGCCGGCGGCGCGCTGCCGGTCCTCTACATCGCGTACGTCGGCGTCCGCCACACCGTCAAGCGGGTGACCCTCGAGGAGCCGGAGGACATCCTGTTCACCGAGATCACCGAGGTCGAGGGCGCGGACGTGGCGCGCGAAGAGGCCACGGCGGCGAGGGTCACGTGAGCGTCGAGGCGCTGCTGGCCGCGGGGTACGCCACGGCGTTGGTCCTCGCCGCGCTCGCCCTGGAGTGGCTGTCCGCCCACACCCACCGGCGCTCGCTGCGATACCGCACGGCCGGCTTCGAGTACCGCTCCGACCACGACGTCTGGGTCTGCCCGGAGGGCGAGCACCTCTGGCCGCACGAGTTCGACGAGCGACGCCGGCTGGTGCGCTACCGGGCGCGCGCCCACGTCTGCAACGGCTGCCCGGTCAAGGAACGGTGCACGGACTCGGACGAAGGCCGGGAGATAGCCCGTCCGCTCGATCCGTGGCCGCACTCCGAAGCCGGGCGCTTCCATCGGGGCCTGGCGCTGACCCTGATCGCGCTGAGCCTGCTCGTGCTCGTCGCCGGCCTCGTCCGCGAGCACGCGCCGGTCGAGGTCGCCCTGCTCGGCGGCCTGCTGGCGCTCTTCTGCGGGACGGGCTGGATGCTGCTGCGCGACCTGCGAGCACACCCGGCGAACTTCCCCGAGCCGACGGTGTCGCACGGCCTGCGCATGACGAGGACGCCGTGATCGTCCTGGCGGCCGCCCTGGGCGGGGCGGGATCATCGGCGCAACCCCGGCCGCGATCCAGTTGCGCCACCTGCAGACGCTGAGCGAGGTCAGGGCCGAGGAGAGCTCCACGATCGACTTCCCGCTTCCGCGCGCCAAGCGGCGTGAACAGCAACCATGCGGAGGCGTGACATTCCTCCGCTACCTGCATCTGCTTGCCATGGCGTTCTTCGTCGGCGGGCAACTGTTCCTCGCAGCGATCGTGCTGCCGGTGCTGCGCGGCGATGCCGACCGCGAGCGGCTGCGCGCGGTCGCACGCCGGTTCGGCGTGGGCACGCTGGTGGCGATCGCCGTTCTGATCGCCACAGGGATCCCGCTCGCCTCCCATTTCCACCAGTGGGGCAACTCGACGCTCCACCTGAAGCTCGGGTTCGTCGCCGCGGTGGCCGTGCTGGTGGCGTGGCACATCAGGCGTCCCCAGCTGCACGCCCTTGAGGGCGCGATCTTCCTCGGCTCACTAGCGATCGTCTGGCTCGGCGTCTCGCTCGCACACTGATCGCTCGCCGGCGCTGACCGCGCCACGGGGCGGGCACAGGGACGACCGTGCCGACGCTTCGCTAGCGACCTGCGAAGGTCGCCCTCAGGCCACGAATCAGATCGCGCTTCTCTGCTTCGGACAGGCGCGCAGCCGGGTGCGCGGGCTTGTACTGCCATGGGGGCATCCAACCCTCGCGGATGGCCTCGACCATATCGTCGACTCGCGGGTCGCCGTTCGAGAGGTTCAGCTGGGCGCGACCCTCGTCTACGTCGTTCTGCACCAACCACGAGACCGGCGCCACCTTGGAGTACCAGGGCCAGCGGGTCTCGTTGCTGTGACAGTCCATGCACGCCTCCCTCATCAGGTGCTCCGTGCGTGCGCTGTCCCACGCGATCCGCTGCCCCGGTGGGTTGCTGTGGCTGTGGCCGTAGGGGACCAACTGGATGATGACCGCCAGGGCCACGACGCCGATCGCCATCCACCTGAAGCGCACGCGGAGATCCTCGGGCCTGGTGGTAAGAGCATCCTAAGACGCCGATTAGGAGACTCTTAGCAAGGCTTGGCCGAGGCTTTGCCTGAGCTTGGCCGGTCCGTGGAATGGCGTCACCGATCATCGCCGCATGACTCGCATTCCCACGAAGATCGTTGCGGGCGCCTCACTCGTCGCGCTGGGCTCGCTGGCCGGCTACACGGTCGGCTCCGGGCCCGCCGCCGAGCAGCAATCGGCTCTGGCACAGAAGCGCCGGCCCGTTGAGGTGCGGACGCAGACGATCCGGCGAACGGTTCGGATCGTCAAGCACGCGCGGCCGCCCCGTAACCAGCCCGCGGCCGCGCCCGCGCCCGTGGCCCCGGCCGCCGGCCCGGTATCGTCGACACCCCGGTTTGCCTCGCCGCAGCCGAGCGGCTCGGTGCCGGTCAGCACGCGAACGAGCGGAGGCGGGGCGGCGGGCGGCGAGCGCGAGCACGGTGAGACCGGGGAGCGCGGCGAGCGTGAGGCCGGCGATGACTGAGCGGCGCAGACGACCGGGTCCCCTCCCGGTGATCGCCGCCGCGCTCGCGACCTTCCTCGCGGTGGTCGTGCTGCTGGCCGTCCAGCTGCAGGCCGGCCTCGACCCTGTGCTCGGCGGCGCCCCCTCGGCCTCGCTGAGCGCGGGGCGACACGGCGCCAAGCTGGTCACGCGCGCCAGCGGCGGCGGGCAAGTCGCCCAGCCGTCGAGCCACGCGACCTCGAAGCCCGTGTCGACTCACGCGAGCGGCGCGACCGGCGAGGTGGAAGATGACTAGGCGCACCGGGCCCGTGCCGGTTGCCTTTGCAGGCGCTGTCGCGTTCCTCGCCCTGTTCGCCGGCCTGGCGCTGCAGGTCCGCGGTGGCGCTGACCCCGTGCTTGGCGCAGGCCGCAGCGTCCCCACGGCCGCGCCCCGGCGCGTTCTCCTGCGGCGCGTCATCGAGCGCCGTGTGATCGTGCGCGTGGTGCCGGCTCAGGTCGCGTCGGCGCCGGCGAGCGCACCGACGATCACGACCGGGCCGAGGGTCGGCAGCGCACCGGCGGTCTCGAGCGCCCCTGCACCGGCGCCCGCTCCGGCGGCCCCTCCGACCACGAGGTCCTCGTGATGGCCTACGTGCACGACACCACGTTCATGTCGATGGGGAGCGAAGTACGGCTCCTGATCGAATCGCCCGCGGACCCCGAGCTGCCTCCGGCCGACGAGGCCGCACGCCGAGCGCGCGAGTACATCGAGCAGTTCGCACGGCGCCTGACTCGGTTCGACGCTTCCAGCGAGCTGTGCGCGCTGAATCGTGACGAGCGCAACTCCGTTCCCGCCTCGCGCCTGTTGCGCGCGGCGGTGACCGCCGCCGTGTACGCCGCGCGCTGCTCCGGTGGGCTCGTCGACCCGACCCTGGTTCGCTCGCTCGAGGGCGCCGGTTACGCGACCACGCGCGAGGGGGCCATCCCCGTCTCGCTGGCGGAGGCCCTCGCACAGGCCCCGCCGCGGCGTCCGGCGGCGCCGGATCCGCGTGCGGCCTGGCAGGCCATCGAGGTGGACGATGCCGCGGGGACGGTGCGTCGCCCGCCGGGGCTCCTGCTCGACACGGGGGGCATCGGCAAGGGGCTCGCGGCCGACGCCACGGCGCATCGGCTCGCCGACTACCCACGCCTCGTAGTCGATTGCGGCGGGGACATCGCCCTGCGCGGCTACTGGGAGGTCCAGGTCGAGCACCCGCTCACGGGCGAGGCGGTGCGCACGCTGCGCCTGCGTGGCGGCGGCGTCGCGACCTCAGGGCTCAACGTGCGGGTCTGGCGCCGGGACGACGGCGGCTACGCGCACCATCTGATCGATCCCTCGACGGGGGAGCCGGCCTGGACCGGGCTGATTGGAGCGACCGCGGTAGCGCCGACCGCGCTCGACGCGGAGATCCTGTCGAAACTCGCGCTCCTGGCGGGTCCCGCGGGCGCTCGGGCCGTGCTTGCCGAGCGCGGCGGAATCGTCGTTCACGACGATGGCGACGTGGAGCTCATCGGCCCGATCGACCGGCCGAGGCTGCGCTTCTCGACCTCGGAGCTGGCGGCGTGAGCAGCCCCGACCCGGCCAACTACATCTGGTGGCTCGCCGGGCGCGCGTCCGGTGTCGTGGCTCTGCTCCTCGTGACGGCGTCGGTCGCACTCGGGCTCACCATGGCGTCGAAGGTCGTGCGCAAGCGCGGGATGGCGCCCGTGCTCGCCCGAGTGCACGAGCAGACGGCGCTGGCCGGGCTGGTGGCGATTGCCGTGCACGGAGTCGCATTGCTGGCCGACCCGTGGCTGCGCCCCGGTGTCGCGGGGGTACTCGTGCCGTTCAGCATGGGCTACCGACCGCTGTTCAGCGGACTCGGAATCGTCGCCGGCTACCTCGCGGCGCTGCTCGGCCTCAGCTTCTACGTCCGCAAGCGCATCGGCGCGAGGCTGTGGCGGAAGCTCCACCGCGCGACCGTGTTGGTCTGGGCGCTGGGCGTGGTCCACACGCTCGGCGCCGGCAGCGACGCCGGATCGGCGTGGCTCCGCGGACTCGTGTTGGCGACCGGTGCGCCGATCGTGGTGCTGTTCGCGATCAGGGTGCTGCGCCGGCCCCGCCGCGAGCGCGGCGTCGCGATCGC
The DNA here is from genome assembly GCA_052038485.1 of Thermoleophilaceae bacterium. Taxonomy (GTDB): domain Bacteria; phylum Actinomycetota; class Thermoleophilia; order Solirubrobacterales; family Thermoleophilaceae; genus JACVRW01. Next base: position 28,652 of record JBQGCL010000142.1, on the reverse strand, counting down.
TCCCGGCCGCGTCCAGGAGGCACGCGGGTGACCGACGGCATCGTCATCGCCGGCGGCGGCCTGGCCGCGCAGCGCTGCACGGAGACGCTTCGTTCCCAGGGGTATGACGGACTGATCCGCATCGTGTGCGCCGAACGGCATGCGCCCTACGACCGTCCCCCATTGTCGAAGGAGCTGCTGACCGGCGATCTTCCGGCCGACGCCGTCGCGCTCAGGCCGCGCGCCTGGTACGCCGAGCGGCGGGTCGATCTGCTGCTCGGTGAACGCGCCGTCGGGCTCGACCCTGCTCGGCGGCGCCTCGAGCTGGAGCGCAGCGCTCCACTGAGCTATGACGCGCTGCTGATCGCCACCGGAGCCCGGGCCCGTACGCTGCCGGCGCTCGACGGCTACGACAACGTGGGTGCCCTGAGAACCCTCGATGACGCACTGGCTCTGCGCGGCTCGCTCGCGCCCGGCGCCCGGCTCGCCATCGTCGGAGCCGGGTTCATCGGGCTGGAGGTGGCGTCCTCGGCGCTCGAGCTCGGCGCGAACGTGACCGTCATCGAGGCGCTCGACGCCCCGCTCGCCGGCGTGGTCGGAGCCAGCCTCGGCCGTTGGTTCGCTGAGCTCCACCGGGCGGAGGGCGCCACCCTGCTGCTCGGAGCGCGGATCGAGAGGGTCCACGGAAGCGGGCACGTGCGAGCGCTCGAGCTCGCCGGCGGCCGGCGCGTCGCCTGCGACCAGGTCGTCGTCGGCGTGGGCGTGGAGCCCGACACGACCTGGCTGGCCGGCACGGGCCTCGACGGCGGCGGTGTCCCGGTGGACCCAAGCGGGCGCGCAGCGGTCGCGGGAATCTACGCCGCCGGCGACGCCGCGCTCGTCTACGACCCGGCCCTCAGGCGCCACGTTCGGACCGACCACTGGGAGGCCGCGGCGCGGCAGGGCGCGGCGGCGGCGCGGGCGATGCTGTCCCTCGACCCCGCCCCGGCACCGCTCCCGAGCTTCTGGAGCGACCAGCACGGGGTTCGCATCCAGTACGTCGGTCGCGCCGGTGAGGCCGACCGCGTCGCCATCGACGGCGATCCCGGCACCCGCGACTTCGAAGCTCTGTTCACCCGAGCCGGTGTACCCGTGGCGGCGCTGCTCGTCGGGCGGCCTCGGTCGCTCGCAGACGCCCGCCGGCGTGTACAGGCTGGCCTCGAGTCCCTGATCCCCGAAGAGGAGAAGCAACGATGAGGTGCATTGCGACAATCGACGCCGCCGCCTGCAGCGCCCATGGCGACTGCGCCGTGGTGGCGCCAGGCGTGTTCGAGGTGGACGACGTCGCGCAAGTCGTCGGCGACGGGCCGCGAGAGTTGCTGGTCGAGGCCGCCGAATCGTGCCCGGCAGCCGCGATCTACGTAGTTGACGCGGATACGAACGAGCAGATCTACCCCTAGGGAGCCGCCGTGCGGGCCCCTACCGTCGAACACGGTGTCCCCACGCATCCTGTTCGTCGAGGACGAGCCATCGATATCGGATCCGTTCGCGCGAGCACTGTCGCGCGCGGGCTTCGAACCGGTGACGGCCCGCACCGGTCGAGAGGCGCTCGCCCTCGCGAGCCGTCTCGACCCAGATCTGGTGCTGCTCGACCTGAACCTGCCCGATACCGACGGTCGCGACGTGGCCCGCGAGCTGCGCCGCCGCGGGGACATCCCCATCGTGATGCTCACGGCTCGCGGCACCGAGATGGACCGGATCGTGGGGCTCGAGCTCGGAGCCGACGACTACATCGTCAAGCCTTTCAGCGCCCAGGAGGTAATAGCCAGGATTCGAGCAGTGCTGCGGCGGACGCAGCGCACTGCCGAGCCTGCCCTCGTCGAGCCCGTGACCGTGGGCCCGCTGACAGTCGACTTCGGCGGGCGCCGAGCCACACTCGATGGATCGGAGCTGCAGCTGTCACGCAAGGAGTTCGACCTGCTGGCCGAGATGGTCCGCAACGCCGGTCAGGTCGTTTCGCGCGAGCGGCTCATGGAGCGCGTCTGGGACGAGAACTGGTTCGGGTCGACCAAGACACTCGACACGCACGTCGGATGGCTGCGCCGCAAGCTCGGCGACGACCCGGCGACGCCGCGCTACATCCACACCGTCCGCGGCGTCGGATTTCGGTTCAGCGCTCCGGAGGAGATGGGGTCGTAAGCCTCCGCGGCAGCCTGATGCTTGCGCTGGCGTACGTGTTGCTGCTGGCGCTCATCGCGTTCGCAGTCCCCTTCGGGTTGTCGCTTCGCGACCGACAGGACGAGGAGGTCCGGCTCCAAGCTCGCGGACAGGCCGACGTCGTCGCCGCAACGGCGGCGCCGCTCCTCGCGCGGGGTCGCCGCGCGCAGCTGAACGAGCTCACCGACAAGACCTCCGAGTCGGTCCGCGGACGCGTGCTGATCGTCGATGCGTCCGGCCGTGTGCTCGCGGACAGTGCGGGCTCCGGCCGGCTCGACGCGAGCTATGCGGCGCGTCCCGAGGTCGCGGCGGCGTTGCGCGGGGAGCGCTACCAGCAGAGCCGCCACAGCGCCACGCTCGGAGAGGACCTGCTGGCAACAGCCGTCCCGGTGGTGCGCCGGGGGCAGGTTGCCGGGGCCGTGCGGATCACCCAGAGCGTGGCCGCCGTCCACCGGGCGGTGAGACGTTCGGTCGCCGGGCTGGCGCTGATTGCGGTCGTAGTGCTCGCGATGGGCATGGCCGCCGGGTGGCTCATCGCGCGAAGGCTCGCGCTGCCCCTCCGGCGCCTGGACGAGACCGCCGGGGAAATCGCGCGCGGTCAGCTCGAGCGGCGCGCGCCCGTGGAGGGAACGCGCGAGCAACGGTCGCTTGCCCGCTCGTTCAACGCGATGACCGATCGGCTCTCGCGCGCGCTGCGCGCCCAGCGCGAGTTCGTCGCCGACGCCTCTCACCAGCTGCGCACCCCGCTGACCGGGCTCCGCCTGCGCATCGAGGAGGCCGAGATGTCGGCCGACGGGGGCGAGCCCGTGGCGGGCGAGTTGCAGGCCGCCCTGGGCGAGGTCGATCGCCTCACACAGATGGTGGACGAGCTCCTGCTGCTCTCGGCGGCGGTCGACCGCGACGCTCCGGAGGAGGATGTGGACCTGTCGGCGAGCGCGCGCAGGGCGGCGGAGCGTTGGGGCGCGGCAGCGGAGGAGTCGGGCATTTCGCTCTCGCTCGGGAACAGGGCCGGAGGGCGGGTGCGCGCGGCGCGCGCAGACGTCGACCGCGCGCTCGACGTGCTGGTGGAGAACGCACTTCGGTACTCGCCCGCCGGTACGGGCGTGCGGATCGAGGCGGGAGCCCACCGCCTGGAGGTGGTCGACGCCGGGCCGGGCCTCGCGCCGGGCGAGGAGGAACAGGTCTTCGAGCGCTTTCACCGCGGCAGCGCCGGTCGCGCGGGAGCGACGGGGACCGGGCTCGGGCTGCCGATCGCCCGGGAGCTGATGCGCCGCTGGAACGCGGGTGTCCGGCTCGAGAGCCGCCCCGAGGGCGGAACGCGGGCGGTCATCGCCTTCAACGGCGACGAGCCGGAGATTTCGGCGTGAGAAGCGGCCGCGGGCACTCCACGCTCGCGTGGGTGGCGCTCGCCCTCGTCGGCCTCGTCGTCGCGGTGGGCGTCTCGTACGCGGCGAGCCAGCTGTCGAAGCCCAAGGTCGGTCTGATGTCCGAGCCGATCCCGGGTGCGCGCGAGCTGGCGCCCGCGAAGCCCGCGCGCGACCCCAGCCGCTCGGCGGAGCCTGTGACCCCGACGACGACTCCAACCGCGCCCACGACCACGGCGCCCGTGCCTCAGGAGTCGGAGGGGGAAAGCGGCGACGACGACTGAAGCCGTGGACCCGCCGCGGCAGGCTCAGGCCCAACCCGCCACGTCCGCCCCACCCTCCTCGCTGAGGCGGGCGCCGAAGCGCATCAGCGCGGGGTGCGAGACGATCTTCCCCGCGACCAGCGCTTCGCCCTGGCTGAAGGTCGTGGCTCGATCGATCAGGCCGGCCGGCACGAACGAGAAGAGACGGCCGACGTGCGCCAGGTCGGCGGTCGAGTTCATCCGCATCAGGGCGAGGTTGTCGCACTGGGACAGCACGTTCTCGTGCACCTTCTGCGGCCGCTGCGTGACGACGATCAGGTAGAGGCCGAACTTGCGTCCCTCGCCCGCGATCCGGATCGCGGTCTCGGTGGCGAGCGCTCCGATCGCGTCGGGCGGATCGGCCGGGCAGACGTTGTGGGCCTCGTCGATCACGATCGCCACGGGCCGGCGATCGGCGCGACGGCGCCAGAGCCAGTCGAGCACACCGCCCGCCGTGACCACCTGCTCCTCGCGCGTGCCCAGCGAGCCGAGGTCGACCACCAGGCAGCGCGGGCCGCTGTCGTCGGCCAGCTCCGCCGCCAGTGAGGCGTCGTCGGGCCCGGGCCAGATGCCCCAGGTGTCCACCCCCAGGTTGTGCGCACGCAGCTTCAGCGCGGTCGACTCGACGCGCGCGAGGTCCGCCAGGCTGCGGACGCTCTCGTCCTCCAGCAGGGCGGTCAACTCGGCGTACTCCTCGCGATCGGCGACCGGGTCGAGTCCCAACAGAGCCGCCTGGTGCTCGGTGCCTAGCTCGCGGAAGCGGACGGCAATTCGCCCGGGGCCGGTCACCCCGCTGCGCACCGCAACGGAGCCGGCCACCTCCGCATAGCGCTCGGCGGCGCGCGGGTCCGCCCCGTCGCGCCGCTCGGCCAGCCGCACGTAATCCGCGTTCGGGTCGAGCACGACGACGCGCAGGCTCGTCTCCATCAGGAGCCGCTCGAGCAGCACGCCGAGCGAGTAGGTCTTGCCCGAGCCGGACTGACCGCACAGGAACGTGTGACGGCCGAAGCCGGCGGCGTCGAGCTCGAGCGGTACCCCCTGGGCGAGCGCCAGCTCGCCCACATGCAACGGGGTGCGCGGGCGGACGCGGTCGAGCCAGGCGGCGACGTCCGCGCCCGCCGCGGGCTCGACGCGGGCGTCGTGGAAGGGCTGCCCGTCGCCCTCGAGCACGACTCCCTCGCCGGTGCCGACCCGAATGCGCACCCGGGGCAGACCGGGTGCGGTGGCGTCGTCGCTGGCGAACTCGAGCGAGAGCAGCTGGCCGAGCCGGGTCGCGCCCTCGGAGCCGAGCGTGACGTAACCGCCCGCCTCGAGCTCGAGCCCGTGGAGGGACGTCTGGAAGCGGAAGCGGCGCCCGTCGACCGAGGTGGCGAGTGGAAGAATCGCCCGCTCGAGCTCCTCGCGGACCTCTCGGTACTGCGCGAGCGCCGCCTCGACCTCGCTCATTGCCGGGCTAGCACCCCGCCCGCGCCGCCGTGTAGCGCGCGAGGCGAGTCAGAAACACGCGTAGATCTCTCATTGGCGGACACTAACCGCCGGGCGGCAGCGCGTGGCCAAGGCGAGTCCCGTGACCCATGTCACGCGCGAGGTGGCGGACGCTCACCCCTAGGGTGCCTAGGCGCAGGCGGCGGCCCCGGCGATCGTGCCGGACATGGACAGCCACCCACATCCGCCGGTCGCCGAGGTCGAGCAATGGTGCGCCGGGCGCGAGCCCGAGGCGTTTCCGTATGACGAGGTCGTCGCGCACTTCGCGGGGGTGGGCAAGCACTTCGTGTCGCCCGATCTGCTCGTGGCGCTCGACCGGGCGCGCACCGGGCTGCCAGCCGATGCGCGGCATCGCCGGCTGACGAACTTCCTCCACACCGCGCTCGACAAGTTCGACGGGCGCTACGACAACCCGAGCTATCTCGCGCTCGAGCTGTTGCCGCTGCCCGGCGCCGACGGCTGCCCGCACCCCGGCCACGCCGAGCGCCAGCGCGACCGGCTGTTGGTCCTGCTGCTCACCGACATGATGCGGTTCGAGCTCGAGGCGGGATCGGATGCCCGGCTCACCGCCAAGCGCTGCCGTCACGGGCTGCGCGCGATCCGGCCGGCCCTCGAGCGGCTCGGGCTCGACGCCGACTTCGACGAGACCGACGCGGTCGCGGCGGCGACCCAGGTCTGCCGCGTGGTCCGCGCCGCGATGACCCCCGAGGAAGCCCGCACACTCAAGCTGACCGCCCTGCCCGTCTCACTCGTTCACGACGAGTACATGTTCATCCGCGCGCTGCAGTCGTATGAGACGACCTTCGCGCTGATCAGCGTCCAACTCGCCGCTGCCGTCGCGGCGCTCGATCGCGGCGACGGCGACGCCGCGGTGGAAGCCATCGACGCGGCCACGCGCGTCTGGGGCGAGGCGTCGCCGATCTGGTCGCTCGTGGGCACCATGCGGATCGAGGCCTTCCTGGAGTTCCGTGAGTTCACCGACGGCGCCAGCGCGATCCAGTCCAGGAACTACAAGCTCGCCGAGGCCACCTGCCGCCGACCCGACCAGGCACGCATCGATTCCCCCGCCTACCAGTCGGTTCCCGAGATCCGCGAGCGCGTGCTCGGCGGCCAGCGCACCGTCGACGACGCACTGACGGCGGCCTCCGGGCGGCTCGCCCCCGACGCGGAGGCGGCCGTCCAAGCGGCGATGGGGCGGTTCGAGGCCGCGGTCTTCAAGTGGCGCAAGACCCACCACCGGCTCGCGGTGCGCATGCTCGGAGAGCGGCGCGGGACCGGCGACACGGCTGGTGTCAGCTACCTGGCCCAGGCGCGGCAGATCCCGGTCTTCAAGGCGCGCTGCCCGTTCAGCCACAACGCCGCGGAGCTCGCGGCAGCCGCCTGACTCGCAGGCTCGGCGCCGACGGCGCCGGTAACGCGACGTTCACGAGGCTTTCACGGCCCGATAACGGGAGATCGGAGGGGTCGGCCGACACTCCAGGGGAGATGGAGATTGCTGGCAGGCTTCTCTTCGTCGCCCTGGTCACCTGTTATCTGCTCGGCCGGATCCTCGGGGGAGGCGCGGCGCCGGCGGAGGTCGTCGTCTACGGCGTGACCGCCGCGTTCGGGCTGGAGTACCTGGTGGCGTCCTGGGGCGGTCTCTGGCAACGGGGCTGAGCGCCTTCGAGCCGGAGGGTCGGTGCGGTAAATTTGGGGTGTCGTGGACGCCCCCCGCACAGACGTTCTCAAGGCTTCCCCCCGGATGTTCGAGTCGGATCTGCTCGACCGCCTGTCGCGGGTTCATCCGGTCGTGCCTCCGCTGATCTTCCTGCCCGCGGTCGCGATCCTGTTCGCGCTCGGCGCCCCCGACCTGAGCGCCGGCGAGACGATCGGGCTGGTCGCCGGCGGCTGGCTCTTCTGGACGCTGATGGAGTACTGGATCCACCGGCTGATCTTCCACTTCGAGCCCGAGTCGGGACCGGGCGCGCGCTTCCACTGGATCATCCACGGCGTCCACCACGACCACCCCAACGATCCGCTCCGCCTGGTCATGCCGCCGTCGGTGAGCGTGCCGCTGGCGGCCGGGTTCGTCGCGCTGTTCATTTGGGTGCTCGGCAGCGCCGCGGGCACCGTGTTCGCGGCGGGCTTCCTGCTCGGCTACCTCGCCTACGACATGACGCACTACTACCTGCACCACTTCCGGCCCAAGTCGCGATTCGGCAAGGTGATGCGGGAGCTGCACATGCGCCACCACTTTCAGGACGACACGCGCGGGTTCGGCATCAGCGCGCCGTTCGGGGACTACGTGTTCGGCACGCCGCTGAGGAGAGGGCGCTGAGCTGAGCGCCCGGTAGTGCGGCTGAGAGGATTCGAACCTCCACATCCCAAGGGACACAGGCACCTGAAGCCTGCGCGTCTGCCAGTTCCGCCACAGCCGCGGGTGCGTCTAGCCTAGCGACAGCCCGGCCGCGAGCGGCGAGTGGTCGGACAGCTTCAGCTGCGTCCTCCACTCGTGGAAGTAGCCGCACTCGATCACCTCGATCTCCTCCGACACGATCAGGTGATCAAGGCGGTAGCCGCCGCCGCGCGGCCACGTCCACGACACCTCCTTGACCGCGAAGCCGTGGCGCTCCCGGAAGGCGTCCCGGAAGCCGTACTCCGACAGCCCTCGCACCAGCGCCGTCTCCGCCACGTCCCAGCGCTTCCCGCGCTCGGGGCGCAGCACCCCGTTGCGCGTGCGCGCGAACGTCCACACGCTGCCGTCGGCGTGCTCGCGCCGGGGCGTGTTCAGGTCCCCGCAGACCAGCCGCGGGTGGCCCGCCCCCGCGACCAGGTGGCGGAACACCGCCTCGTGCGTCAGCACCTTCGCCAGTCCCGGCTTCGGGCTGATCGGCGAGTGGACGTTGACCACCTCGAGGCCGGATTCCAGCCGAGCCGAGAGCACCCGCTCGGGCCAGGGCACGTCGGCCACGGGCGTGACCTGGAGCCGCTCGCGTGCCGCGATCAGCACCCCGAGCGGCCGGGACGACTCACGCACGGCCGGCAGCTCGGCCAGCTCGACGTGATAGCCGGCCAGCCCATCGGCCCAGATCGCAGCGGTCGCCGGCGTCAGCTCCTGCAGGCAGACCACGTCGGCGCCGGCGCCGGCCACGAGCTCAGCCTGCTCGGCCGCGCGTGCGACCCGGCCGGCCACGTTCCACGACAGGAGGGACAGTGTCACGGGAATAGAGTGCATGACCGACCACGGAGACGAAGGAGTCGAGATGCCGTACGAGGTACCGCCGCTTCCCTACGACTACGCCGCGCTGGAGCCGCATATCGACGAGGCGACCATGCGTGTTCACCACGACAAGCACCACCAGGCCTACGTGGACAAGGTCAACGCCGCGCTCGAGGGCACCGAGTGGGCGGACAAGCCGATCGACGAGGTCGTCGCGAACCTCGGCCAGCTGCCCGACGACAAGCGCGGACCGGTCCGCAACAACGGTGGTGGGCACTACAACCACAGCCTCTTCTGGGAGTGGCTGTCGCCCGACGGCGGCGGGGAGCCGGACGGCGACCTCGCCGGCGCGATCGGCGACGCCTTCGGCTCGTTCTCCGACTTCCAGGAGCAGCTGAAGAACGCGGGCGTCAACCAGTTCGGCTCCGGCTGGGCCTGGCTCGTCCACGACGGCTCCGGGCTCGCCGTGGTCTCCACCGCCAATCAGGACAACCCGCTGACCGACGGCAAGACGCCGCTGTTCGGCGTCGACGTCTGGGAGCACGCCTACTACCTCAAGTACCAGAACCGCCGCCCGGACTACCTGGACGCGATCTGGAACGTGGTCAACTGGGCCAAGGTGGCGGAGGGCTACGCTGCGGTGAAGTGACGGACTGGGTCGTACACGCCCGCGACACGCTCGAGCGCGACGGCTACCGGCTGAGCGCGCCGCGCTCGGCCGTCGTGGAGACACTCGCCACGCTCGGCTGCAGCGTCACCGCCAAGGAGATCGCCGACCGCCTTCGCGAGCGTGGCGAGGACGTGGGCGTCGCGTCGATCTACCGCACGCTCGACCTGCTCGACAAGCTTCGGCTGGCGCGCCGCGTCGACGCCGCCGAGGGCGTGGCGCGCTACGAGCCGGTCGACCCCAGCGGCGACCACCACCACCACCTCGTCTGCGAACGCTGCGGCAAGGTCAGGGCCTTCGAGGATCGTGACCTCGAGCGCGCAATCGAGGAGCTGTCCCGGCGCGTCGACTACGCGGTCGACGCCCACGACGTGACCCTGCGCGGCGAGTGCCCGGACTGCCGCGCCGCCGGCTAGGCGCGTATACGCAGTTGCCTCGGCCCATGGCCGAGGGTACTGTGCAGGGCTCGGTATGACTGGCCCGCTCTACCGACTCGGAGGCTTCTGCAGCCGCCATCACTGGCCCGTGATCGGGCTGTGGGTCGCGTTCGTGATCGCGATCGCGGTCGTCGCCAACGTGGTCGGCGAGAAAACCAGCGACAACCTCACGCTCCCGGGCACCGGATCCACCAACGCCCAGAACCTGCTGTCGGACCACCTGCCGCACCAGGCCAACGGCACCAACCCGGTCGTCATGAAGGCGGAGACCGGGAAGATCACCGACAAGAAGAACAAGCAGGCCGTCGAGGACACCGTCAAGTCGCTGCGCAAGGTGGACATCGTCCAGCGCGCGGTCAGCCCGTTCAGCGAGGCCGGCAAGAACGCGATCAGCAAGGACAAGAAGATCGCCTACATCTCGGTCACTCTGACCGAGAGCCAGGCCAACCTCACCGACGACGAGGCCCAGGAGGTCGTCGACGCCGAGGAGCCCGCCGAAAAGGCCGGGCTGAAGGTCGCCACCGGCGGCTACCTGGGGCAGGCGGTCTCGAAGGCCGACACCGAGTCGAGCGAGGCGATCGGCCTCGCCGCGGCGGTCGTGATCCTGATGTTCGCGTTCGGCACGGTGACGGCGATGATCCTGCCGATCGTCACCGCGGTGCTGGGGCTGGTCGCGTCGCTCGCGATCATCAAGCTGCTCGGGCACGTCATCGAGGTGCCGAGCGTCGCCCCCACGCTCGCGACGATGATCGGCCTCGGCGTCGGGATCGACTATGCGCTGTTCATCGTCACCCGTCACAAGCTGCAGCTGAAGGACGGCATGGAGATCCGCGAGTCGATCGCGCGCGCCGCCGCCACCGCCGGCGGCGCCGTCGTGTTCGCGGGCATCACCGTGGTGATCGCGCTGGTCTCACTGGTGTTCTCGGGCATCCCGTTCGTCGGCAACATGGGCTACAGCGCCGCGGTCGCCGTGCTTGTCGCGGTGAGCGCGGCGGTCACGCTGCTGCCGGCTCTGCTCGGCGCACTCGGCGAGCGCATCCACTCCCTGCGCGTCCAGCTCGGCAAGACCCACCCCGACGACCACCAGCCGCACGGCTGGGCGCGCTGGGCGCGCGGCGTCGTCCACCGCCCCTGGCGCTCACTGGTCGCAAGCGTCGCCTTCCTGCTCGTGCTGGCATTCCCCGTACTGGACCTCGAGCTGGGCGCCTCGGACAACGGCGAGCTGCCAAAGAGCACGACGGCGCGCCAGGCCTACGACCTGATGACCGAAGGCTTCGGCCCAGGCTCGAACGGGCCGCTGCTGATCGGCGTCGAGCTGGGCTCGCCGGCCAAGCCCGACCAGAAGCAGATCAACGAGGTCAACCAGAAGCAGCAGCAGCTCAACCAGCAGATCGCCGAGCAGGAGCAGCAGCTGGAGGCCGAGGGCGTGCCGGAGGCGCAAGCCCAGCAGCAGGTGCAGCAGCAGACGGCGTCGCAGTCGCAGCAGCTCGCACAGCAGAAGCAGCTCGCCGAGTCGCCCGCCACCGACCCGCGCCTGACCGACCTCGAGAACGCGATCAAGAAGGACCCGGGCATCAAGTCCGTCTCGCAGGCGACCGTCGACAAGAAGGGCACGGTCGCCGTCTTCACGGCGATTACGACCACCGCTCCCTCCTCCCCGGACACGATTGACACGGTCAACCGGCTGCGCGACCCGGTCATCCCGGACGCGATCAAAGGCAAGGACATGACCGTCTTCGCCGGCGGCCAGACGGCCGGCTACATCGACCTCGCCGCGCGCATCGCCGACAAGCTGCCGCAGATGATCCTGATCGTCGTCGGGCTCAGCTTCATCGTGTTGATGTGCGCCTTCCGGTCGCTGCTGGTCCCGCTCAAGGCCGCGGTCGCGAACCTGCTCTCGGTCGGGGCCGCCTACGGGGTCGTCACGTTCGTCTTCCAGGAGGGCCACGGCGCCGAGCTGATCGGCCTCGACGGATCGGTGCCGATCGCCAGCTACGTGCCGCTGCTGATGTTCGCGATCCTGTTCGGCCTGTCGATGGACTACGAGGTGTTCCTGATGACGCAGATCCAGGAGCACTACAAAGAGGAGCGCGACGCGCACAAGGCGGTCGTCGACGGCCTCGCCAACACCGGCCGGGTGATCACGTCGGCGGCGCTGATCATGGTCTGCGTGTTCTCGAGCTTCGTGCTCAACGGCAACGCCGTGGTCAAGCAGTTCGGCGTCGGCTTAGCGGTGGCGATCGCCATCGACGCCACGATCGTCCGCTGCCTGGCCGTGCCCGCGATCATGGCCATCATGGGCGACCGGGCGTGGTGGCTGCCGAGGTGGCTCGAGCGCATCCTGCCTCCGATCAGCATCGAGGGCGGCGACTACTTCGACCGCCGCGACCGCGAGCGGCGCGAGCCCGAGCCGGTCGTCAGCGGCTGAAGTCGCAGCTCACGCGGCCGCCCGACATGCCCTCTGCCAGGGCCGTGGCGTTGGCCTCGATCGCGTCGACGTAGGTGGCGCCGCTCGAGCCGGGCGGGCCGAGCGTGTCCGCCCACAGCCGACCGCCGACCGCCGCGCCCGACTCGCGCGAGATCGCGTCCTCGAGCTTCTTCGACAGCGCCGCCTCGGGGAAGATCGCCTCGACCTGCTCGCGCTCTATCTGGTCGACGAGCTCGTCCACGTCCTTGGCGGACGGCTGGGCCTGCGAGGAGAGCGACGGGATCACGGCACCGACCACCTGGATGTCGTAGCGGTCGGCGAAGTAGCCGAGCGCGTCGTGGGTGGTGACCAGCTTGCGCTTGGCCCGCGGGATGCGGTCGATGCAGCGGGCGACGTCGGCGTCGAGCCGGCGCAGCCTGGCCGTGTAGTCGGCGGCTCGGCGCTCGTACCCGTCGCGCCCCTCCGGGTCGGCTTCGATCAGGGCGTCGCGGATCGCGGCGACGGCGAGCATCGCGTTGCGCGGGTCCTGCCACCAGTGCGGGTCGTCGCCTGAGCGTTTGACCGAGTCGATCAGGGTGACCTGGTCGGCGTCGCCCCCGGCACTGTCGACCACCTCGTCGAGCCACTCGTCGAGGTCGCCCCCGGAGCGAAAGACGACGTCGGCCTTGGCGATCGCCGCCGCATCGCTGGGCCGGGGCTCGTACTCGTGCGGGTCGGAGTTGGGGCGGAGGAGGCCCTCGACGCTCACCCGGTCGCCCCCCACCACGCGCGCGAAGTCGGCCACCTGGGTTGTCGTGGCAACGGCTGTGACGGGCGCATCGCCGTCGTCCCCGGCGGCTCCGCACCCCGCGGCGAGCACGACGACGAAGAGGAGCAGCGGGCGGCGGCGCACGGCGGGCAGCTTAGCGAAGTGAGAATCGTTCTCACTTCGTGCGGGAGTGGCCGGCCGGGGCGGCGGCGTTCACATTCGCCAGAGCGGTAAGACTGCGCGCGCGTGGACGCCCTCGAGCTGGTTGCGCTGTGTGCCTGGTGCTTCGTCGTCGCCTGCGCGGGCGGGGCGCTCGGGCTCGTGCTCGGCAACATCCGGCTGCCGGCGGTCCTGCTGGTCGCCTCCTCCCCCGCCGCCGGCGCCGGGGCCAACATCGGCATCTCGGGTGTCGCCGCCTTCGCCGCGGCCGTGACCCACATCCGCGCCGGTCGCATCAACTGGCGATTGTTCGCCTGGATGGCGCCGCCCTCGATGGCGGGGGCCGTCGTCGGCGGGCTGATCTCCGGGGCGATCCCGGACACCGCCCTGCTGCTCGTGATCGGCGCCTCGCTGTTCTACTTCGGCGTCGACCTGCTGCGGCGCAAGCCGGCCCCGTCCAGGGACGGCAAGGACTCCCTAGACGTGCGCGCGGCCGTGGTCTCGGGTGCGCTGATCGGCCTGCTCGGCGGGCTGGTCGGCCTCATCCTCGGCGCCCTGCGGATGCCCGCGCTGCTGCGCTGGGTCGGCGAGGTCCCATCGCGTGCCGTCGGCACCAACCTGGCCGTCGGGTTCTGGGTCGGCGTCGCGGGCGTCGCGGGTCACCTCCCCGGCGGCGTCGACTGGACCGCCTTCGCGGCGGGGGCCGCCGCCTCGGTACCGGGCGCACTCCTCGGCGCCCGCCTCACCGGCCGCTTGAGCGAGGAGCAACTCCTGCGCGGCATCGGCGGGATCCTGATCGTCGCGGGCGCGGCTACCGCCCTTCAGGCAGTCCTCTAGATAACCGGCCAACGCGCCGATATTCACCTCGATGGAGGGTGCTGGTCACCCAACGGAGGGCAGGCTGCACGCGATCATCGCCACGCAGCGCGACGTCGCGACGGCCGACCTCGACATCCTCGAGGAGCTGGCCGCGATGGGCGTCCGAGTCGCGATCGACGACTTCGGCACCGGCTACTCGTCGCTCGCCTACCTGAAGCGGCTGCCGATCGGCGCGATCAAGATCGACCGCTCGTTCGTGATCGGGATGGCCACCGACGAGGACGACGCGACGATCGTCCGATCGACGATCGACCTGGCCCGAAACCTCGGCCTCGAGGTCGTGGCCGAGGGCGTGGAGACGGAGCCGATCTGGTCCGCGCTGCGCGAGCTCGGCTGCACCGTGGCCCAGGGCTACCACCTGAGCCGCCCGCTGCCGCCCGAGGATCTGGGCAGCTGGCTGCTGCGGCGCGCGGCGCCGCGCAGCGCCGCCGGCGCGCGCTCCTAGCTGTCGCTCGCGTCGTAGGCCCGGTTGGTCACCAGCTCGCGGGCCTGCTCGTCGCTGAGCTGCATGTCCGGGTGGGCTTCGTCGGCGTGTTCGCGCACCTGAACGGCCAGATCGTCGTCGTTGGCGGCTTGCAGCGTCTGGCCGCAATCGCAGTCGAGAACCCTCATGGCTTCGGTGTACCCCTTCACAGGCGCTTCACGCCATCGACATGAGTCGGCTACAAAAGGCCTGCAAATCGCGCATACGTTGCGGCCATGCGTCGCATCGACCGCCGTCACCTGCTGCCCGGGGCGGCCGCCTTTGCGGCCGCTCTTCTCGTTGCGCTGCTCGGCCTCAACGCGGGCGCCGATCAGCCCGCCCCGTCGGCGAAGCGGTCGGGAACCGTGGAGCTCCAGCTGCTGGGGGTCAACGACTTCCACGGCCACCTCGAGCCGCCCGAGGCCAACCTCGGCGGCGCCGCCTGGCTGGGCGCCTGGCTCGACCGAGCGGCGACCTCGCACCCGGACCGCACGATCCGCGTGCACGCGGGCGACATGGTCGGTGCCTCGCCGCTGATCTCGAGCCACTTCGACGACGAGCCCACGATCGAGGCGACCAACCAGATGGGCTTCGACGTCGGCACGCTCGGCAACCACGAGTTCGACGAGGGCGGCGCCGAGGCGCTGCGGCTGGTGGGGCTCGCCGACTACCCCTACGTCGCCGCGAACACGCGCACGCGCGACAGCGGTGACCTGGTCCTGCCGCCCTACAAGATCGTCGAGCGCGCCGGCGTCAAGGTCGGCTTCATCGGCGTCACCACGACCGACACGCCCTACTTCCTGCTGTCCGAGTTCGCGCGCCGGTTCGAGTGGACCGACCTCTCCGACGCGGTCAACCGCTACGTCCCCGAGCTCGAGCGCCAGGGCGTCGAGGCGATCGTCGTGCTCGCCCACGCCGGCGCCTTCCAGCAGGGCGACGACGCGGCCGGCGAGATCGTCAACGAGGCGCGCCAGATGAGCGACGCGGTCGACGTGGTCGTGGCCGGGCACACCCACTCGGAGCTCAACGTCGACGTCGACGGCAAGCTGGTCGTGCAGGCGCTCTCCTACGGCGTCGCCTTCGACCGCGTCAGCATCACGGTCGACCGCGCCAGCGGCGAGGTCGTCCGAAAGTCGGGGACGATCGCGGCCACCGACCACCAGGGCGTCGACCCCGACCCCGAGCTGGCTGCGCTGGTCGACGGCTACCGCGAGCGCATCGGGCCACTTGCGAACCGCGTGCTCGGCCACACCGACGATCGGCTCGACAACGGGGAAGTCGACCGAATCGCCGTGGACGCCCAGCGCGCCTTCGCGGGCGCCGACCTCGCCTTCCTCAACCCCGGCAACACGCGCGCGGACATCGACGCCGGGCCGATCACCTACGCCGACGCCTTCGAGGTGCAGGCCTACGAGCACCCCGTCTGGCGCATCCGCATGCGCGGAGCCGACCTGATCCAGGCCGAGCGCGAGCAGCCCGGGCTGCTGGTGTCCGGCGCGCGCGACCTGCGCCCCGACGCCGTCTACACGGTCGCCGTCAACGGCATCGTCGCGGACCGCGCCCCGTTCGACCGCGGCACCGACCGCGTGCGGGTCGGCACCGACCTCCAGGCACTCGTGGCCTGGATCGAGAGCCGCTTCCGCTAGGGCTCGTCACGCCCGAGCCGCTCCGGGGTCGCCAGCGCGAACACCCCGCAGACGACGAACGCGAGCAGCAGCAGCACTCCCGGGATGATCGTGAACGTGCTGTCGAACGGAAACAGCAGCCCGGCACCGAGCCCGAAGCAGACAACCGCGGCGATCTCCAGGCGGCTCACGGCCGGGGCTCTTCCTCGTAGACGAGCCGGCCGCTGAGCGCGAGCCGGAACAGCCACGCCAGTGCCGGGATCAGGATCGCCATGCCGAGCGCGGTCGCGACCAGGAGCGCCGTCAGCGTCGCGTCCGGCGCGGCCGCCTCGCGCACGGTCAGGTCGGGCGGCAGCAGGTAGGGCTCCTGGGCCACCGCCCAGCCCGCCACGATCGCCCCGACCGCGCCGGCCGCCGTGTAGCGCGCCAGCTCGAAGCGGTCGCGCCACTCCAGCCAGAGCGTGATCACCCCGAGAGCGCCCGACAGCAGCACGCAGGCGAGCCCCGCGCCCGAGGTGAGGTCGTCATAGAGCGAGCGCACGTCGGCGCGCACGACCAGCAGACCGGCGATCGCGAGCGCACCGGCCACCACGCCCGAGCCGAGCGCGCGCCGGCGGAATGCTTGCACCAGCTCGGTCTCGCCGCGGCGGCGCGAATCGGCGCCCAGGAAGACGGCGGCCAGGTGCGCCCCGGTGGCGACCGCGAGCGCGCCGACCAGCAGCGACGTGGCACCGGTCCAGCTCGACCACTCGTCCCCGCGGGCGTTGCCGACCGGCACCTCGCCGGCCGCGATCGCGCCTGCCGCGGCGCCGAGGAAGAACGGCACGATCACCGAGGCCAGCGCGAACGTCGCGCCGAGCGCGCGCGCCTCGGCGATCGTGGCGGCCTCGCCCTTGAGCGCGAACGCGCCACCGCGCAGGACGATCCCGAGCGCGGCCACGAACAGCGGGATCGCGAGCGTCGAGGTGATCGACCCGAACGCCTCCGGGAAGCCGGTCCAGAGCACGACCAGCAGGAAGATCAGCCACACGTGGTTGGCCTCCCAGACGGGCGACATCGCCTGCTTGATCATCGCCCGCACCGGCGCCCCGCGCTCGGCGCCGCCGGCGGTCAGGTCCCAGAACCCGGCGCCGAAGTCCGCGCCGCCCAGCACGACGTAGGCGGTCAGCGCGAGCAGCGCGACGGCGGCGGCGAGGTCGGCCAGCATCAGGGACCGACCTCCAGCGGCCCGCGCGACAGCCGTCGCAGCATCACGAACGCGACCGCCGCCAGTCCGGCGTAGACGAGCCCGAGCGAGACGAAGCCGACCGGGACGCCGCTCGCCCCGGTCACGGCGCTCTCGGTGCGCATCACCTCGTAGACGACCCACGGCTGGCGCCCGACCTCCGTCGTCACCCAGCCCGAGATCAGCGCCACCAGCGCCGCCGGCCCAGCGAGCACCAGCGCCCGGAAGAACCAGCGCGATCGCGGCAGCCGGCCGCGCCGCCACCAGACCCAGAGGAACCAGGCGCCGAGCGCGGCGAGCGCGCTGCCGATGTAGACCATCAGCCGGAACGAGAGCTTGACGATGTGCCAGGGCGGCTGGTCGTCCTCGGGAACGCTGTCGAGGCCCGTGACGGTCGCGTTCGGATCGTGGAAGGCCAGCAGCGACAGCATGTCGGGGATCTCGATCGTCCCACCCAGGAACGAGAACGGCGCCCCCTTGGTCGTCTCCTGCAGCCCCTCGAACGCGGCCAGCTTGACCGGCTGGCGCACCGCGACCGTGCGCGCGGCCCAGTCACCGACGAGCATCTGGACCGGCGCCGCCAGCGCGGCGACCGTCAGTGCCACGGCGAGGCCTGTGCGGTGGTGGCGGTCGCGCCGCCCGCGCAGCCAGCCGAACGCGTAGACGCCGGCGACCAGGAAGCCCGCCACGATGAACCCGGCGAGGTACATGTGGACCAGCTCGTGCCAGAGGTTGTCGTTGAACAGCGCCGCGAGCGGCTTGACGTCCACGACCTCGCCGTTCTCGATCGAGAAGCCGGTCGGCTGGTTCATCCAGCCGTTGACCGAGATCACCATCAGCGAGCCGGTGATGCCGGCCACCACCATCGGGATGCCCGCGAGCAGGTGCGTGCGGGGCGACAGGCGCTCCCAGCCGTACACGTAGATCGCGATGAAGATCGCCTCCATGAAGAACGAGAAGCCCTCGATCATGAACGCGAGCCCGAAGACGTCGCCGAAGGTCGCCATGAACTCCGGCCACAGCAGGCCCATCTCGAACGAGAGGATCGTGCCGGTCACCACGCCGACCGCGAACAGGATCAGCATCGCCTTCGACCAGCGCTTGGCGAGCGCGCGGTAGAGCGGGTCGCCGGTGCGCATCCAGAGCCCCTCGAGGAACAGCACCATCGCGGGAAAGGCGATCCCGAAGCAGACGAGCGGGATGTGCACGGCGAACGACATCGCCTGCATCTGGCGCGCCTGCAGCAGGTAGTCCTGGTCGACTGGCCCGCCGAGTACGCCGTCGATCACGCCGGCCTCATGAGCCTCAGCGCAAGCGCGGGGAACACGAGCACGGAGACTACCCCGCCCGTCACGAGACCCGCGGCCGCCCCGGTGTCGAGCTTGCCGATCTCCACGCCGATCTGCGTCGCCGCGACGATGAACGACAGCGAGGTCGCCTGTAGCAGCCCGGCCGAGAACGCCTCGCGGTCGGGCACGAAGCGCCGGTAGATCAGCGCCGGCAGGCCGCGCACGACCAGCAGGGCGAGCACCGTCAGCGGCACCAGCGCAACCGTGTCGAGCGACGAGAACAGCGAGGACAGGTCGAGGTTGGCGCCGCTGACGACGAAGAAGATCGGGATGAACACGCCGAAGCCGATCCCGTCGAGCTTCTCCTGGAGCCCGGTGTCGCTGACGACGTCCTCGCGGTCGAGCAGGCTCACCATCGCCCCGGCGAGGAACGCGCCCAGCACCACCTCGAGCCCGAACTCCTCGGACATGTAGACGAGCCCGATCAGCAGCAGAAAGGCGATCCGCACGCTGATCTGGGCGCTGGTGCGGTGCAGCCGCAGCACGGTCGCCTTGAGCTGCTTGGACCCGCGAGCGCCCGCGAGCACGAGCCCGACCACCGCGACCGTCGCGAGGAAGAGGACCAGCAGCACGAGCGTGGTCTCGAAGCTCGCGCCCGACGAGGAGAAGAACAGCGACAGCAGGATCACCGTCGAGAAGTCCGCGATCGAGGCGCCCGCGATCACCAGCTGCCCGAACGGAGTGGCGGTCTGGCCGGCGTCCTTGAGCACCGCCACCACGATCCCGAACGAGGTCGCGGCGAGGATGATCGCGACCAGCACCGGCGCACCGACGAGCTCGACGGCGTCGAAGATCAGGGCGACCACCAGCGCCAGCCCGAGCGAGGCGCCGAAGGCGGCGCCGACCAGGCCGAGGTGGCGCTCGTCGTGTGCCTCGAACTCGATCTCGAGCCCCGCGAGGAAGAACAGGAAGACGAGGCCGATCGAGGCGAACACCGCGAGCGGGGCCGTGTTGTCGATCAGGTCGAGCAGTTCCGGCCCGATCAGGATGCCGGCGACGATCTCGGTGACGATCGCGGGCACCTTGGGGACCGGCAGGATGTCGACCAGCAGCGGCGCCACGGTCGCGGCTGCCAGGACTATGGCCAGGTCCGTGTAGTCGAGCCCTTCGATCGCCAGCGCAGACTACGATCGTCCGCGATGGAACGCCTGTGGGACGACATCACGCACGCGTACGACCGTCACATCCAGGCGCCCGGGAAGGAGACCCACTTCCTCATCCTGATCGCGTTTGTCATGTCGTTCTCGTTCATCCGCGGGAGCGCCCACATGATCCGCGCGCAGGTGTCCTGGTGGCCGGGCAACGTCGAGACCAAGAGCGGCACCCACGTCCACCACCTGGTCTGGGGCATCCTGCTCCTGCTGTCGATGGGCTACCTCGGCATCTCGACCGACCTCGAGAGCCCCTGGTTCGAGTTCGTCGCGATCGCATTCGGCATCGGCATGGGCCTGACGCTCGACGAGTTCGCGCTCTGGCTCAACCTCCAGGACGTCTACTGGGCCGACAAGGGCCGCCAGTCGATCGACGCCGTGATCATCACCACCGCGCTGTTGGTGATCGCTCTGCTCGGCCTCGAGTTCTGGGTGGCCGTCTGGGATGCCGTGCTGCTGCTGCTCGGCGTCGACCGCGAGACGCACATCTGGATCGCGATCCCGCTCCAGCTGATCGGCGTCGCATTCGCGATCCTCTGCTTTCGCAAGGGCCGCACGCTGGTCGGCATCGTCGGCCTGTTCGTCCCGCTGGTGGGCGCGATCGGCGCCCTGGTCCCCCGCAAGGAATTGACAAGCACCGAAATGAGGTAGAGGGTTGCCGCAGTGCGGCGCTCCGCCCCGTTCCTGCTCGCGCTCGTGCTGCTGGCCGCCACCGGTTGCGCCAGCGGCGTCACCGACCCGCCGCACGACGTGACCGATAAGGCGGCGACCCTGCGTGCCCACGGCAGCGGGGGCGGCGACCCCACGCAGTACTGGTTCGAGTACGGGACGACGACCTCGTACGGCAGCTCGACGCCCCACCGCACCGGCGGCAGCGGTACCCAGACGGTCAGCGAACGGGTGGGCGGGCTGACACCGGACACGCTCTACCACTACCGCGCCTGCGCCTCGAACTCGAAGGGCTCCGGGTGCGCCGGCGACCAGAGCTTCCGGACCGGCTCGCTGGGCCTGCTGCCCGGCTTCCAGGACACGCAGGTGATCACCGGGCTGACCCGGCCGACGATGCTGCGCTTCTCACCTGACGGCCGCGTCTTCGTCGCCGAGAAGAGCGGGATCATCAAGGTCTTCGACAGCCTCTCCGACACGAGCGCGACGGTCTTCGCCAACCTCGCCCCGAAGGTGCACGACTACTGGGACCGCGGTCTGCTCGGGATGGCGCTCGACCCGGACTTCCCGGCCAAGCCGTTCGTCTACGTCGCCTACACCCACGACGCCGCGATCGGCGCGACCGCGCCGCGCTGGAACGACGCCTGCCCCGACCCGCCCGGCCCGACCGTCAACGGGTGCGTGGTCAGCGGCCGGCTCTCGCGCCTCCAGGCCATCGGCAACACGGCGGGCCCCGAGCAGGTCCTGATCGAGGACTGGTGCCAGCAGTTCCCGAGCCACAGCATCGGCGACATCGAGTTCGGCGCCGACGGGGCGCTCTACATGACGGCCGGCGACGGTGCGAGCTTCACCGCCGTCGACTACGGGCAGTTCGGGAGCCCCAAGAACCCCTGCAACGACGCTTGGGTTCCGGTCGGCGGCACCCAGACCCCGCCGACGGCGGAGGGCGGCGCATTGCGCTCGCAGGACTTGCGCACCGGGCTCGATCCCACCACGCTCGACGGCAGCCTGATCCGGGTCGACCCGGAGACCGGCGCTGCCCTGCCGGACAACCCCCTCTTCGGCCGCGCCGACGTGGACGCGCGACGGATCGTGGCCCACGGGTTCCGCAACCCGTTCCGGCTGGTCATGCGCCCCGGGACGAGCGAGCCGTGGGTGGGGGACGTCGGCTGGGACACCTGGGAGGAGATCAACCGGGTCACGCGGCCGGGCGGCGGGGTCGAGAACTTCGGCTGGCCCTGCTACGAGGGCAACGGCCGTCAAGGGGGTTACGACGCCACCGACCTCAACCTCTGCGAGGGCCTCTACAGCGCCGGGACGGCCAAACCGCCGCTGTACACCTACAACCACCAGGCCAAGGTCAACGGCGAGGAGAGCTGCCCGACCGGCAGCTCGTCGATCTCGGGCCTCGCCTTCACGCCCCCGAACAGCACGCTGCCGGCCGAGTTCGACGGAGCCCTGTTCTTCTCGGACTACTCGCGCAACTGCATCTGGGTGATGGAGCGCACCACCGGGTCGCTCCCCGATCCCACGCGGATCAGGCCCTTCCGGCAAGCAGCCAGCGGCCCGGTCGACATCCAGTTCGGCCCCGGCAACGACCTCTACTACCTCGAGTTCAACTGGGGGGTCGTCAGGCGCATCCACTACACGCAGGGCAACCAGCCGCCACGCCCGTCGATCGGCGCCACCCCGACGAACGGGCCGACTCCGCTGACCGTCGACTTCTCGGCTGCCGGCTCGAACGACCCCGACCCGGGCGACACGCTCTCCTACGAGTGGGACCTCGACGCGGACGGGGCCTACGACGACGGCACCGGCGACACCGCCCAGTTCACCTACACGAACGCGGGCAGCTACCTGGCCGGCGTCAGGGTGACGGACAACCACGGCGCGACCGCGACCGACTCGGTCGCGATCCGTGCGGGCAACACGCCGCCGACGGCCACTATCGAGACGCCGTCGACGGGCTTCACCTGGAAGGTCGGCGATCCGATTGCGTTCACGGGCAGCGGCTCGGACGCTCAGGACGGGACGCTTCCCGCGAGCCAGCTCGACTGGGTCGTGCGCCTCCAGCACTGCCCGTCGAACTGCCACGAGCACGTCCTCGAGAACGACGACGGGGTTGCCTCGGGCAGCTTCCCGGGGCCCGACCACGAGTACCCGTCCTATATCGAGCTGACGCTCACCGCGACCGACAGCGGCGGTCTGACCGACACCCGGACGATCCGGCTCGACCCGAAGACGGTGACCCTGAAGCTGCGCTCCAACCCCAGCGGGCTCCAGCTCGCGCTGAACGGCTCGACCCCGACGACGCCGTTCGACGGAACGGTCATCCAGGGGTCGACCAACGGCGTCGCGGCGCCCACCCCCCAGACGCTCAACACCTTCACCTACGACTTCGCCTCGTGGTCGGACGGGCTGGCGCGGATCCACAACATCGTCGCCAACGCCGACACGACGCTGACGGCGACTTTCACGCAGCGCTAGCCGGCTACGGGCGCGTTCCAGCGCCGGACCACGCGCGTCTCGCGCTCGTAGCCGAGCACGGACAGCGTGCCGGTGCCGAGCGCCAGCAGCGCCCCGGACTCCGGCCCGAGCCCCAGCCAGCGCGCGGCGAGCACGCGCAGTACGTGCCCGTGCGCGAACAGCGCGACCGCTCCGTCGACGCCCTCGACGGCGCTGATCACGCGGTCCACGCGCGCCCCGACCGAAGCGGCGTCCTCGCCGTCCGGGCAGCCGTCGCGCCACAGGTACCAGTCCGGCCGCTGCTCCCTGATCTGCTGGGTCGTGATCCCCTCGTAGTCGCCGTAGTCCCACTCGAGCAGGTCCTCGGTGATCTCGGCGAGGTCGCCGAGACCCGCCAGCCGGCAGGTCTCGCGTGCACGTTCGAGCGGGCTGGACAGCACCCTGGCGAAGCTCCACTCGGCGAGCGCGCCGCGCAGCAGCTCGGCCTCGCGGCGGCCCAGGTCGGTCAGCGGGACGTCCGTCCGCCCGGTGTGGCGCCCGTCCCGGCTCCACTCCGTCTCGCCGTGGCGAGCCAGGACGATCTCGAGGGGCACGGCGGGAAGGCTAACCGGGCTCGCCGGACCGGGCGCGGAGCGCCACCAGCGCCTCGCGCTCGCTCTCGTAGAACTCGACCCGGCGCACCTTCGCCTCGCGCATCGAGAAGACGCAGTAGCCGCCCATGTCGACGGGGATGCCGCTGCGCTTGCCGACGCCGGTAGCACGCCAGCGGGTCACCAGGCAGCAGGGGCTCATCTCGATCGGCTCGTCGATCTCGACCGCGAGCCGTCCAAACGACTGCCACAGCTTCACGGCCCAGCGCAGTGCGCCCTCGTGGCCGTAGTTCCACCCCGCCCCGGGGATGCGCGGTTCGTCCTGGAGCTCCGCGTCGGGGGCCAGCTCGTCGAGGGCTGAGAAGTCCCCGCGGTTGAAAGCGTCCAAGAGCCGGTGGACAACCTCAACGTCGTCTGCGGGCATCGAACCCGCGAGTGTACGACTACAGCGGCGCGCCGACGTTCGTGAACGCCTGGTAGGTGCGGCAGGGCTCGCCGCGCAGGCCCGGGCAGGGCGGCAGCCCGGTCGGGACGGCGACGCCCGGCACCACCGGCAGCACCAGGCTGGACGGAGTCAGTCCGGTGCGGGCGATCTTGATCGTGGCGGTGCCGCTCCCGCTGGGCTGGGTCTCGGCGAAGGACCAGACGGGCTGATCGCCGTTGGGCGCGGAGATCGTCAGCCGGATGCGCGAGCCGGCTCGGTAGACGTGGCCCTGGTAGTAGAGCGGGATGGTGACCTCGGTCCACTGGTTGGCCGGGAGCGGCGCGAAGTCCTCTGCCCGCAGGCTCAGCACCGGCTCCAGCGCCGTGCTCTTGGCGGCGTCGAGCTTGCGCGCCTTGCCACGCACCCAGCCGCCCTGCACGAACGTCTCCTTGCCGTCCGGGCGCACCTCGCTGATCGTCGCCTGGAAGTCGGCGTCCGGGGTCGACGACTTGACCCACAGTCGCACCTTGCCCCCGCCGACCACGGTGGTGTTGGCACTCAGCGGGCTGGTCACGTAGGAGACCGCGCTCCCCGCCGGGTTGTTGGTCCACTCGTAGGGGGGCGTGGCGGTCCACAGCCCTCCGTCGCCGGCTGCGGTGTCGCCGTGGAAGTTGGTCAGCGGCCGGAGGTTGTCGTTCCAGGTGAACTGGTCAGCACCCTGCTGCGACGGGGTCGAGTCGGCGAGCGCACCGTTGGGCGCGAGGTACCAGGTGCGCGCGGTCCGGCCCGGGATCGGCCAGCTCGACCACGACTTCTCGAACCCGGCCCGCGGGTGTCCGGGCTGCGCTCCGCCGGCGCCGTTGTCGAACAGCACCCGGATCGAGGGCTGCGACTGGAAGGCGAACAGCGCGCTCGCGTAGGTCGGCTGCTGCTGGACCGGATCGGGCGGCAGCGTGACGCCCGTGATCCCCATCGCCTCCTGGTAGATGACCGGGGCGGCCGCCTGGATCAGCGCGGAGTTCGTGATCGGCGCCTGTTTGGCCACATACAGCTGGAGGAAGTCGTACCAGCGGTTGAAGACGTCGGGCGCGAGCGAGTCGACGTGGGTGCCGTTGGTGAACGTGAACCACTTGCGGTCGGTGCCGGTGAACTGCTTCGCGAGCGTCGGGCAGTGGCCGCCGGTCTGCTCGTCGGTCCACTGGCAGGCCATGAACGTCGGCACGTTGATCTTCTTGACGAACGTCTCGGGCGAGAGCGGATCGGCGACGGCCGGGATGTAGTGGTCGTTCGCGCGGATCTTGGCCATCAGGTCGACGGCCTCGGGGTGCAGCGCCTGGTTGGCCTGGCAGGTCGTGTCGCCCTCTTGGATGCGCTTGTAGGCCCAGGGCTGGCCGCCCGTGGGCGAAGCCGGCTGGGCGTCGTGGATGCGCTCCTGGGCCCACGCGACGGCGAAGCCGGTGTTGAGGATGCCGCCCGGATAGAGCGTCGTCTGGGTCGAGTCGATCACCGACAGCGGCGAGATGGCGGCCAGGCTGGGTGGCTGGTTCTGGGCGGTGAACAGCTGGCTGATGCCGCCGTAAGAGATGCCCATCATCCCCACCTTGCCGTGCGCGACCCAGGGCTGGCGCGCGATCGTCTCGATCACGTCGTAGCCGTCGAGGCCCTGGAGCGGCTCGAAGAAGTCGAAGGCGCCGCCCGAGCAGCCGGTGCCGCGCATGTTGACGTCGACGACGGTGAAGCCCATCAGGTTGGCGAGGATCGCGATGCCGCTCTGCGGACCGGCCGGGTCGGCATAGCCGTAGCCCGAGTACTCGATCAGGGTCGGATAGGGACCGTCACCGACGTCGGGCAGCTCGAGGCCGTCGGGTAGCGGCAGCGCGTTGGCGACGTCCTGCGGCGGGTGGACGTACATCGACAGCTGGGTGCCGTCGCGCGTCTTGAGGTAGCCGTAGCCCTGCGACGGGATCGACTGGTTGTAGACCGACAGGTTGTCCGGCGCCGACTTGTTGGTGGTCACGTTGAGGATTCCCGAGGGCGTGCCGCCTCCAGCCGGCCGCACGCGATAACCGGCGCCCGGCGCGACGTCGCGGAACAGCAACCCGCCAAGCGAGTTGACCGTCTTGGTCTGCACGACCTGGCCGGACGGGTTGAGGAGCGCCAGCTGCGCCCCCGGGGTCGCGCCGGTCACATAGACCTGCCTGGCGCTGCCCTTGGCGGTGAAAGCGGCGGCGGGCGCCGCGGTCACCAGCGCGATTGCGAGCGCGCAAACGCTCCCTGCAAGCCAAACCCGAGTCCCCCTCACGGGGACGCAGATACCCCTCTGTGCGGATTCCGAAACTCGGGCGTTTCTGGATTGACATGTGACCATTTAGTCACCTATAATCCGGCACGTGGACGCGGTCTTCAAAGCCCTGGCGGATTCGACCCGCCGGGGCCTGCTCGACGAGCTGTTCCGCGAGGACGGCCAGTCGCTGAAATCACTGGAAGCGGGTCTGGACATGACGCGCTTCGGCGTGATGAAGCACCTGCGCGTGCTCGAGGAGGCGGGCCTCGTGACCACCCGGAAGAACGGTCGCGAGAAGCTGCACTTCCTCAACCCCGTCCCCATCCGGCTCATCCACGACAGATGGGTGAGCAAATACGCCGAGCCCTGGGCGGCGACGCTGACCGGGCTCAAGGCAGAACTTGAGGAGGCAGACGATGGAGAGGTTGCCTGAAGCGGGATTCCAGCTGGCCGAGAGCGACACGGTCGGGGTGTTCGAGATCTTCATCAAGACCACGCCCGAGCGCCTGTGGGAGGCGATCACCGATCCGGCCCAGCGGGCCAAGTACAGCTTCGGGGTCGAGACCCACTCGGACTGGACGACCGGGTCGGAGTACAAGGCCGGCGTGCCGGGCGTCATCGACATCGCCGCCGGCGAGAACGTCGAGGTCGATCCCCCACGCCGCCTGGTGCAGACCTTCACGGCGCTGTGGAGCGACGAGGTGAAGAGCGAGGGCGCATCGAGGGTCACCTGGGAGATCGAGCAGGTGGCGGACTCGTGCCGGCTGACAGTCGTGCACGACCAGCTGCGACCCGGCGCCAACGCGGAGCTCTACGGCGGCTGGCCGATGATCCTGTCCGGCCTGAAGACGCTGCTCGAGACCGGCGAGACCCTGACCACCCCGGGCTCACTGCGCTACTCGGCGGCCGCCTGAGAACCGGGCTCAACCGTGCTGCATCCGGGGATCGTGCGTAGGGTCGGCGTACACGGGAGGGCAACCCCGACCGATGGCTTCGGGGCGCAGCTCGTAGTGCCAGGGCTCGTTGCCGTAGACCGGGCACAGCCCGTACGCGGGGCCGTGCTCGGCCAGCCACGCCGCGGCAGCGGAGGGTCCGATGTCGACCGCGTCCCCCGACACGTGAGCAGACGTGTCGGGGGTGGCCACCCATCGGGCGGCTTCTTCCTCTGAGCCGTACTTCGAGACCGCCTCCTGGAGCAGTCGTTCCTGGTACTCCGCGGAACGCCAGCCGCTGTCGACGAAGAACTCGACCCCGTCGTTCGCGGCATCGGTTGCGGCTTGCCGCAGTGCACCGAGCAGATCGGAGTCGAGATTGGCCACACCCGGGATCTCGTCGTCAAAGACCGTCGTGCCGTCGGGTACAGCCCCGCCGGCTTCGGCCGACGCACCACGGTGCTCACCGCGCAGGACGTCGATGGGTGATGCGGCTGTCGGGGACGAGGACGCCGGCCACTGGTAGGCGAGGGCCGCGGCGATCGCCACGATGACGACCAGCAGGCCGGCGACACGAGTCCTGCGAATCCGGTAGGTCACGCCTCCAGTGAAGGCAGCGTGGCGTTGCCGGCACGTATCTGGTTTTCGATATGCCGGCGATATGCGCCGGCCCTACGCTTCGGAGCGTGCGCGTGCTGGTCGTCGAGGACGAGCTCTACATGGCGGAAGCGATCCGCGATGGCCTACGCCTGGAGGCGATCGCGGCAGACATCGCAGGTGACGGCGACGCCGCTCTGGAGCTGCTGAACGTCCACGCGTACGACATCGCCGTGCTCGACCGAGACATTCCCGGAGCCTCCGGTGACGAGATCGCCAAACGCATCGTCGCCTCCGGCAGCGGCATGCCGATCCTCATGCTCACCGCTGCCGACCGTCTCGACGACAAGGCCACCGGGTTCGAGCTCGGCGCCGACGACTACCTCACGAAGCCGTTCGAGCTCCAAGAGCTCGTGCTCAGGCTCAGGGCACTCGACCGCAGGCGCGCCCACAACAGGCCGCCTGTGCGAGAGATCGCCGGTCTGCGTCTGGATCCGTTTCGCCGCGAGGTCCACCGCGACGGCCGCTACGTCGCACTCACCCGCAAGCAGTTCGCCGTGCTCGAAGTCCTCGTCGCTGCCGAAGGCGGCGTCATCAGCGCCGAAGAGCTCCTGGAGCGGGCCTGGGATCAGAACGCCGACCCGTTCACCAACGCCGTGCGCATCACCGTCTCGGCACTGCGCAAGCGACTCGGCGAACCCGGAATCATCGAGACCGTGGCGGGTGCCGGCTACCGCATCGTCACGCAACCGGACGCCGCGAGCGGGGCAGCGGAGCGTGGATAGAGCCCCCGGTTTGAGCGTTCGCCTCAAGCTCACCCTCAGCTACGCCGGCTTCCTCATGCTCGCCGGCGCCGTGCTGCTCACCGCGGGGTACTTCTCCCTCTCGCGTGGGGTGCACCCTGGCGTGGTCTTCATGGTGCGCAGCCACGCCGACCTCCTGCGCAGTTTCGCTCCAATCGCGGCCGCGGTGATGGCGTTCCTGCTGGTGTTCGGTTTGGGGGGAGGGTGGCTGCTCGCCGGCCGGATGCTCGCCCC
>JBQGCL010000141.1:0-34265 GCA_052038485.1 Thermoleophilaceae bacterium | reverse complement strand
CGCCAGCGCGAGCTGCTGACCGAGCTGTACGAGTCGCTCGGCGAGGCCAACCTGCGCGAGCCGGCTGACGAGTCGATCGTCGGCAAGCTGCGCCGCGCGTTCCGCTGATCCGGCTCGCGTTCCGCGCACCGGCCGAGGCGGCCGAGCGGGTGCTGGCGGCGCTGCTCGAGCTGGCGCCGAGCGGGGTCGAGCAGATCGACGGCGACGGCTGGGTCGAGTACGCGCTCTACGGGGCGCCGGGCGAGCTGCCGGCCTTCCCGGAGGGCGAGGCCGAGGTCGGCGGCGTGCTCGTGCAGGTGCGCGGCGAAGCAGTGGCCGAAGGCTGGGAGGAGCGCTGGAAAGCGTTCCACGAGCCGGTCCTCGTGCGGGCGGCGCACGCCGAGCGACCCGCGCTCTGGGTCCGCCCCCCGTGGACCGCTTCACGCGAGGACGCGCTCGACCTCGTGATCGACCCCGGGCAAGCCTTCGGTACCGGCGCGCATCCCACCACCAAGCTCTCGCTGAAGCTCATGCTCGAGCTGGACCCGGCCGGCTCCTTCGCCGACCTCGGCTGCGGCTCGGGCGTGCTCGCCATTGCGGCGGCCAAGCTGGGCTTCGCTCCGGTCGTCGCCGTCGACAACGAGCAGGCGGCGATCGAGGCGACACGCGCCAACTCGTCCACCAACGGCGTCGCGCTCGATCGGGTCGAGCGCCTCAACCTGCGCGAGCAGGATCCGCCCGCCGCCGACACCGTCGCCGCCAACCTGGTCCGCCCGCTCCTGCTCGGGCTCGCCGGCCGCATCGAGGCGAACGCCCTGATCCTGTCCGGCCTGCTCGACCACGAGGCCGACGAAGTCGTCGCGGCGTTCGGGCGGCGGGAGGAGCGCCGGCTCGTCGAGGGTGGTTGGGCGGCGGTCCTGCTCTTGTAGGGTCGGGCAATGCGGTTCGTCGACCTGAGCGCGCCGATCGCGCCGAGCCCGCCGGAGCTGCCGGACGTGCTCCGCACCGATATCGCCTTCCAGGACCACGCCGACGGCGCCGCCCAGATCGAGAGCCTGTTCGGCGTCCCGGCGCGGCTGCTGCGCGACGGCGAGGGCTGGGCCACCGAGACGTTCACCAACCTCGGCACCCACAACTCGACCCACGTCGACGCGCCCTGGCACTACAACTCGACGATCGCCGGCAAGCCGGCCGAGACGATCGACCAGCTCCCGCTGGAGTGGTTCTTCGCCGACGGCGTGGTGCTCGACATGACCGCCAAGGCCGACGGTGAGAGGATCGAGGTCGCCGACGTCGAGGCCGAGCTCGACCGCGTCGGGCACGTGCTCAAGGAGCTCGACATCGTGCTCGTGCGCACCGGGCGCGACGCCCACTACGGCGAGGCCGGCTACATGGGACTGGGTCCCGGCGTGACGCTCGACGCCACGCGCTGGCTGTTCGAGCGCGGCGTGCGCGTGATGGGCATCGACGCATGGGGGTGGGACGCCCCGCTCTACATGCAGGCGCAGGAGGCGATCGAGCGAGACGAGCCGGGCGTCTTCTGGGCCGCCCACCAGGCCGATCTGCCCTACTCGCAGATCGAGCGCCTGGTGAACCTGGGCGAGCTGCCGCCGACGGGCTTCAAGGTCGCCTGCTTCCCGCTGCGCATCGAGGGCGGCAGCGCCGCGCCCGCCCGCGTGGTGGCGATCCTGCCCGACTAGGAGCCGCTGCGGGATACTCGACGGGCCATGTCGGAGGAGAACGTCGAGGTCATTCGACGCGGCTACGGGCACTACCTGGCCACCGGCGAGGTTCGCGCCCATCCCGATCTCGTCTGGGATGTGTCGCGCCTCGGTTGGCCTGATCAGCAGCTCTACTCCGGAGTCGAGGGCGCCATGCAGTTCAACGCCGAGTGGGCCGATGCATGGGAGGACTGGGAGCTCGAGGTCGAGGATTACCTGGACGCCGGTGAGCGCGTCGTCGTCATCATCAAGCAGCGGGGGCGCGCGAAGGCGACGGGCATTCCCGTCGACATGCGCTTCGCTCAGGTGTGGACGCTCCGAAACGGGCAGGCGATCAGGATGCAGATGTACGCGAGCGTGGACGAGGCGCTCGAAGCCGTGGGGCTGGCGGAGTAGGCGATGTCGCGTTTCTCTCCTGGGAGGAGGTCGTCGAAGCCGTGGGGCTGCGGGAGTAGCCGTGGCGAGCTTCGCCGGCCGTTTCGCCAGACCCTAGTGGCCCGCCACCTCGGCCAGCGGCCAGAGGTCGTTCCAGACGTAGTCGGCCTGCTCGGGCCCCGGCGCCGGCTCCTGCTTGCGGTTGACCCACGCCGTTCGCAGCCCAAGCCGCTGCGCCGGGCCGATGTCGTACTTGAAGCCGAAGGCGACGTGCAGGATCTGGTCGTGCGGCAGGTCTATGTCGCGCAGCGCGTGCTCGAACGGCACCGCTGACGGCTTGTACGCGCGGCAGTCCTCGGCGACCGTGACGCCGGCGAACTCGACCTCGAGGTGGGCGAGCGAGTGCTCGATGATCGCGCGGTCGGTGTTGGAGATGATCCACAGGCGCAGGCCGGCCGCGCTGGCCGCGCGCAGCGCCGGAACGGTGTCCGGGAAGGGCTGCCAGCACTCCATCGACCGCGCCAGTCCCTCGCCGTCGTGCTCGTTGTAGCGGTAGCCGCGTTCGCCCGACCAGGCGGCCAGGCTGTCGGCGAGGATCTCCCGGTACGAGCGCCAGCCCGCCTGGATGCGCTCGAACTGGAGCGCCTCCCAGCGCTCGCGCAGCTCGCGCGCCGGCGGCGGATCCTGCTCGTGGCGGCGGGCCAGCTCGTACAGAAAGGCGCCTACGCCGCCTTCCCAGTCGATCAGCGTGCCGTAGCAATCAAAGGTGGCAACCCGGAATTCACTCATGAGGGAGTCCTACACTTGACCATAGATGTCACTGCTCGAGCAGATCCAGGGCGACGTCAAGGACGCCATGAAGGCAGGCGAGAAGGATCGCGTGCACGCGCTGCGCCTCGTCGTGAACGAGCTCCAGAAGGCCGCCAAGGAAAACGGCGGCGAGGAGGTCGAGGTGCTCCAGCGAGAGCGCAAGCGCCGGCTCGAGGCCGCCGAGGCCTACCGCGAGGGCGGCGCGGCCGACCGCGCCGAGGCCGAGGAGCGCGAGGCCGAGATCATCAGCGCGTACATGCCCGAGCAGCTCTCCGACGAGGAGCTGAACGCAATCGTGGGCGACGCGGTTGCCGAGTCGGGTGCCAGCTCGCCCAAGGAGATGGGGAAGGTGATGGCGCTCGTCATGCCCCAGGTGAAGGGCCGCGCGGACGGCAAGCGCGTCAGTGCGGCCGTGAAGGAGAAGCTGACCGCCTAGTGCGAATTCAGCTGGAGCTCCCGAACGAGGTCGCCGCCGAGCTGGCCGGGCCCGGGGACCTGGTCATGAAGACGATCGAGGACCACCTCGACTGCGAGGTCTACCTGCGCGGCAACGTGCTCACGCTGGACGGGCCCGAGGACGCGGTCGGCATGGGCCGCACAGTGATCCGTGAGCTGACCGACCTCGTCCGCGCCGGCCACGAGATCGCACCCGGCACGATCGAGGCGATTGCGGGAGCGCTCGACCGCCACGAAAGCCCGAGCCGCATCCTCGAGGACGTCGTCTGGCGCCACCGCGGCCTCAAGGTCGCGCCCAAGACCGTCAACCAGAAGCGCTACGTCGACGCCATCCGGAGCCAGACGATCACGGTCGGCATCGGCCCGGCCGGCACCGGCAAGTCGTTCCTGGCTGTGGCGATGGCGGTCGCGGCCCTGGCGCGGCGCGAGGTCAACCGCATCGTGCTGACCAGGCCCGCCGTCGAGGCGGGGGAGCGGCTCGGCTTCCTGCCCGGCGACATCGCCGCCAAGGTCGACCCATACCTGCGACCGCTGTTCGACGCGCTCTACGACATGCTCGAGCCCGAGCGGGTCAACCAGCACCTGGAGCGCGGAGTGATCGAGGTGGCGCCGCTGGCCTTCATGCGCGGCCGCACGCTCAATGACAGCTTCATCATCCTCGACGAGGCGCAGAACACGAGTCCCGAGCAGATCAAGATGTTCCTCACCCGGCTCGGCTTCAACTCGAAGATGGTCGTCACCGGCGACGTGACCCAGATCGACCTGCCGCGCGACGAGGCGTCGGGGCTGCTCGTGATCGGCGACATCCTCAAGGACGTGGAGGGGATCGAGTTCGTGCGCTTCGGGGGCGAGGACGTGGTCAGGCACAAGCTCGTGCAGCGGATCGTGGCCGCGTACAACGAGTACGCCGAGAAGCAGGCGCCCGCGCTGCGCGCCCCTCGGCGCCAACAAGCCACGTAACTGATCGAGCTCGAAGCACCCGAGCAGCTCCGGCGGCCGGCCCTGGCCGCGCTCGCCGCGGCCGGCATGGAGGAGGGGCATCTGGCCATCGAGCTGGTCGACGCCGACCGGATCACGCGGCTCAACCGTGAGCACCGGGGTCGCGACGAGCCCACGGACGTGCTGTCCTTCCCGGTTGACGAGGCGGCGCCCGCGGCGGGGCCGCGCGAGCTAGGCGACGTGGTCATCTGCCCCGAGCACACCGAGGACCTGACGGAGGCCGTCGTGCACGGCGTGCTGCACCTGTGCGGCTACGACCACGAGACGGACGGCGGGGAGATGCTGGCACTCCAGGCGCGAGTGCTGGAGCGGCTGTGACGCGCTCCGGGTTCGTCGCGCTGGCGGGCCGCCCCAACGCCGGCAAGTCGACGCTGGTCAACAGGATCGTCGGAGGCAAGGTCGCGATCGTGTCCGACAAGCCGCAGACGACCCGGCGCGAGATCCGCGGCATCGCGACCGGCCCGGACTGGCAGCTGGTGCTCGTCGACCTCCCCGGCGTGCAGCGACCGCGCGACGCGCTCACCGAGCGTATGCAGCGCCGTGTCGAGAGCGTGCTCGGCGACTCCGATGCCGCCCTGTTCGTGCTCAACGGCGAGCAGCAGATCGGCCCCGGCGACCGGTTCATCGCCGCGGCGATCGAGAAGGCCGGGATCCCCGCCGTCACCGCGCTCAACAAGGTCGACCGGCTCGACCGCCCGCGCACGGTGACGGCGCTCGACGCCGCTGCCGGCCTCGGCGTGAACGGCGAGATCTTCCCGGTCAGCGCGCGCACCGGCGCCGGAGTGGACCCGCTGGTCGAGCAGCTCGTGACGCTGCTGCCGGAGGGGCCGTTCCTGTACCCGCCCGAGGAGCAGAGCGACCAGTCCGAGCAGGTGCGCATCGCCGAGCTGGTGCGCGAGCAGGTGCTGCTGCGCACGCGCGAGGAGCTGCCGCACGCGGTTGAGGTCGAGATCGACGAGCTCGAGGAGCGCGAGGACGGCCTGCTCGTGGTGCACGCGCGCGTATGGGCCGAGACCGAGTCGCAGAAGGCGATCCTGGTCGGCGCCGGCGGACGGATGGTGAAGGCGGTCGGCACCGCCGCTCGCAAGGAGATCGAGCGCATGCTGGGTCGCCGCGTCCACCTCGACCTGCACGTGCGCGTGCGCAAGGGCTGGCGCCGCGACGAGGCGCTGCTCGACCGGCTCGGGATCGAATGACGCTCGACACGATCGTCAGCTACCTGCGCCGCACGGAGGAGGCGATCGTCGACGAGGTGCGACCGCTCGGCCGCGTGACCGCGCTGCTCACCCCGACCCTGCCGCTCGTGTGGCAGCTCAACGCCCTGCGCGTCGAGGACCCCGAGGCGAGCCCGGCCGAGCTGATCGCCGCGGCCGAGGACGCGTTGCCGCACGTGTCGCACCGCAAGCTCGTCGTGCACGACCAGCAGGTGGGCGTGCGCCTCGCGCCGGCGCTGTCGCGCGCGGGCTGGAACGTCTACCGGTTGCTGGTGATGGTGCGCGACCGTTCCCCGGAGCGCAGCGTCGCGCCGGGGGCCGGGGGCGAGGTCGACCGTGCCACCGGGGCGCGGGCGCTGGCGGCGTTTCGGCGGGAGCAGCCGTTCGGCTGGCAGGAGGAGGCGGTGCAGCAGCTGACCGCTATGGACGAGCGCTACGGCGGGGCGGTCCACGCCCGCGACTTCGCCTCGCCGCCGGACAACCCGGCCGCGTCCTGCCGGCTCTACACCTCCGAGGGGCTGGCGCAGGTAGACGAGGTCGGGACCGTCGAGCGGCGCCGCAACCGCGGTCACGCCAGCGCGGCGGTGCTGGCCGCCGTGGACGCGGCCGCCGCCGAGGACTGCGATCCGATCTTCCTGCTCACCGACGCGGCCGACTGGCCCCAGCACCTCTACGGCCGGCTCGGCTTCAGCCCGATCGGACAGCTCTACGAGTTCCTCAAGCTGCCGCTTGGCAGCGGCAGGCCATAATCGAAGGCCAAATGGACCTCCGGCCCTGCATAGTCCAGGACGCCCGCACCGGTGAGGTGCTCACGCTCGCCTACATGAACGACGAGGCGGAGCGCCTCACGCGCGAGACCGGCGAGGTCTGGTTCTGGTCGCGCTCGCGCCAGAAGCTGTGGCACAAGGGGGCGACCTCGGGCAACAAGCTGCGGCTGCGGGCGCTGCGCTACGACTGCGACGAGGACGCGCTGCTGGCGCTGGTGGAGCCGGCCGGGCCGGCCTGCCACACGGGCGAGCGCAGCTGCTTCTACCGGGGCGAGATGGACCCGGAGCCGGGCGAGGCGCTGGCGACGCTCGAGCGCACTGTCGCCGACCGGCGCGCGGCGGACCCGGCCACGAGCTACACGGCCGAGCTGCTGGCCGACCCCGGGCGCATCGGCGCCAAGGTCGAGGAGGAGGCCGAGGAGGTGGCCCGCGCCGCCGCCGGCGAGTCCGACGAGCGCGTGGCCGAGGAGGCCGCCGACGTGCTCTACCACCTGACCGTGCTGCTGGCCGCGCGCGGCCTGACGCTGGGCGACGCGTTCGGGGTGCTCAATGAGCGTCGTCGCTGACCTCGAGCTGACGCCGGATCTCGACGAGGTCCGCGAGCTGGCCCGCGAGCACAACCTCGTGCCGCTGCGGCACACGTTCATCGCCGACTGCGAGACGCCCGTGTCGGCCTACCTGAAGCTGCGCGGCAACGGCCCGTCGTTCCTGCTCGAGTCGGCCGAGCAGGGGCAGCGCATCGGGCGCTGGTCGTTCCTCGGGGTGAACCCGCGCGCGACGATCCGCATGTCGCTCGGCGATCACCCGGACCCGTACGCCGCCGTGGCCGAGGAGCTGGCCCGCTACCGGATCGCGCATCTCGACGGGCTGCCGCCGTTTGCCGGCGGCGCGGTCGGCATGTTCGGCTACGACCTGGTCCGCGCCGCCGAGCCTAGCGTCGGCGAGCCCAACCCCGACGGCGTGGGCATCCCCGACCTGGCCCTGATGATCACCGACGTGCTGGTGGCGTTCGACCACCTTCGCCACGAGGTGACCGTGCTGGCGAACGTCCTGGTGGAGGGCGACGACATCGAGCGCGCCTACGGCGAGGCGGCGGGCGCGATCGCGGAGGTCAAGGAGCGGCTGGCCGGCCCGGTGCCTCAGATCGGCCGCGGGCGCCGCGAGCCGCCCGAGTTCGTCTCGAACATCGGAGCGGACGGGTTCGCGGAGGCGGTCGAGCGAACGAAGGAGTACATCCGCGCGGGCGACGCCTACCAGGTCGTGCCGAGCCAGCGCTGGACGGCCGACTGTCCCGTCGACGCGTTCTCGATCTACCGCGGGCTGCGCGCGATCAACCCGAGCCCGTACATGTACTTCCTCGACTTCGAGGACTTCGAGATCGCGGGCGCCTCGCCGGAGTCGCTGGTCAAGGTCACGGGCAGCCACGTGGAGCTGAAGCCGATCGCCGGCACGCGGCCGCGCACCGGCTCGGACAGCGAGCTGTCCGACGAGCTGCTCGCCGACGAGAAGGAGCGCGCCGAGCACGTGATGCTGGTCGACCTCGGCCGCAACGACCTCGGCCGCGTCTGCGAGTACGGCAGCGTCAAGGTCGACGAGCTGATGGCCGTCGAGCTCTACTCGCACGTGATCCACATCGTCTCGACCGTGTCGGGGACGATGCGCGCGGGCGTTACGCCGATGGACGCGATGCGGGCGGCGCTGCCGGCCGGGACGCTGTCGGGCGCGCCGAAGATCCGCGCGATGCAGATCATCGACGAGCTCGAGCCGGTCAAGCGCGGCCCCTACGGCGGCGCGGTCGGCTACCTGTCCTACACGGGGGACCTCGACACCTGCATCAACATCCGCTCGACGTTCGTGCGAGACGGCACCGCCTACCTCCAGGCCGGCTGCGGGATCGTGGCCGACTCGGACGCCGCCGCCGAGACGCGCGAGTCGGAGGCGAAGGCGGGCGCGGTGATGGAGGCGATCAGGCTGGCGTGCGCGCAGGCCGATTGGGCATGAACGTCCTCGTCATCGACAACTACGACTCGTTCACCTACAACCTGGTGCAGTACCTGGGCGAGCTGGGGGCGGACGTCGAGGTGCTGCGCAACGACGTGGACGAGCTGCTCGAACGGGAGCCGGACCGGGTGATCGTCTCGCCGGGGCCCTGCACGCCCGACGAGGCGGGCCTGTCGATGCGCGCGGTGCGCGCGTTCGGCGAGGGCGGGACGCCGGTGCTCGGCGTCTGCCTCGGCCACCAGTCGCTGGCCCAGGAGTTCGGCGGCCGCGTGGTCCGCGGCGAGCCCGTGCACGGCAAGACCGCCGAGCTCGAGCACGACGGCAGGACGATCTACGCGGGGCTCGAATCCCCGCTCGTGGTCGGCCGCTACCACTCGCTGGTCGTCGAGGACCTGCCCGACGTCCTCGAGGTCAGCGCGCGTGCCGGCGACGTGATCATGGGGGTGCGCCACGCGGAGCTGCCCGTCGAGGGCGTGCAGTTCCACCCCGAGTCCGTGCTGACCCCGCACGGCAAGCAGATGCTGCGCAACTTCCTCGCATGAGCAACCCGGTCCTCACGGACGCGATCGACCGCCTCGCCGGCGGCGAGGACCTCGCCGCCGAGGAGGCCGCGCGCGTGCTGCGCGAGATCATGGAGGGCAACGCCGAGGAGCCCGAGACGGCCGCCTTCCTGATCGCGCTGCGCACGAAGGGCGAGACCGTCCACGAGATCGCCGGGCTGGCGGCCGCGATGCGCGAGCTGGCCCTGCCGGTGAAGGCGTCCGGTGACCTGGTCGACACGGCCGGGACCGGCGGCGGGCGGCCGACGT
Source organism: Thermoleophilaceae bacterium (assembly GCA_052038485.1). Classification (GTDB taxonomy): domain Bacteria; phylum Actinomycetota; class Thermoleophilia; order Solirubrobacterales; family Thermoleophilaceae; genus JACVRW01. The sequence continues at coordinate 25,134 of JBQGCL010000141.1, read as the reverse complement.
TCAACGTCTCGACGACAGCGGGGTTCATCGCCGCCGGCGCGGGTTGCCGAGTGGCCAAGCACGGCAACCGCTCGGCGACCAGCCAGTGCGGGTCGGCCGACGTGCTGGAGGCGCTGGGCGCGCGGATCGACCTCGAGCCGGACGACGTTGCCGCCTGCATCGAGGAGGTCGGCTTCGGCTTCATGTTCGCCCCCAAGCACCATTCGGCCACCAAGCACGTGGTGCCGGTGCGCAAGGCGCTCGGCGTGCGCACGATCTTCAACTTCCTCGGGCCGCTCACGAACCCGGCGGGGGCGCGACGGCAGGTGATCGGCGTCTCCGACCCCTCCAAGCTCGAGACGCTCGCGTCGGCGCTGGCGGAGCTCGGCACCGAATGCGCCCTGGTAGTGTCGAGCGCGGATGGTCTCGACGAGTTCTCGGTCTCCGGGACGACCCGCGTTGTCGAGCTGAGGGACGGCGACCTCGCGGTCTACGACGTCTCCCCCGAGCAGGTGGGCCTGGAGCCGGCCGGCGACGGCGCCGTCGCGGCGGGCTCGCCCGAGCGCAACGCGCGCGTGCTGCGCGACGTGCTCGGCGGCGAGCCGGGCACCGAGCGCGCGCTCGCGCTCATGAACGCCGGCGCGGCGATCTACGTCGGCGGCCGGGCGGAGTCGATTGCGGAGGGCGTCGAGCGCGCCCGCGAAGCGGTCGACTCGGGCGCTGCGGCCGGCGTGCTCGACGCTTACCTGGAGCGTGCGCGGTGAGCGTGCGACTCGACGAGCTGGTCGGGGCGACGCGGGAGGCGGTCCACCGCCGCAAGCGCGAGCGCCCGCTGGCCGAGCTCGAGCAGGAGGCCGGGTCTCAGCCCGAGGGCCGGCCGTTCCTCGAGGCGCTGTCGCGCCCCGGCACATCGCTGATCGCCGAGCACAAGCGGCGGTCGCCGTCGGCCGGCACCATCCGCGAGGGCGCCCGCTGCGCCGACGTCGTCAGCGCCTACGAGCGCGGCGGCGCCGCCGCCGTCTCGGTGCTCACCGAGGAGGCCCACTTCGGCGGCTCGCTGGCCGACCTGCGCGAGGCGCGCGCCGTGATCGAGCTGCCGGTGCTGCGCAAAGACTTCACGATCGACCCGTACCAGCTCTACGAGGCGAAGGCCGCCGGGGCGGACGCGGTTCTCCTCGTGGTGGGCGCGATGAGCCCGAGCGAGCTGGCCTCGCTCTACCGCGAGGCGCACGCACTCGACCTCGACGCGATCGTCGAGATCCACGACGAGGAGGAGCTCGACGCTGCGCTCGAGGTCGACGCCGACGTGCTCGGCATCAACAATCGCAACCTCGAGGACTTCAGCGTCGACATCCAGCGCACCTTCGACCTGCTGCACGACGTCCCGGCGGGCAAGGTGGTCGTCTCCGAGTCGGGCATCCACACGCGCGAGCAGATCGACGAGCTGGAGCAGGTCGGCGTGGACGCCGTGCTCATCGGCGAGGCGCTGATGCGCGCGCCGGATCCGGAGCTGGCCGTCCGGCAGCTCACGCAGCCCGAGGATCAGACTCAAGCCTGACCGAACCGAACCGCCCGGTTTCGGCGTACCTCTAGCATGGAGCGGAATGTCGACGGTCCCTGAGCTCAACCCGGCGCAGGTTGCCGAGCTGGGCGCGCGGCTGCGCGACAACATCGCGCGCGCCGTCAAGGCGCCGCCGGAGGTGCTCCGCGACGTGCTGGTCGCGCTGATGGCCGAGGGGCATGTCCTGATCGAGGACTACCCGGGCGTCGGCAAGACGGCGCTCGCGCGCGCGCTCGCGCGCTCCATCGAGGCCGAGTACGCGCGCGTGCAGTGCACGGCCGACCTGCTGCCCGCCGACGTGGTCGGTACCAACGTCTACAACCAGCGCGAGAACCGCTTCGAGTTCCGGCCCGGCCCGGTGTTCGCGAACGTGGTGCTCGTCGACGAGGTCAACCGCGCCTCGCCGAAGACCCAGTCGGGCCTGCTCGAGTGCATGCAGGAGCGCCACGTCACCGTCGACAAGCAGACGCACGAGCTGGCCCGCCCGTTCCTCGTCGTCGCGACGCAGAACCCTGTGGAATACGAGGGCACCTACCCGCTGCCCGAGGCGCAGCTGGACCGCTTCATGGTGCGCGTCTCGCTCGGCTATCCGAGCGCCCAGGCCGAGAGCGAGATGCTGCTCGACCACGCCGAGCGCGACCGCGTGCTCGACCTCGGCCCGGTCGCCGAGGTCGGCGAGGTGCTCGCCGCCCAGACCGCCGCCGCGGCCGTGCACGGCAGCGAGGCGCTGCGACGCTACGTCGTCGCGATCCTCGACGCCACGCGCGCCGACCCGCGGGTGGACCTCGGCGCGTCGCCGCGCGCCGGGCTGATGCTGTTCCGCGCCGCCAAGGCGATGGCGGCGCTTGACGGGCGCGACCACGCGCTGCCCGACGACGTCCAAGCGCTCGCCGACTCGGTGCTGGCCCACAGGCTGCTGCTCGGGCCGGGCTCGGGCGCCGAGGAGCGGACCGCCGTGGTGCGCGACGCGCTGGAGCGGGTTCCCGCGCTCTGACCGCCATGCGGCCGCTCGCCGTCGCCCTGCTCGGTCTGGCCCTGTGCCTGGCCGCCGCGACGTTCGACACCGGTTCGCTGTACGTCCCCGGCGTGGCGCTGATCGCGATCGCGGGCGGCGCCGCCGTCTGGGTTGGCCTCGCCGCGAGCGGGGCGGCGATCGATCGCCGGACCGGTCCGCACTCGGTCGTCGAGGAGGAGCCCTATCCGCTGCGCATCGAGGTGCGCGCGGGCGCGCTGCCGCCACCCGGCGGCGAGCTGATTGAGCCGCTGCTCGGCTGGCCCGTTCCCATCGCGGGCCGCTGGTCGCGCCGGGTGCGCATCAACGTGCGCTTCCAACGCCGCGGGCGCCGCGTGCTGGAGCCCGGCCGGCTCGTCATCCGCGACCCGCTGCGCCTGGTCAGCCGCGAGATCTTGGGGTCGCGCACGGACGAGGTGCTCGTCCTCCCGCGCGTGGAGCCGGTCACGGCACCGGGCGGGGGCGGGGCGGGCGCCGGCGCGCATGGGGGCGCCGGGATCGACCCGGGCGTGATGGGACGCCGGCTCGACGCCTCGATGGCCGAGCTCGAGATCGACGGCCTACGGCCATACCGTGAGGGCACCTCCGCCTCACGCATCCACTGGCCGACGGTTGCGCGCCGCGGCGAGATGCTCGAGCGCCGGCTCGTGGCCGAGCTGGACTCGGCCCCGCTGATCGTGCTCGACCCGTCCGGCGGCGAGCAGGACGAGGAGGGCCTCGACAAGGCCGTCCGCGCCGCGGCGTCGCTGTGCGTGTACCTCGGCGAGACGGGCGGCTGCGCGATCCTGCTCCCCGGCGAGCGCCGCCCGGTCGAGATCGGCCACGACCTCGCCGGCTGGCCGAGCGTGCACGCCAAGCTGGCGCTCGTCGAGACCGGGCCACCGCCGCCCGCGTCATCGCTCGGGCCGCGCGGAGGCGCCGTGATCTGGGTGACGGCCACGAGCGCCGCGGGCGCGCCGCGCGCGCTCGAGCGGATGCCGGCGGGAGCGCGCATCGTCGTCGCGCCCGTGCCGCTCGCGCGCGGACGTCCGCTGTTCGAGGTGGCCGGGTGCACCGGCTGCCTCGTCGAGCGCGCGCGGCGGGGGCTCGCGGCATGAGCGGCAGCGCCGCCACCGCGGGCTCGCCGCCGGCCGGCGCGCCGGCAGCCGCCCCGCTCAGCGCGCCGCTTTCCGCAGAGGTGCGGGTCGCGCTCGTTCGGCTGGCCGCCTTCGCCGGGCTGGCGCTGTTCGCCGCGGCGCACTGGGCCACGCTGGTGGCGTCGCCTCCGTTCGGGCGCACGCTGCTGGTGGTGCTGGTCTCCACCGGGACCGGTGCCCTGATGCTGCTCGCCGGGGCCCGCGCGCCGCGCCGGCTCGCCGTGCCGTTCGCGCTCGCCGTGGGCGTCGCAGGCCTGGTGCTCGGCCTGGTCGCGATGGGCCTGCCGCTGCGTCTGCTCGCGCCCGGCAACTGGAACGAGCTGGCCGACGGGCTCGACCGCGGGCTCGCCGGCGTGCAGACCGCCGAGTGGCCCTACAACGGCGCCGAGAGCTGGGTGCGCCTGACGACGCTGCTGGGTGCGCCGCTGGGGCTCGGGCTGGCCGCGCTGCTCGCGTTCTGCCCGGCCCGCCGCGCCGCGCCGGTGCTTAGCGTCGCCGGGCTGGGCGTGCTGCTCGTCGTGTACGGGTCGGCCGTGACCGAGCACGACCCGGGCGAGCCGCTGCTGCGCGGCCTGGCGCTGCTCGTGCTGGTGGCCGCCTGGCTGTGGCTGCCGCGGCTCGGCACGCGGGAGGCGCTGGCGGGCGGGGCGCTGGTGCTGGCGCTGGGCGCGCTGTCGATGCCGGTCGCGGCCGCGCTCGACTCCGACCGGCCCTGGTGGAACTACGGCGCGTGGACCTTCCTCGAGAACGACGAGGTGATCACGTTCGACTGGAACCACCGCTACGGTCCGCTCGACTGGCCGCGTGAGGGCACGACGCTGCTGAACGTGAAGTCGCGCAAGCCGCACTACTGGAAGGCCGAGACGCTCGACACGTTCAACGGCGTGCGCTGGGTGCGCGGCCCGTACAGCAGCGCGACCTCGCGGCTCCAGGGGGTCCCCGACCCGGGCACGCGCGACGGCGACTGGGACTACTTCGAGTGGAACCCCAGGTGGGACGAGAGCCTCCGCTTCACGGTGCGCTCGCTGTCGACCGACCTGCTGGTGGCTGCCGGTACGCCGTATCTGGTCGAGGGCGCCGGGCTCGTCTCGACCGCGAGTGACGGCACCACCCGGATCGCCGACCACCGTCTCGGGGAGGGCGACAGCTACGTAGTCAAGGCCTACGTGCCCAACCCGACGCCGGCCCAGATGCAGGGCGCGCCGGACGGGCTGTCGAACGGGCTCGCCCAATACACCTCGATCACGGTCCCGCACGGGCAGACGAGCGAGGACATCTTCGTCCAGCTCTGGGGCAACGAGAACTTCGGCGACCCCGGCGCGTCCGGTGAGGTGCTCGCGAACTCCGCCTACGCCGACATGTACGAGGTCGCCACGCGGATCACGGCCGGCGCGCCGACGATGTACGACGCGGTCGCCCGCGTCGAGCGCTACCTGAACCGCAACTTCTCCTACAGCGAGAAGCCCGGCGGGGCGCGCTACCCGCTCAACGCGTTCATGTTCCGCGACAAGTTCGGCTACTGCCAGCAGTTCTCCGGGGCGATGGCGCTGATGCTGCGCATGGTGGGCATCCCGGCGCGGGTGGCGGCCGGGTTTGCGCCGGGCTCGTTCAACCGCGACTCGAGCGAGTACCGCGTGCGCGACCTCGACGCGCACTCCTGGGTCGAGGTCTACTTCAACGGGATCGGCTGGGTCACGTTCGACCCGACGCCGGCCGCCGCGCCCGCGGAGGCGCAGGCCGCCGACCGCAGCCCGACCAGCACCTCGGGCGGCGTGATCAACGGGGGGCGCGCCGGCCTGGCCGCGCCCGACCCGAAGGCGGGCGCGGGCGGTGTCGCGGGCGAGGACTCCGGCGGCGGTGTGTCGGCGTGGCTGCTGATCCCGCTGCTGATGATCGCCGGGGCCGGCCTGCTCGCGTGGCGGGCGGCGCGCCGGGCTCGCCAGCTGTCGCCCGCCGAGCTGGCCGACGCGCAGCTGGCCGAGCTGCGGCGCGCGCTCGACTGGCTCGACTGGGACGTGCCGGCGCAGACCACGCTCGTTCGGCTCGAGGGGCGCCTCGGCCGGGCCGCCGGGCCGGCGGCGGCGCGCTACGCGGCGGCCCTGCGGGCGAACCGCTACGACCCGCGCGCCCCTGCCGGGCCGGGCCTGCGCGAGCGGCGGGCGCTGCGTCGCGACCTGACAGCGCGGACGGGGCTGCGCGGCCGCATACTGGGACTGATCGCGATCCCGCCGGGCGGGCCGCGACCGGTCTAGGCGCGGATTTATGCAGCTCTAAGGAACTCGGCCTACAACAGCTCTATGAACACGATGACGTCCCCCCCGAAGCAGCGTCCCGCCGTCTCCAGCCTGATCGCAGCCGTGCTGGGCGGTCTGGTGGTGCTCGTGATCGGCGCGATCCTGATTCAGACGGACGTGATCGACACGGGCGACACCACGCGCGTCGTCAAGCAGGCCCCGATCTCGCAGCCGGCGACCGACCCTGCCGCCACCCAATCCGGGAGGACCGTCCAGGACATCTACAAGACCGAGGGCAAGGGCGTCGTGTTCATCCAGTCCGAGGGCGTGACGAGCAATGAGAACGGGTTGGGCCAGCAGGGCACGGCGACCGGCTCGGGCTTCGTCGTCGACGAGGACGGCACGATCATCACCAACGCGCACGTCGTCGACGGCGCGTCCAAGGTGACGGTCAGCTTCGAGGAGGGCGGGGACGCGATCGACGCCGAGGTCAAGGGCGTCGACGACGACGCCGACATAGCCGTGCTCAAGATCAATCCCGAGGGCCGCGACCTGACCGTGCTGCCGCTGGGCGACTCGTCCAAGGCGCAGGTCGGGGACCCGGTCGTGGCGATCGGCAACCCGTTCGGCCTCCAGCGCACCGTGACGACCGGCATCGTGTCGGCGCTCCAGCGCCAGGTCGACGCGCCGAGCGGCTTCCCGATCAGCGGCGTGATCCAGACCGACGCTTCGATCAACCCCGGCAACTCGGGCGGCCCGCTGCTCAACGCGCGGGGCGAGGTGATCGGCATCAACAGCCAGATCGCCACCGGCGGCGGCCAGGGCTCGGTCGGCATCGGCTTCGCCGTCCCGATCAACGTCGCGAAGAACGAGCTCCCGCAGCTGCGCGAGGGCAAGGAGATCAAGCGGGCCTACCTGGGCGTCGTGATGGCCGACCTCAACTCGACGATCGCCAAGCAGCTCGGCGTGCCGGTCGACGAGGGCGCCGTGGTCACCGACGTGACCTCGGGCAGCCCGGCCGACAAGGCCAACCTCGAGGCCGGCGACCCGACGACCGGCAAGGGCGCCGACGTGATCGTCGCGATCGACGGCAAGAACGTGACCGGCGCCGACGACGTGGTGCAGGCCGTCAGCGAGAAGAGCCCGGGCGACACCGTCTCGGTCGAGTTCTACCGCGGCAAGGACAAGCAGACGGAAACGGTGAAGCTGGGCGAGCGGCCGGCCGAGGTCAGCCAGTCGCAGCAGTCCCCGCAGTCGCCCAACGACGGCGGCGGGCTCCCGTTCGAGCTGCCCTAGCGCTCCGCCTGCGAGCATTGGCGGGGTGACCCGCGTCAAGATCTGTGGAGTGAGCGATCCGGCGGACGCCCGCCGGGTCGCCGACTTGGGTGCGTGGGCGCTCGGGATGATCTTCTGGCCGGACAGTCCGCGGGCGTGCCCGGTGGACGTGGCCGAGGCGATCGGCGCCGACCTCCAGCGGCGCCTGGAGCTCGTCGGCGTGTTCGTGAACGCGTCGCTCGACGAGCTGGCCGTCACGGCCGACCGCTGCGGGCTGACGATGGTGCAGCTGCACGGGGACGAGGGCCCGGCCTACTGCCGCGAGGTGGCCCGCCGGACCGGGGCCAAGGTGATGAAGGCGGTGCGCGTGCACGACGCGGCCCAGCTGCACGACCTCCAGCGCTTTCCGACCGACTACCACCTGCTCGACGCCTACTCGCCGCGCAGCCCGGGGGGGACGGGGGAGACGTTCGACTGGGAGCTCGCGCGGCGCCACCCGCGCACACCGCCGGTGGTGCTGTCCGGCGGGCTCGACCCCGACAACGTGGGCGCGGCGATCGACACTGCGCGGCCGTTCGCGGTCGACGTGGCGAGCGGGACCGAGGCCGCGCCGGGCCGCAAGGACCCGGCCAGGCTCGAGGCATTCGTGCGCGCCGTGGAGGCGGCCGACGCGCGCCTGGGGGCGGTGGCGTGAGGCATCGCTTCGGGCCGTACGGCGGGCGCTACGTGCCGGAGACGCTGATCCCGGCGCTGGACGAGCTCGAGCGGGAGTGGACGGCGGCGCGGGAGGATCCGGCATTCCGCGAGCGCCTGTCGGGGCTGCTGCGCGACTACGTCGGGCGGCCGACCCCGCTTTACCACGCGGCTCGCCTGTCCGAGGTCGCCGGCAGCGAGATCTGGCTCAAGCGCGAGGACCTGACCCACACCGGCTCGCACAAGATCAACAACGCGATCGGACAGGCGCTGCTGGCGCAGCGCATGGGCAAGCAGCGCGTGATCGCGGAGACCGGGGCGGGCCAGCACGGCGTAGCGGCGGCGACGGCGTGCGCGCTGCTGGGCCTCGATTGCGTCGTGCACATGGGCACCGAGGACATGCGCCGCCAGCGGCCCAACGTGGAGCGGATGCGGCTGCTGGGCGCCGAGGTCGTCGGCGTGGAGGCGGGCGCGCGGACGCTGAAGGAGGCGGTCTCGGCGGCGATCCGAGACTGGGTCGCGAACGTCGAGACGTCGCACTACGTGATCGGGTCGGCCGTGGGGCCGGCGCCGTACCCGGAGCTTGTGCGCGAGCTCCAGCGGACGATCGGCGACGAGGCGCGGGCGCAGCTGCTCCAGGCGACCGGGCGGCTGCCGGACCGGGTGATCGCGTGCGTCGGCGGCGGGTCGAACGCGATCGGGACGTTCGCTGGATTCGTGGACGACGACGGGGTCGAGCTGATCGGCGTCGAGGCCGCGGGGGCGGGGCTGGAGACGCGGCGCCACTCGGCGCCCTTGACCACCGGCGCTCGCGGGGTCCTGCACGGGGCGATGTCGGCGGTGCTCCAGGACGAGGAGGGCCAGATCCTGGTGGCGCACTCGATCTCGGCCGGGCTGGATTACCCCGGCGTGGGACCGGAGCACGCCTACCTGCGCGACAGCGGTCGCGCGTCGTACGTGGCCGCGTCCGACGAGGAGGCGCTGGCGGCGTTCAAGCGCGTGGCCGAGCTGGAGGGGATCCTGCCGGCGCTGGAGCCGTCGCACGCGGTGGCGTGGCTGCTGGCGAACCCCGTTTCCCCAGCCGACGGCCGCCGATCACTCGACCTCGTGACGCTTTCAGGCCGCGGCGACAAGGACCTCGCCGAAGTGCTCGCTCTGGGCTCATGACCACGGCAACCAAGGGGATCGATCGCATCGCCGGTGCGTTCAGCTCGCACGGGAAACGCGCTGCCCTGATGCCGTACCTGATGGGTGGCTATCCGTCGCTGGACGACTCCGCCGAAGCGGGCGTGGCGGCGGCGGCCGCCGGGGCCGACCTGATCGAGCTCGGCATCCCGTTCTCGGACCCGCTGGCGGACGGGCCGGTGATCCACGCGGCCGCGACCGAGGCGCTGGCGGCCGGCGCGACTCCGCACGGGACGCTGCGGGTGTGCGAACGGATCGCGGCCGAGCTGCCGGTGGTGCTGATGGTCTACGTGAACGTGGTGCTGACGGCGGGGCCGGCGGCATTCGCGCTGCGGGCGGCGTCGGCAGGCGCGTCCGGGTTGATCGTGCCCGACCTGCCGCACGACGAGGCCGACGAGGTGCGAGCGGCCTGCGACGCCGAGGGCCTGGCGTTGGTGCCGCTGGTGGCACCGACATCGACGCCCGAGCGGGTCGCCGAGATCGGAGCCGACGCGCGCGGTTTCATCTACACGGTCTCGCTGACCGGAGTGACGGGCGAGCGGGGCGAGCTGCCACCGAGGCTGGAGGAGACCGTCGAGCGAGTACGGGCGTCATCGATCGTCCCGGTCGCCGTGGGCTTCGGGATCTCAACGGGCGAGCAGGCTGCCGCTGTGGGCGAGCTGGCCGACGGGGTGATCGTGGGAACCCGAATCGTGCGCGCCGCCGGCGAGGGCGGCCCAAGCGGGGTGGGCACCGTGGTGGGCGAGCTGGCCGAGGCGCTGCGGTAGGGAGCGCCGCTCCTTCGGGTGCCAGGAGCCTCCTGGACGAGCGCGAAAAAGTGCCCTCCTGACCCGCTGGTAGGGTCCGGCCCATCATGGCGGAGACCAGGACGATCAGCGCGCGCAAGGGGAGCGGTTCGGGTCAGGCCAAGCCCCAGCGCACGCGCATCACCAAGCGCAAAGCCCTCGAGAACCACGCCCGCAGCTACTTCGACGCCATCGCCCGGCGCGACGTGGAGGCGATGATGGAGCACTGGAAGGAGGACGGGGTGGTCGACCTGGTGCCGATCGGCATCCTGCGCGGCACCGGCGAGATCTCGGCATTCTTCCGCGAGATGTTCGCCGCCTTCCCCGACTCCGAGATGACCGTCGCGCGCGTCGCGGCCGGCCAGAACGAGGTCGCCCTCGAGTGGCGCATGAGCGCGACCTTCACCGGCGGCACGTTCCAGGGCATCGAGCCGACCGGCCGCCCGGTCGAGCTGCGCGGCGTCGACATCCTCGAGATCGCCGACGAGAAGATCGTCAGCAACACCGCCTACTACGACGGCATGGCGTTCGCTCGCGGCGCGGGCCTGCTGCCCGCCCAGGACTCCGGGACCGAGCGCGCCATGCGCAGCGCGGTCAACGCCGCCACCCGGCTGCGCCGCGCGGTGTCGGACGGGCGCGACGCACTCGTCGAGCGCCGCGACGCCTTCTCCCAGCGCAGGAACGCCGCGTGATCGTCTACGTGACCCTCGTGATCGGCCTGGTCTGGTGGATCGCGGCCTGGGCGTTCGGCATCAAGGCTTTCGACGCCTTCCTGCTGACCGCTGCGCTCGTGGTCGGCGCCGCCGCGTACGTGATCCTCAAGCCCTTTGTCGACCGGATCTTGGGCCGCGAGACGGCCCCGGTCGACCAAGAGGCCGCGCACTTCTAGCCGAAGAACGCCTCCGCCGCCGCGTACTCCTCGGGCGGCACGGTGCGCAGCTCCGCCACCGCCTCCCCGAGCGGGACCAGCTCGATCCGCTGGCCCCGCAGCGCGGGCATCATCCCGAACTTGCCCTCGTGCGCCGCGTCGATCGCAGCCAGCCCGAGCCGCGTGGCGAGCACGCGGTCGAACGCTGTCGGGGTGCCGCCGCGCTGGATGTGGCCGAGCACCGTGGCGCGGGCGTCGAAGCCGGTTCGCTCGGCGATCTCGCGCTCGAGCTGCTGACCGATCCCGCCCAGGCGCTCGTGCCCGAACTCGTCCTTATCGCCGCCGACGACCTCGAGCGTGCCCGCCATGGGAGTCGCGCCCTCGGCTGCCACGACGATCGAGAAGAAGCGGCCGCGCGAGTGGCGGCGGCGGATCAGTCGCACGACCTCCTCGATGTCGAACGGTCGCTCGGGGATCAGGATCACGTCGGCGCCGCCGGCGAGCCCCGAGTGGAGCGCGATCCAGCCGGCGTGGCGCCCCATCACCTCGACGATCATCACCCGGTTGTGGCTCTCGGCGGTCGTGTGCAGCCGGTCGATCGCCTCGGTGGCGATCTGCACCGCCGTGTCGAACCCAAACGTCATGTCCGTGCCGCCGAGGTCGTTGTCGATCGTCTTCGGCACGCCCAGGACCGGTAGCCCGTGGTCGGAGTGCAGCCGGTGGGCAGCCCCAAGCGTGTCCTCGCCGCCGATCGCGATCAGGCCCTCGACGTTGAGCGCGCGCATGTTCTCGGCGATCGCCGCGGGCCCGTCGTCGTGTCCGAACGGGTTCGTCCGCGACGAGCGCAGGATCGTCCCGCCGCGCGGCAGGATCCCGCGCGTGGATTCGATCGTGAGCTCCTCGTAGGCGTTCTCGAGCGGACCGCGCCAGCCGTCGCGGTAGCCGATGATGGTGTGCCCGTAGGTGTCGATTCCCTTGCGCACCACCGCCCGGATGACGGCGTTGAGGCCGGGGCAGTCGCCGCCTCCCGTGAGCATGCCGATTCGCACGGCCGAGCACGATAGCCGGACGCGCCGGAGGGCATCATTCACAATCGCCGCCGTGACCCCCCGAGTTGTCGCAATCGTCCTGCTCGCCTGCGCCGTCGCGCTCGGCGGCTGCCTCGACGGCGACGACGAGGCGGCCGAGCACCGGCCGCTGCGCGGGCACCTGCTGGACCTGTACGCGAGCCGCCCGACCGAGGGGCCGTCGGCGCCGACCGCCGCCGCGGTCGCCGCCGGGCAGCGCCAGGCGCTCGCCGACGCCGGCGGGCGTGCCGGCCGCTACCGCATCCGGCTGATCACGCTGTCGGCCTCCAAGCCGGGAAGCGGCAACTGGGACCCTGGCCAGATCACCGAGAACGCCGAGCGGGCCGCCGACGACCCCCGCGCGATCGCCTACCTCGGCGAGCTCAACCTGGGTGCGTCGGCGGTGTCGGTGCCGGTCACCAACAAGGCCGGCGTCCTCCAGGTGTCGCCGGGCGACGGCCTCGCGAGCCTGACCGAGGCGCCGCCGCGCTCGGCGGCCGGCCCGGAGCGCTACTACCCCTCGGGCCGGCGCTCGTTCCTGCGGCTCGTCCCGGACGACCTCCTCGAAGCGCGATTGATCGTCGACCGTCTGGAGGCGATCGGCGCCCAGCGTCCGGCGCTGATCGTCGGCACGGGCGTCTACGCGCGCGAGCTGGCCGCCGAGCTCGTGGCCGAGGCCCGCGACGCCGGCATCGCCCCCGTCGCGACCAAGGACCTGCGCGACGACCCCGACACCGTGCTCGACGCCGCCGGCGAGCTGGCCGACGCCCCACCGGACGCGCAGCCGGACGCGGTCGTGCTCGCGCTGGCCCGCGACCGCTACACCGCCCAGCTGCTCGCCGGGCTGACCCGTGCGCTGCCCCAGGCGAGCCTGATCACCGGCGACGGCGTGCTCGTGGGGCAGCCGCTGGTGGCCGCGGCGGGCTCCGAGCCCGCCCCGCTCGAGGCGGTCGCTCCGCAGGCCCCGCGCGGGTCGGCCGCTGCGCCCGGCCTGCGCGTCCTCCACCGGATCGCCCGCGACCAGGACCCCGATCTCGCCACCCCAGAGGCGCTCTGGGGCTACGAGTCGGTGCGCGTGGTGCTCGACGCGATCCGCGCCGCCCAGCGTGGCGGCCGCCCCGCGACCCGCGCCGCGGTGATCCGGGCGGCGCTCACGCCGCGCGCGCGTCGCTCGCCGATCGGGACCTACCAGGTCCGCCGCAGCGGAGCGGTGGAGGGCCTGCCGATGGCGCTCTACCGCCTCCAGGGCGACCGCTTCGAGTTCGTGCGGACCCTGTTCTGAGAGCAGATTTTCTCCGCGTTAAGGCGTGTTGCGAATTCGCCCGGCGCGCCGGACCGTGCGTAGGATCCCCCGCAGTTCGGAGCCACAATCTCCTTAGGAGGGAAATTGTCACGAGTACGTTGGCTCGCGCTGCTCAGCTGCCTTATGGGCCTGTTCGCGTTGACCGTTGCCGCCTGCGGTAGCGACGACGACGAGGGCTCGGGCGGCGGCGACGAGGGCGGAGGCGGGATCTCGGGGGACACCCTGACGATCTATTCGAGCCTCCCGCTGCAGGGAACGTCGAAGGGGCAGTCCGAAGCCGTTATCTCCGGTGAGAAGCTTGCTCTCAAGAACGCCGGAAACAAGGTCGGCAAGTACACGATCAAGTACGTGTCGCTTGACGACTCCACCGCGCAGAACCCGGGCACGGCGGACGAGGCTCAGACCGCGTCGAACGCCCGCAAGGCCGTTCAGGATTCGACGACGATCTTCTACCTCGGGGAGTTCAACTCCGGTGGCACGAAGATCTCGCTGCCGATCCTGAACAAGGCCGGCATCCCGCAGATCTCGCCGTCGAACACCTACGTGGGTCTGACGACGGACAAGCCGGGATCGGAGCCGGGCGAGCCGGACAAGTACTACCCGGCACAGACACGCACCTACGCGCGCGTGGTCCCCGCGGACGACATCCAGGGCGCGGCGCTGGTCACGACGATGAAGGAGGACGGCTGCAAGTCCGTCCACATCTTCAACGACAAGACCACGTACGGCGCCGGTCTGGCCCGCAACATCGAGCTGGCCGCGGAGCAGCAGGGCCTCTCGGTCGAGGGCAACGACGGCACCGACCGCAACGCCCCCAACTACCGGTCGCTCGCGGCCAAGGTGAAGTCCGATTGCTTCATCGGCTCCGGCGTGACGGGCGAGAACTACGTCCAGGTGTTCAAGGACGTGGCGGCCGCCAACCCGACGGTCAAGCTGTACGGACCGGACGGCGTGGCCGAGGAGGCGTTCACCAACCCGGCCAAGGGTGGTATCCCGGCCGACGTGGCTGCGCGCACCAAGATCACCGTTGCGACGCTTGGGCTCGAGGAGTTCAAAAAGCGCAACAACGCGGAGGCCGAGAAGTTCTTCACGGACTACGAGAAGGAGTACGGCGTCTCCCAGCCCGACCCGTATGCCATCTACGGCTACGAGACGATGGCGCTGGCGCTGGCCACCCTCGAGGCCGTTGGCGACAAGGCCAACGACCGCAAGGCCGTGTACACGCAGTTGCTGACGAACACCAAGGACCGGGAGTCGGCCCTGGGCGTCTACAGCATCGACGAGAACGGTGACACGACGCTCACCGACTACGGGCTCTACACGATCAAGGACGGGGCTCCGACCTTCCAGAAGGTCATCAAGGCCCAGGCGGAGTAGCGCCTAGTACGCAGATGCAAGATGAGGGGCGGGTCGCGAGACCCGCCCCTCATCGGTATAGGATCGCGAGCGAGGGAGCTTGGAAGCCGCATCTGTCACAGCGCCGTCCCGGCGTCGCTCGGACGCCGTCAGGGAGTTCATCTCCCGCTACGGCCTGATCGCGATCCTCCTGGTGCTGCCCGTCGCCTACGGGATCCAGGACCTCTCCGACGACGGCAACCTCAACCGGCTCGGCAACAACCTCGTCGAGGGTCTGTCGAACGGCGCGATCCTCGCGCTGATCGCGCTGGGCTACACGCTCGTCTACGGGATCATCGAGCTGATCAACTTCGCCCACGGCGAGGTCTTCATGCTCGGCGCGCTCGCGGCGGCGGCGCTGTACGAGCCGTTCGGGCTGACCCCGGAGACGGGCACGGCCGGGCTCGTGCTCGGCCTGGCCGCGATCCTGATCCTGGCGATGCTGTGCAGCGCTTCGCTCAACGTGATGATCGAGCGGGTCGCCTACCGGCCGTTACGCGGGGCGCCCAAGCTCGCGCCGCTGATCACCGCGGTCGGCATGTCCTTCGTGCTGCAGAACGTCGGCATCCTTTGGATCGGTGCGTCCCAGGTCGCGATCCCGGACCTGCTCGGATCGCAGAAGCATCTGTTCGACATCTGGGGCGTCACGGTGACGCGCGGCCACCTGCTCGCTGTGGCCGTGACGATCCCGCTCGTGATCCTGCTCACGACGTTCGTCGGGCAAAGCCGGCTTGGCAAGGCCATGCGCGCGACCGCGCAGGACCCCGAGGCGGCGCGCCTGATGGGGATCAACGTCGACACGACGATCTCGCTGACGTTCCTGCTCGGCGGCCTGATGGCCGGCGCGGCGGGCCTGATCAGCGACCTGTACCAGACCTCGATCTGGTACTTCCAGGGGTTCTCGGCCGGCCTCTACGCGTTCACGGCGGCCGTGATGGGCGGGATCGGGAACATCCGCGGGGCGGTGCTCGGCGGATTCATCATCGGGATCATCCAGGGCATCTCCGACAACCGCATCGGCAACGACTGGACGCCCGCGATCGTGTTCGTCTACCTCGTCATCATCATGGTCTTCCGCCCGCAGGGCCTGATCGGCGAGGAGACCAGGGAGGCCGGATGAGCAGGGTCCGCCAATGGCGCCGTCACCCCCGCGCGGGCCTCGTGATCGGCGTGCTCGGCGTCATCGCCGTCGCGCTGTTCCCACTGTTCCGGCCGCCCCTCGACGGCCTCACCAACGACGCGATCCTGGCGCTCGCCTTCGTCGTGATGGCGCTCGGGCTCAACCTCGTGGTCGGTTTCGCGGGCCTGCTCGACCTCGGCTACGTGGCCTTCTACGCGTTCGGCCTGATGGTCACCGGCTGGTGGTCGTCCGACTTCTACTCGTCGGTCAACGACGAGAAGGGCATCCACGTCGGCACGAGCGACTTCGTGTCGAACCTGCCCGGCATCCATCTCAACTTCCTCCTGCTGATCATCGGCGCGATCGTCATCTGCGCGATCGCGGGCGCCCTGATCGGCCTACCGACGCTCCGGCTGCGCGGCGACTACATCGCGATCGTCACGCTCGCCTTCGGGGAGATCATCGGCCGCGTGTTCGCCAACGGCGACGAGGTCACGATCTTCGGGGACAACAAGCTGTCCAACGGCCGCCAGTCGATCGCGCCGATCGACCAGATCAACCTGCCGATCTTCGGCGAGTTCGACTCGGCTCTGAACCTGCGGCCGTACTACTGGACCGTGCTCGCGCTCTGCCTGGTCGTGCTGTTTGTGAACTTCCGCCTGCGCGACTCCCGGCTCGGCCGGGCCTGGATCGCGCTGCGCGAGGACGAGGTGGCCGCCGCCAGCATGGGCGTACCCCTGGTCAAGACCAAGCTGCTGTCGTACGCGGCGGGCGGTGCCTTCGGCGGCATCTCGGGCTGCTTCCTCGGGCCGTTCTACAACAGTGTGAACGCCAACCAGTTCCAGTTCGGCTTCTCGATCTTCATCCTCGCGATGGTGATCCTGGGTGGGCTTGGGAGCATCTGGGGGGTCGTGCTCGGTGCGGTCGGACTGAGCTTCGTCAACTACTGGCTGATTCCCGACGTGCTCGACGGCGAGTTCGTCAAGGACAAGCTCGATTCGCTCGGCCTGGACTTCTCGTTCACCGAGGTCACCTTCGGCGTGTTCGGCTTCGTGCTGGTCCTGATGATGGTTCTGAGACCGGGGGGGCTGCTGCCCGAACGGAGACGCCAGATCGAGATGACCTCCGCTAGTGAGGGGGGTCTCGAGGAGCCGGGGTCACTATCCGTCGAGGCGCGCGTATGAGCACCGGCAACGGCGCCCTGCTGTCCACCGAGCACGTGACGAAGGCCTTCGGCGGCCTGGTCGCCGTCGAGGACGTCTCGTTCGAGGTCAAGCCGCGGTCGATCGTGTCGATCATCGGCCCCAACGGCGCCGGCAAGACCACCTTCTTCAACATGCTGACCGGGCTCTACAAGCCCACGCTCGGGCGCATCGTGTTCGGCGGCACCGACGTGACCGGCACCCGGCCCGACATCATCACGTCGCTCGGAGTCGCGCGCACGTTCCAGAACATCCGGCTGTTCAGCTCGATGTCCGCCACCGAGAACGTCATGGTCGGCCAGCACGCGCGCATGAGGGCCGGGCTGTTCGGCTCGATCCTGCGCCCGCCTGCGGTGCGCCGGGAAGAGATCGAGGTGCGCGACAAGGCGCGGGAGATGCTCGCCTACGTCGGCCTCGCGGAGAGCCACTTCGAGCAGCTGGCCAGCAACCTCTCCTACGGAGACCAGCGGCGCGTCGAGATCGCCCGGGCGCTCGCCTCCGACCCCGCCCTGTTGCTGCTCGACGAGCCCACCGCCGGGATGAACCCGCAGGAGTCGGCTCGGCTGACCGCCTTCATGGAGCAGCTGCGCGAGGAGCGCGCGCTCACGATCCTGCTGATCGAGCACGACATGAGGGTCGTGATGGGCGTCTCGGAGCACCTCACCGTGCTGGACCACGGCACGAAGATCGCGGAGGGCCAGCCGGAGGAGGTCCGGGCGAACGACCGCGTGATCGAGGCGTATCTGGGCAAGCGCGAGGGAGGTCAGCAGGGCTGATGGCGCTGCTCGAGCTCCACGACATCCACACCTACTACGGCAACATCGAGGCGCTCAAGGGCATCTCGCTCGAGGTCGACGAGGGCGAGGTCGTCACGCTGATCGGCTCGAACGGCGCCGGCAAGTCGACCACGCTGCGCTCGATCTCGGGGCTGACGCCCCCGCGGGAGGGGTCGATCCATTTCGAGGGCCGCGAGATCGGCGAGACCCCGGCTCAGGAGATCGTCCGGCTCGGCATCTCGCAATCGCCGGAGGGGCGCCACTGCTTCGCCCGCATGACCGTCCGCGAGAACCTCGATCTCGGCGCGTACCTGCGCCGGGACGACGGGGTCGACACGGACCTCGAGCGCGTCTACGAGCTGTTCCCGCGCCTCAAGGAGCGCGAGCGCCAGAAGGCCGGCACGATGTCCGGCGGCGAGCAGCAGATGCTCGCGATCGGCCGCGCGCTGATGGCCAACCCGAAGCTGCTGCTGCTCGACGAGCCCTCGATGGGGATCGCGCCGGTGCTGGTCGAGCGCATCTACGAGACGATCGTCGAGATCAACCGTCAGGGCACGACGATCCTGCTGGTCGAGCAGAACGCCAACTACGCGCTCGAGGTCTCGAAGCGCGCGTACGTGCTGGAGACCGGCGCGGTCGCGCTCGCCGACGACTCGGACAAGCTGCGCGACAATCCCGACGTCCAGAAGGCGTACCTCGGCGCATGACCCTGCTCGCCGCAATGGGAGCGAAGGCCCTGTGGCTGCTCTACCTGTGGCTCGCGTCGGCGATCGTGGCGTCGTACCTGTCCGAGCGCAAGGGCTACGGGACCAAGGTCGGGCTCGCCTTCGGTCTGCTGCTGAGCCTGCTCGGCGCCGTGATTTGGCTGCTCGTCCCGGCCCGCGCCGACTCGCGCTGGAAGCTGCAAGGGGTCTTCGGCAGCGGCGGCAAGACGGTGGCCGAGGCGCGCGCGGAGCGCGAGATCGGCGGAGGGGAGAGCTAGTGGACTGGAATCTCTACTTCCCGTTGATCCTCGCGGGCGCGCTCTACGGGATCGTCTCGATCACCGCCGGCGTCATGTCCGGCCGCGGCAACGAGCAGGGGGCCGAGCGGGTGCGCGACTATGGGTTCCTGATCCTGATCGCGAGCGGCGCCTGGGTCGTGATCCTGTTGCTGCTCGCCCTGTTCGACCAGCCCGATGACATCGGCGACATGCTCACCATTACCATCGTGATCGTGGTGTTCTTCGTGATCCTCCTGTTGGTGTTGTTCGGCCTGTCACTGTTGGTGGGGCGGCTCGGTCGGGGCACCTCACGGCGCAGGCGAGTAACCACCGACGAGCTCTAGTGACGCCGCCGGCACGGCCGGCCGACCGGTACGAGCCGCTTCCCGGGCTGTTCGGGATTCCACGCTTCCTGCTGCGCAAGCTCTCCCCGCCGATGCGCCGGCTCGTGCTCGCCCTGATCGGGCTGCTCGTCGCGGCCGGGATCGTCACGGCGATCATCCTCGGGCCGCAGATCGCCGAGTCGAACCGCGAGCGCGCCGCCGAGCAGCGGCGCGAGGCGCGGCGCGCCGCTGCGGCGGAGCTGGCGCGCCTGAAGGCCGAGATGAGGCCGCGCACCGGCACGATCGCCGCCGGTGGGGCGATCCCCGGGATCGAGGCCGCGATCACGCGCGACGCGCGGGCGCGTGCGGCAACCGGCGAGCTCGACACGCGCGCGCAGCGCACCGACTGCAGGCCGGTCGGCCACGACGCGGCGCAGCGGGTGCTGCTGTCCTGCACCGCGGTGACGAGCGACATCCCGGAGACGGAGACCAGCCGCGGCGTCCTGATCGGATACCCGTATCGCGCCGCGGTGGCGCCGGAGACCGGGCGCTACGCGCTCTGCAAGACCAGCGGCCGGCCGGGCGAAGGCTCGTTCACGCACAAGGCCCCGGTGGAGCTGCCGCCCGCCTGCGGCGGCAGCCGCTAGGTCGCGTCGCGCAGAGCGTCCTCGAGCTCGGCGCGGCGGAAGTCGTAGTCGAGCTCGGCCAGGCGCTTGGGGACCGCGCGCTGCCCGGTGGTGACGATGACCGCCATCTCGCCGTAGAGCGTCCTCACCGCCAGCCCCGGGACCGGCGCGAACGCCGGGCGCCGCAGGACGCGCCCGAGCGCGCGCGAGAACTCCTTGTTGGTGACCGGCTCGGGGGCGGTGACGTTGAGCGGGCCGCTCGCCGCGTCGTTGTCGAGCGCGAGCAGGATCGCCCCGACCACGTCGTCGAGGTGGATCCACGGCATGTACTGGCGCCCGCCGGCCACCGGCCCGCCGACGCCGAGCTTGAAGAACGGCAGCATCTTCGCGAGGGCGCCGCCCGAGGGCGACAGCACGACGCCGGTGCGCGTGACCACGACACGCACGCCGAGGCGCTCCGCCGCGCTCGCCTCGGTCTCCCAGTCGCGGACGACGCCGGCCAGGAAGTCGTCGCCGGGCGGCGCGTCCTCGGCGAGCGGCTCGTCGCCGCGGGCGCCGTAGTAGCCGACCGCCGACTGCGAGACGAGCACGCGCGGGCGCTCGCGTTCGGGCAGCGCCTCCAGCCCGGCGACCAGGTTGCGCGTGCCGAGCACGCGCGAGTCGCGGATCTCGCGCTTGACCTCGTCGCTCCAGCGCTGGGCGAGCGGCTCGCCCATCAGGTTGACGACCGCATCGCGGCCGCGCAGCGCGTCGGCCGGGGCAGGGTCGCTCTGGGGGCGCGGCCAGTTCGAGCTGCGCGAGAGAGCCGTCACCTCGTCGCCTCGCGCGCGCAGCTCGCGGACCAGCGCGCTGCCGATCAGCCCCGAGGCGCCGGTGACGGCGACCCGCACTAGCTGACCGCCGCGCGGTCCGCGGTCGGCTGCTCGTCGAACGGCTCGGCCGAGCGCTCGGCGACGTCGCGCACCGCGTTCGCCACCTCGCGGGCGACGTCGCGGTTGAACACGCTCGGGATGATGTAGTCCTCGTCGAGCTCGTCGTCGTGGACCGTGCTCGCGATGCCGCGCGCGGCGGCCAGCTTCATCTCCTCGGTGATCGCCGTGGCGCGGGCGTCGAGCGCACCGCGAAAGACGCCGGGGAAGGCGAGCACGTTGTTGATCTGGTTGGGGTAGTCGGAGCGGCCGGTGGCCATCACCCGCACGTGCGGAGCGGCCTCCTCGGGCCGCACCTCGGGGTTGGGGTTGGCCATCGCGAAGACGAACGGGTCGGGGTTCATCTTCTCGAGGTCGGAAGCGCTGATGATGCCCGGGCCGGACAGGCCGACGAACAGGTCGGTGCCCTCGATGACCTCGCGCGGGGTGCCGTCGCGCCGGCCGGCGTTGGTGTTCTCCGCCAGCCAGCGCTTGGGCGCGTTCATCGAGCCGGCCTGGTAGTCGTCGCGGCCGGTGTGGATCGCGCCGAAGCGGTCGCAGGCGACGATCGACGTGACGCCCGCGTCCATCAGGATCTTCGCCACCGCCACACCGGCGGCGCCGGCGCCGACCATCAGCACCTGGAGATCCTCCATCTGGCGACCGGTGAGGCGGCAGGCGTTGATCAGCGCGGCCAGCGTGACGATCGCGGTGCCGTGCTGGTCGTCGTGGAAGACCGGGATGTCGAGCGCCTCGACCAGGCGCTGCTCGATCTCGAAGCAGCGCGGCGAGGAGATGTCCTCGAGGTTGATGCCGCCGAACGTGGGGGAGATGCGGATCACCGTCTCGACGATCTCGTCGGTGTCCTTCGTGTCCAGGCAGATCGGGAAGGCGTCGACGTCGGCGAACTCCTTGAACAGCATCGCCTTGCCCTCCATGACGGGCATGGCGGCCTCCGGCCCGATGTCGCCGAGGCCGAGCACCGCGGTGCCGTCGGAGACGACGGCCACCGTGTTCGCCTTGATCGTGTACTTGAACGCCTTCTGGCGGTTCTCCTGGATCGCGGTGCAGACGCGCGCGACGCCCGGGGTGTAGGCCATCGAGAGGTCGTCGCGCGACTTGAGCGGCATGTTCAGGCCGGTGTGGATCTTGCCGCGGCGGTGGACCTCGAAGGTCCGGTCGGTGATCTCGACGACGCGCGCGGGCCGCACCGACTGGACCGCCGTGATCACCTCGCCGCGGTGCTCGACGCTGGAGCACTCGACGGTGATCTCGCGCAGCGTGTAGTCGCCGCGGGCCTCGACGGTGTCGACGGCGACGATCGCGCCGCCGGCCCGCGTGATCGCGGCGGTGACCTTCCCGAGTACGCCGCCGGGCTTCTGCGGCAGCTCAACCCGCAAAGTGAGAGAGAACTGTGCCGATGGGGTGGCCATGGCTGGGCCAGCGATCATACGGCGTCGATACCGTTAGCCCGTGGCCGCCGATTCGCCCCGCGAGCTGTTCCTGATCGACGGGAACAGCCTCGTCTACCGCGCCTTCTTCGCCCTTCCGGAGTCGATCGCCACCTCGAAGGGCCAGCCCACCAACGCGATCTTCGGGTTCGCGTCGATGCTCGTGAAGATCATCTCGGAGTACGGCGTGAAGCCGACGCTGGTCGTCTGGGACGCCGGCGCGTCGGGCCGCGACGAGGTCTACAGCGAGTACAAGGCGGGCCGGCGCGAGCGTCCCGACCTCCTGTCCGAGCAGTGGCCGTACATGCACCCGCTCGTCGAGAGCTTCGGCTACGAGAACGTGAAGGTCTCGGGCTACGAGGCGGACGACGTGATCGCGACGCTGGCCGAGCGGGCCTCGGCCGAGGGCATCGACGTGACGGTCGTGACCGGCGACCGCGACATGTTCCAGCTCGTCCAGCCGCACGTTCGGATCATGGCCACCGGCCGCGGCATCACCGACACGACGATCTACGACCGCGACGCCGTGATCGACCGCTACGGGATCCCGCCCGAGCGGATTCCCGACTTCTACGGACTCAAGGGCGACACGTCCGACAACATCCCGGGCGTCCCCGGGATCGGAGACAAGACCGCCTCGCAGCTGCTCCAGGAGTGGGGCGATCTCGAGGGGGTGCTGAGCAACATCGACTCGATCTCGGGGGCCAAGCGCAAGCAGAACCTGACCGAGCACGCCGAGAACGCGCGCATCTCGAAGCAGCTCGCGACGGCCGTGCGCGACGTAGACGTGGAGATCGACTTCGCCGAGATGGTCGCGCGCGAGCCCGATCGCTCGCGCCTGCGCGAGACGTTCCGCGAGTTCGAGCTGCGCGCCCCGCTGGAGCGGCTCGAGGAGGCGCTCGGCGAGGCCGGCGCGGCGCCCGCGGAGCGGGTCGACGAGATCGTCGAGGTCCAGGCCCGCGAGGTGCCGCTGGCCGAGCTGGGCTCGCTGGAGGGCGAGCTCGTGGCGGTCGCCGCCCTGCGGCCGGGGGAGGACCCGGACGAGCTGGCGGCCGCCGCCGAAGCGGCCGCCGGGGATGACGTTGCGCTCGAAGAGGCCGAGCTCGCGGCCGAGGAGGACGCGGCCGCCGAGGCGGTCGCCGAGGAGGAGCCGGTCGCCGCCGGGTCGACGTCGGCGGCGGAGCCGCCCGCTTCCGCCGTGGGCGGCCCCGCCCAGGGCTCGTTCGACTTCGACGCGGGCCCGCGAGGGCCGCTCACGGTCGCCGCGTGGGCCGGCGACGAGGTGCTCGTCGCCGAGGCCGAGACGCTCGCCGCGTTCTCGATGGCGCGCGCCGGGGGGCCGGTGGTCGCGCACGACTGGAAGACGATCGCGATGGCCGACGACGCCTGCGAGGCGCCGCCGCTCGCACACGACACGCTGGTCGCCGCCTACCTGATCGACCCGGCCCGGCGCGGCTACCCGCTCGACGAGCTCGCCACCGAGCTCGGCCTGGGCGCCCGCATCGCCGGCGCCGATGGCGTCGCCGAGCGCGCCGTGCTCACGCGTCTGCTCGCCGAGCGTCAGCGCGAGCGGCTCGACGAGGACGGACTGACGAAGCTCTTCCACGAGATCGAGCTGCCGCTGGTGGACGTGCTGGTCGAGATGGAGCGCGCCGGCGTCAAGCTCGACGTCCAGCGCCTGCGCGCGATCAGCTCACGCTTCAACGAGCGCGCGATCGAGCTCGAGCGGCGCGTCTGGGACCTGGCGGGGGAGGAGTTCACGATCGGCTCGCCGCAGCAGCTGGCGCCGATCCTCTTCGAGAAGCTCGGGCTATCGCGCAAGCGCCGCGGCAAGACCGGCTTCTCGACCGACGCCCGCGTGCTCCAGGCGATCCGCCACGAGCACGAGATCGTGCCGGCGATCGAGGAGTGGCGCGAGGTCACGAAGCTGAAGTCGACCTACCTGGACGCCTTCCCCGAGCTGATCGGCGCCGACGGGCGGCTGCACACCACCTTCAACCAAACGGCGGCCACCACCGGCCGGCTGTCGAGCACGAACCCGAACCTCCAGAACATCCCGATCCGCACCGAGCAGGGCCGCGAGATCCGCGCCTGCTTCGTGGCCGAGGACGGCTGCCGGCTGATCTCGGCCGACTACTCCCAGGTCGAGCTGCGCCTGCTCGCTCATATCGCCGACGAGCCGGTTCTGAAGGAGATCTTCCGGCGCGGCGAGGACGTCCACACCGCGACCGCCGAGGCGATCCTCGGCGGCCAGACCGACCCCGGCACGCGCTCGAAGGCCAAGATGGTCAACTACGGGATCGTCTACGGGCTGTCCGCTTTCGGGCTCGCCGACCGCCTCCAGATCGACAAGGAGGAGGCGCAGCAGTTCATCGACGCCTACCTGGAGCGCTTCCCCAAGGTCAAGCAGTTCATCGACGACACGATTGCCCAGGCCACGACTGACGGCTCCGTGTCGACCCTGTTCGGGCGCATCCGGCGCGTGCCCGAGCTGCGCTCGCGCCAGTTCCAGACGCGCAGCCTGGGCGAGCGGCTGGCGGTGAACATGGTCATCCAGGGGACCGCCGCCGACATCATCAAGGTGGCGATGGTGCGGGCGCGCGACGAGCTGCGCGGCGCGGCGCTGAGCACCCGCCTGGTGCTCCAGATCCACGACGAGCTGCTGTTCGAGGGCCCCGAGGCCGAGGTCGGGGCCGCGAGCGAGATCGTCCGCCGGGAGATGGCGGGTGCGTTCGAGATGGACCCGCCGCTCGAGGTCGACGTCGGGGCCGGCGAGAACTGGCTCGAAGCCAAGTAATGGACGGCAAGGCGATCGCCGTGATGGCGACGGCCGCGGCGGGCGGCCTGGTCGCGATGCAGGCGCCGATCAACTCGGGGCTCGGCAAGGCGATCGGGAGCCTGCCGGCGGCGTCGTTCTCGTTTGCGATCGGCCTGTGCGCGCTGGTCGGGATCACCCTGATCTCCGGCGAGGGCTTCGGCCGCATGGGCGAGGTCGCCGGGCTCGAGTGGTACTGGCTGATCGGCGGCCTGCTGGGCGCCGTCTACGTGACGACCGTGCTGATCTCGGTGCGCACGCTCGGCGCGGGCGGGGTCACGGCGGCGACGATCGCCGGCCAGCTGACGCTCTCGGTCGTGCTCGACCAGCTCGGCATCCTGGGCCTGGCGCAGCGCGAGATCACACCGGCACGGATCGTGGGGGTGGCGCTGCTGGCGACCGGCGTGTACCTGGTCGTCGAGCACTGACCTTCCGCCC